>NZ_JAERWM010000012.1:0-31908 GCF_016918125.1 Aeromicrobium sp. YIM 150415 | reverse complement strand
CCCCCGCCCCCCCGCGCTGGGCCCGGCTGGCCGGGTGGCCCCGGGGGGGGGGGGGGCGGCCCGCCCCCCCCCCCCCGCTACTCTGCGCTGCCGTCACTTGGGCAACGCGGACTTCCCGGTCTCACGCATCGTGAGGACGGTGACGATGCCGACCGCGGCGACGGCCATCACCCAGTACGCCGGTGCCATCGAGCTGCCGGTCGTCTCGACCAGCTGAGCCGCGATGTACGGCGCGCTGCCCCCGGCGATGATGGTGCCGATGTTGAAGCCCAGCGCGACACCGGTATAGCGCACCTGTCGGGGGAACAGCTCGGTGAACTGCGGGAACGCCGGAACCTGCGCGAGGCCGTTGAACATCATGTAGACGATGTAGACCAGGGCGACCACCACGAGGCTCCCCGTCGCGCCCATGATCGCGAAGGCCGGCCAGGCGATCACCAGATAGGCCGCGTAGGCCCCGAGCAGCACCGGCCGGCGCCCGAAGCGATCGGTCAGGATGCCGGCGATCGGGAAGGAGGCGCAGGCCAGCGCGATCGCGATGGCGGACGTCCAGTACACCGACTGC
Source organism: Aeromicrobium sp. YIM 150415 (assembly GCF_016918125.1). NCBI lineage: Bacteria > Bacillati > Actinomycetota > Actinomycetes > Propionibacteriales > Nocardioidaceae > Aeromicrobium > Aeromicrobium sp. YIM 150415. The sequence goes on along the minus strand of NZ_JAERWM010000012.1, from coordinate 31,343 downwards.
TGCGGGAAGCCCACGTCCACCAGATAGATGTTGAAGTAGGTCAGCCCGATATACCCGGTCCCGTTCATGGCGATCGCGATGCCGATGACGCGCAGCACGGAGATCGGATGCTCGCGCACCACCTGCAGCAGCGGGCTGCGGACCACCTCGGCCTGATCGGCCATCTCCTCGAACTCGGGGGTGTCCTCCAGCTTGACCCGCGCCCACAGGCAGAGCGCGGCGAGGGGGATCGACACGAGGAACGGGATCCGCCATCCCCAGGCGGACATCTGCTCGGAGGTCGTCAGCTGGGACACCAGGCCGACCACGGTCGCGGCGACCGCGAAGCCGAGCGTGGAGCCGATCGGCGTGAGCGAGCCGTAGATGCCGCGCCGGCCGGCCGGGGAGGACTCGGCGATATAGGTCGCGGCGCCGCCGATCTCGCCACCGGCCGAGAACCCCTGGGCCAGGCGGATGAGGACCAGCAGGATGGGGGCGAGGATGCCGACCTGTGCATAGGTCGGGAGCATGCCGAGGAGCGCACAGCACACGCCCATGGCGACCACCGTCACCACGAGGGCCCTGCGGCGCCCCGTCCGGTCACCGAGCCGCCCGAAGAACCAGCCGCCCAGGGGACGCATGACATAGGCGGAGCCGAAGACGGCGAGGGTCAGCAGGAGGGACACCGCCGGGCGCTCGCTGGGGAAGAACAGCGGTCCGATGGTCAGCGCCAGGAAGGCGTAGACGCTGAAGTCGTAGTACTCGATGAGCGTTCCCACACCTCCGGCGATCGCTGCCCGCCGGGCGGTGGACTCCGATACCGCGGGTGTCGCGGTCGGGGTGGACGAGGTCGTTTCGGTCATGATCCTTCTCCGTGTCGGTGCTCGGCCAGCATGAGGTTGAGTGACCCGCCGGCGCTGATGACGCGACGGACGCGATCGCTGGGGGGCGGGCCGGTGAGCGTCTGTGTCCCGTCGGCGCGGGGGATCCGGACGGTGGCGGTACGCCATTCGACGGCGACGGGATCCCCAGTCCGCACCGTCGAACTGATCCCGGGGACGGTCAGCAGCGGCATGCCGTTGTAGGTCTCGCCGCGCCAGAAGCCCGGCGAGAAGGACTCGGCCAGCACGGCGGCGATGCCCAGATTGCGCAGGGCGACCATCGGCGGATAGTGCGGATGTCCGTAGCCGAAGTTGCGGCCTCCCACGATCACATCGCCCGGTCGGACGCGGTCCACGAAGGTGGGATCGTAGGCCGTCATCGTCACCGCCTTCAGCTCATCGGCGTCGTAAGTCTTGATGTTCTCGACGCCGATGACGAGGTCGATGTCGAAGTCGTCGCCGAAGATCCAGGCGACCCGGCCCTCGATGATGTCCGCAGGAGGCGGGTATCCCGTCATCGGGGGGCCACCTCCGCCGCGCTGATCCGGCCGTTGACGGCGCTGGCGGCGACCGTGAACGCCGAGCCCATGTAGATCCCCGCATCGGTGCTGCCCATCCGTCCGGAGATATTGAGCACGCCGGTGGAGATGCAGATGTCGTCGGGATCCAGGGGGCGCTCGTAGCCGAAGCAGAAGTCGCAGCTGGAGCGTGCGATCCGCGCGCCGGCATCGCGCAGTACATCCAGGAGCCCCTCGCGTTCGGCCTGATCGTGCACGGCCTGCGAGGTCGGGACGACGTTGAGTGTGACGCCCGGGGCGACCGTCCGGCCGTCGAGTACCGAGGCGGCTGCGCGGATGTCCTCGATCCGTCCGCTCGCGCAGGATCCGATGAAGGCCTTCGTCACACGGGTGTCCGCGAGGTCCTCGGCGTGCATCGTATTGGCCGACCGGGCGGACCCGGGTGTCACGACCCGGGGTCGCAGCTCCGTCAGATCGATGGTGTGGACCGCGGCGTAGGTCGCGTCCTCGTCGGGCCAGACGGGGTTGAGGGGGCCATCGGTGAGACGGCCCACGTGCTCGAGCATCAGCTCGTCGGGCTCGAAGACCGCCGACACGGCTCCGGTGAACATGGCCATGCCGCACAGCGACTGACGGTGGTCGATCTTCATGGTTCGCGCGCCGGGCCCGCCGAACTCCATCACCTGATGGGCGCAGCCGTCGGCGCCGAGCCGGGCGATGATCTCGTGGACCAGGTCGCGGCTGTCGACTCCCGGCTGGAACTCGCCGGTCAGCTCGAAGCGGGTGGTGGCGGGGATGTCGAGATAGAGCTCGCCCTTCACCCATCCCTCGAGGAGATCGCGGCGCACGCCCCAGCCGAGCGCGTTGAAGGCGCCCGCGCCGGAGATGTGGCCGTCGAAGTGGATGAGGAAACGGCCGGGGGCCGCGTAGCCGCGCTCGGCCATGACCTGGTGGCCGATGCCGTCGGCCTCGTGCAGCGTGATCCCGTAGTAGTCGCACCATTCGCGGGTGACGCGGTGGACGTCCTCCTCGCGCTGATCGCCGCGGGTGAGCATGTGGTCGATGAAGACCAGGTACCGCTCGGGCTCGGCGAGCTCGGTGATCCCGAAGTCGTCGTGCATCTGACGGAACATCACGTCGGTGTAGCCGGGGAAGTCGTAGGCGATCATGTGGTCGGGCCGGCAGGGGAGGTTCTGTCCCGCCTGCACCTCGTCACGCCCCGCGGTACGGGCGAGGATCTTCTCGACGATGGTCTGTGGCACGACTCCTCCTCAGGCGCTCTCGGGCAGATAGGTGTGCTGGATCCGTTCGACATCGGCTGTCCCGATGAGGTCGACGAACCGGTGGTGCGCCATCGCTCCTTCGTCCTCGCCGACCTGCGCCGGTGCCTCGTCGCGAGCGAGGCGGCTCAGGGTGCGTTCGGCGACACCCGCGACCGCCATGAGCAGCTGGGTCGGCAGGATGGCGAGCCCCACCCCGATCTCTCGCATGACCTCCGGCGTGAACGCCTTCTCGGTCCACGCCGACGCGGTCAGGGTCGCCATCAGGGGCACGCCGACCTCGGCATGGCATGCGGCCCACTCCTCGACGGTGTCGAAGGTCTTGGTGACCGGCATGATCAGGTCGGCACCCGCCTCGACATAGGCGACGGCGCGGCGCAGCGCCTCGTCTCCGCGGGCATCGGTCCGGGCGATGACCATCATGTCGTCGCCGACGGTGTCCTTCACGGCCCGGATCTTCCCCGCGGCGGCGGTGACGTCCAGCAACGGAAGGGCGGCCCCGGTGGTCAGCGGACAGCGCTTGGGGGACTCCTGGTCCTCCATGAAGACGGCCTCGACTCCGGCATCGAGGAAGCGCCGCGCGGTACGGACCGCGTTCACGGCATTGCCGTAGCCGGTGTCGATATCGGCGACGAGCGGCAGTGAGCTGGCCTCGCGGATCGTCCGGACGGCATGGAGATTCTCGGTCATGGTGTAGAGCTCGGCATCCGGGTAGCCGAGGCTCGCGGAGATGGCGAAGCCGGAGGCGCACAGCGCCGAGAAGCCGGCCTGCTCGGCGATGACGGCGGTGAGGCCGTCCCAGACGCCTGGGGCCAGGACGAGATCCTCGTCCAGCTGATCGCGTAAGCGGTTCGACATCGACTGCCTCGTTTCGTTATACGGAATGATGTGCGTAATGCGAATCGATCCTAGACGAGGCGCAGGTCACACTGTCAAGGGGTCACGCGGACTCGATCCCGATGCGCACCACGGTGCCGACGGGCGAAGATGGGTCCCATGCACCCGCTGCGAGAACTGACGGAGACCGAGCTCCGAGGGCGGACGAGCGTGAAATGGTCTCAGTATCCCGGCGATGTCCTGCCCCTCTGGATCGCTGAGATGGACGCACGCCCGGCCACTGCGGTGACCGACGCGTTGCAGGATCTCGTCACCCGCGGCGACGCGGGCTATGGCGTGGTCGGCCCCTATCGGGAGGCCTTCGCCGATTTCGCGCGGCGGCGGTGGACCTGGGCTGTGGCCGACGACGCGGTCATCGAGGTCGCCGATGTACTCACCGGACTGAGTACAGCGATCCGGCTCGTCACCGAACCGGGTGCCGCCGTCGTGGTGAATCCGCCGGTCTATCCGCCCTTCTACGAGGTCATCGAGTGGGCCGGCCGGCGGGTCGAGACCGCGCCCCTCGGCGGCGATGGCCGACTCGATCTCGACCGCCTCGACGAGGTCCTCGCCGAGACAGGTCCCGGCAGTGGCTATCTGCTGTGCAGCCCTCACAATCCGACCGGTGCCGTGCATACTCGCGAGGAGCTGGAGGCGGTCGCACGCATCGCCGCCGCACGGGGAGCCCGGGTCGTGGTGGACGAGATCCACGCTCCCCTCGTGCCTCATGGCTTCGTGCCTTACCTCGCCGTCCGCGGGAGTGACTCCGCCTTCGTGGCCACGTCGGCATCGAAGGCCTTCAACCTCGCCGGTCTCAAGGCCGGTCTGCTGGTGGCCGGATCCGATGCCGTCCACGAGCTGGCGGCCATCCCTCCCGTGGTCACCTTCGGCGCGAGCCAGTTCGGGCTGGTCGCGCAGACGGCGGCCTTCGGCGGCGGAGACGCCTGGCTCGATGCGGTGGTGGCCGATCTGGAGGACAACCGACGACTCCTGCGCGCCCTCCTCGACGAGTACCTCCCCGATGTCGGGTGGGTGAGCGGCGACGGGTGCTATCTCGCCTGGCTCGACTTCGGCGACCTGCTCGGCGAGGATCCCGCCGAGCAGATCCTCGAGCATGGACGGGTCGCGCTGAGCTCGGGCCTGCCCTTCGGACTCGGCGGCGAGCGACACGCCCGGCTCAACTACGCGACCACACCCGAGCTGCTGGAGCGCGCCGTCATCCAGGTCGCCCGCGTCCTGGGGTGACGTCCGGGATCGCGCGCCCATTTCCGCGTCGGCTCCGGTTGCCTTGCGAGAACACCGATGATTGTTTGGTGGTATGGAATCGATGAGAGTCCGCCGTCCGCTGACCTTGATCATGGCCGCGCTGGTCGCGGCCGGAACGCTCGTTCTGGGCTCGGCGAATGCAGCGAACGCGGGGACGATACGGACGCACTACTACGGGAAGAACTACTTCTCCTGCCTGTATCAGAGCAACGTCCAGCACACCAAGTACGCCCGCCAGTATCACGATGCGTACATCTCGGTGAACTGCAAGCGGCTGGCCTACGGCGGCGACTGGCAGTACGGGAGCCAATTTCGTTTCGGCGAACGGAAGTGACGGACCGGACGTTGCGCACGGGGAATGATCCACCGGCCCGGACGTTGACCTCAACGTGAAGAAGATCGGATTTCTGTCCTTCGGCCACTGGCAGCCGGCCCCCGGCTCGCAGGTGCGCACCGCGTCCGACGCGCTGAACCAGACGATCGAGCTGGCCGAGGCCGCCGAGGAGCTCGGCGTCGACGGCGCCTACGTCCGGGTGCACCACTTCGCCCGCCAGCTCGGGTCGCCCTTCCCGCTGCTCGCGGCCATCGGCGCCCGCACCTCGCGCATCGAGATCGGCACCGGGGTCATCGACATGCGCTATGAGAATCCGCTCTACTTCGCCGAGGAGGCCGGCGCGGCCGACCTGATCGCCGGCGGCAGACTTCAGCTCGGCATCAGTCGCGGGTCACCGGAGCAGGTGATCGACGGCTGGCGGTATTTCGGGTACGAGCCCTCCGAGGGCGACACCGATGCGGACATGGCGCGACGTCACACCGAGGTCGCGCTCCAGGTGCTGAGCGGGCAGGGATTCGCCGAGCCCAATCCGCGTCCGATGTTCGCCAATCCGCCGGGCCTGTTGCGGATCGAGCCGCATTCGGAGGGTCTGCGCGACCGTATCTGGTGGGGTTCGGGCTCCACCGGCACGGCGCGCTGGGCCGCCACCCTCGGCATGAACCTGCAGTCCTCGACACTCAAGGACGACGAGAACGGCAAGCCCTTCCACGTACAGCAGCGTGAGCAGATCGACGTCTATCGCGAGGCGTGGAAGGAGGCTGGACACGAGCGTGAGCCGCGGGTCTCGGTGAGTCGTTCCATCTTCGCGCTCGTCGACGACCGCGACCGCGCCTACTTCGGCGTCAACCGCGATGCGTCCGATCAGGTCGGCATGATCGACGAGAACACGCGCGCCATCTTCGGGCGTTCTTATGCCGACGAGCCCGATGCGCTCGTGGAGCAGCTCCGCGAGGACGAGGCGATCGCGGCGGCCGACACGTTGCTGCTCACCGTCCCGAACACGCTCGGCGTGGACTACAACGCCCACGTGCTGGAGTCGATCCTCACCCACGTCGCGCCCGCCCTCGGCTGGCGCTGACCAGCGTCGGGCCTCGTCGCCGACGAGGAGCGCCGACACCGTGGCCGGTTCCGCGTCACAATGGCGAGTGATGAACACCGACGAGGAGACCCCGCGACACTGGGCGCGCAACCACCGCTTCGGCGGGAAGGTGCCCTTCGGTGAGATCGAGCACCGACTGGGCATGACCACCGAGTCGTACAGCGCCTGGTTCCAGCGGCAGCAGCGGGTGCAGATGGCCGCGGTGATCTGCGGGGTCGCGATCTTCGGCGCCTTCGCGACCGTCGGGCCAGGAGGCTGGATCCCCGGCATCCGGGGCTCCGCCTCGGTCGATCCGATGAGCAGCGGGATGCGCGATGTCCTGTTGCCGCTCAGTCTGCTGCTGGGGATCGTGGGCATGGCGATGTTCGCGGTCCAGTGGTGGCGGATCGGGCGGCGTCGCAACGATCTCGCGTACGTCATCGCCGTGCTCTCGCTGGTGGTGTGCGGCGCCCTGACCCTGCGCTACACGCCCGACGATCTCGGCGAAGGGGTCTTCGTCCTCATGGGTGTCGTGACGGCGTGCGCGCTGCTGCTGATGATCGCCGAGACCTTCCTCTCCCGGCCCGGCGGCGTCTGGGCGTACCGTTACCAGCAGCTCGCCGAGCGGCTGGCCACACTCCCCGAGCGCACCCGCGAGGAGCTGCTCGAGGAGCGCGGGCGGATCCTCAACGAGTTGCTCCGCCGCAAGGAACTGCACCCCGAGGATGCCGAGATCCTGCGGAGCCTCCCCCTGGGCGGGTTCTGGGTGATGGAGCCACGATTCGAGAAGGCGGTCACCCGATGACGATCACGCTGCCGGCACTGCCCTTGGGGGTCAGCTGGTCGGTCTGTCTGCTCGACGCCCGGTCCGGCCGGGTGCTCGCCGAGCACGGTGCGGACCAGGTGGTGCCGACCGCCAGCGTCGGCAAGGTATTCGCGTTGATCGAGGCGGCGCGACGCATCGTGGCAGGTGACCTCGACCCGGCTGAGGAGCTCGGCTGGGATCTGGACGAGCGCGTCGCCGACTCGGGCCTGTGGCACCTGCTGCGCCAGCCGACGCTCTGCCTTGACGATCTCTGTGTCCTGATCGGTGCGGTCAGCGACAATCTCGCGGCGAATGTCGTCATCCGCCGGCTCGGGCTGGAGCCCATCGCGGCCACGACACATGCCCTCGGTCTCCGCGACTCCGCACTGCTCGACCGGGCGCGCGACGAGCGCCGGCCCGCCGATCCGGCCGCGCTCTCGCGTGGTCGGGCCGATGAGCTGAGCGATCTGATGGCACGTCTGCACCGCGACGAGGTCATCGGCGCCGCGGTGAGCGCACGGGTGCGGCAGTGGCTGGCGGGCACCACGGATCTGTCGATGGTCGGCGGTGCCTTCGGGCTCGATCCGCTCGCTCACCGGGCCGATGAGCGTGGGGTCCGGCTGTGGTCGAAGACCGGCACCGATCCCGGTGTGCGGGCCGATATCGGGGTCGTCGAGACTCCGGCGAGAACCATCGCCTATGCCGTCCTCGCGCACTGGGACGCGACCGGCCCCGACCGGCGCGACGACGTCCTCGCGGCGATGCGCGCGATCGGCACGCGGATCGCCGGCTGACCTTCAGCAGGTCTCGACGACGTGGCCCTCTTCGCCGGCGGGCAGTAATTCGCGGTCGCGCAAGGTGATCGGGTGGTCGTCGTAGCGGTCGCGGCAGGCCTCCGCGAAGGCCTCGCGCCCGTTGTCCGTGTACTCGATCTCGATGACGTCCTCGTCGTAGAGATCGGAGAAGGTGCGGCATTCGTCGAAGACGGCGCACTCTTCGGTGACGGCGAAGTCGAAGCCGAGCGAGGGACCGTCGACCTCCACGGCGTTCTTCTGGCCGATCGCGAGACCGTGCTCGTGGGCGAGCGCGGCGAGGTCGTCGGCGAAGGCCTCGGCGTCCCCGCGCGTGTAGAGGCCCTGCGAGCGGGTCCAGGCATCCAGGTTGTCGGCCTCGATCGCCTCGAAGCCGTCTTCGGCGCATCCGGCGATCCACGGCTCGACGAGCTCCAGCACCTTGCTCCGGAGCTCGGGCGTCGACAGGTCGAACAGCTGCTCGTCGGGCCAGTCCGGGTCGTACACCGGCCCGCCCGGCCCGGTCAACAACACCTCGGGACGGCTGCGCGCGAGATCTTCGCGTTCGTCCGGCTGGGTCTGGAAGGCGTTGACATAGCAGATCGAGTAGCGCGAGGAGTCGGGCTCATCGGTGCGGTCGCGGACCACGATCGTCACGTCCTCGTCGGGCTCATAGGCTCCGCCGAGCTGATAGTCGACCACGCCGCCCGGCAGCGGCTCGACGCTCTCCTCCTGGGTGCCGCAGGCCGTCAGCGAGAGCGCGGCGATGATCAGCGCGCACCGGCGCAGCCGAGACATCAGCCCGCGTGGGAGTCGATCTCGCGCAGGAGCCGGGTCCGGACATCGCCGGGTGCGAAGCTCGCTCGCACGGCCGCACGGGCGAGGTCGGCGATGCCGCGTTCGTCCAGTCCGAGCAGCTCGGCGGCGACCGCGTACTCATTGTTCAGCGTCGTCTCGAACATCGGCGGATCGTCGGAGTTGATGGTGACGGGCACGCCGGCCGCGACGAGGGCCGGGAGGGGGTGTTCATCGAGCGAGGGCGTCGACCGAGTGCGCACGTTCGAGGTCGGGCAGACCTCGAGCGCGATGCGGTGCTCGGCGAGATAGGCCAGCAGCTCCGGGTCCTCGGCCGCCGCGATCCCATGGCCGATGCGTTCGGCGCGCAGATGCCGGATCGCGTCCCAGATCGTCTCGGGGCCGGTCGACTCGCCCGCGTGGGGCACAGAGCGCAGGCCGGCGGCGATCGCCTGTTCGAAGTGCGGCGCGAACTGCGGCCGGGGAACGCCGATCTCGGGTCCGCCCAGGCCGAAGGACACCAGTCCGTCGGGGCGCAGGCGCAGCGCGGTGTCGAGGGTGACATCGGCCGCCTCGAGACCCGACTCGCCGGGGATGTCGAAGCACCAGCGCAGGCTCAGACCCAAGTCGCGTTCGGCCGTCCGCCTGGCGTCCTCGATCGCCTCGACGTAGGCCTCGGCGGCGATGCCCCGGACGATCGAGGTGTACGGCGTCATCGTCAGCTCGGCATAGCGGACGTTCTGTCCTACGAGGTCGCGGGCGACCTCGTAGGTGAGCGTCCAGAGGTCCTCGGGCGTGCGCAGCAGATCGACGACCGAGAGGTAGACCTCGATGAAGTGCGCGAAGTCGGTGAACGTGAAGTACTCGGCGAGCTGGGCGGCGTCGGTCGGCACGGGGGTGTCGCCGGCGTGCCGGGCGGCGAGCTCGGCGACCGCGCGCGGTGACGCGGACCCGACGTGATGGACATGGAGCTCGGCCTTCGGCAGGCCGGCGATGAACGAGTCGAGGCTCACCGTCCCATCATCGCACCGCCTCCCTCGGGTGGTGAGTGTTCCCGCACTTCGGGGTCGGAAGTGCGGGATAGCTCACCACCTACCGCGACCGGAGTGGTGTCAGCGGAGCAGATCGACCACGCCGTAGCCGATCGACGAGAGCATCGGCAGCGAGAGTAGGCCGAGGACGATGCCGTTGACCCACCGATGGTCGCGCAAGAGGGCCAGATACTCCCGGACCGTCGCACTCGGCCAGAAGTACCGCGCTGTCGGAGATCCGACGCTGTAGCCGGGCAGCCCGGCCTGCCGCATGAGGGTCGCGGCACGGAAGGCGTGGTAGTTGTTGGTCACCACGGCCACGCGCCGTGGCGCCCGGTCGGCGAGGACGCGCGCGGAGAAGGCGAGATTCTCCTCGGTCGTGGTCGAACGGTCCTCGCGCAGCAGCCGGTCGGCCGGCACGCCGTGGTCGCGCAGATAGCGCGCCATCGCGTCGGCCTCGCTGATCCGCTCGTCGGGACCCTGCCCGCCCGATACCACGATGACGGGATCGCGTCCCGCGGCGCGAGAACGGTCCGCGACGGCGCGCGCCTGGTCCAGCCGGGAGGCGAGCAGCGGGGTGACCTCCTCGCCCCGTCGCAGTCCGGCGCCGAGCACGACCACCGCGTCGATGGGGCCACCCCACCGCTTGTTCCACCACAGGTAGACCAGCGAGTACAGCAGGAAACCCGAGAAGACCCACCCGAGGTACATCATCGGCATGCCGAGGAAGAAGGTCCACGCGATGGCCCGGGGCGCCGCGCCCGTCACGGCGGTGATCGCGAGGGCGACGTAGCCGACGACCACGAGTCCCAGTGCGAGTGACACCAGGGTCGCCGCGCCGCGCCCCTCTCTGCGCAGCATCGTGACGGCATTGGCGACGAGGAAGAGCCCCAGAAGACTCACCGTCACCACACCGAGCAGCAGCAGGCCCAAGAGGATCCAGGCGGCGGTGAGGTCGTCACCCCACCGCGATGCCAGGTCGAGGATGTCGCCGAGCACGGCGAGCACGGCCAGCTGGACGGCGACGAGCAGGTACAGACCCGGTCGCAGGCGTCGCGGTTCGCGGACGACGCTCACCGTGAAGATCACGATGACGATCGCGAGAGGGGTCCAGACGCCGAGCCAGGGCACCCGTTCAGTCTGCCAGGGCCGCGACGAAGCCTTCGACGTGCTCGGCCAGCGCGTCGGGACGCTGCTCGGGCACCCAATGGCCCGCGTTCTCGACCGTCCTCACCTCGACCGAGGGCCCTTCGGCGCGACGTACGAGTCGCGGTGTCAGCACGCCGTCGTCGCGTCCCGGCAGCAGCAGCACCGGCAGATCCGTGGGCGGGCGGTTCGCGTAACGTCCCCGCCGTAGGTCGGGCATCTCGTTGAGGAGGAACTGCCGGTACATGGCGACACCGGCGCGAGCGCGAGCAGGGTCGCGGTAGCGGACGAGATAGACCTTCTTCTCGTCGGTGGTCAGCCGTCGACCGCCCCCGGCGCCCAGTTTGAAGACCAGGCGCAGGAAACGCTGTTTGAATCGGCGGTGGGCGGCATAGCCGAGGGGTCCTCCGGCGACGAGCTGGTAGGCGAAGCGCCACAGGTCGCGCCAGGGGATCGGAGCCCAGGGCGCGATGATCGCGGTCGCGACCACGCCGCGCACCCGGTCGGGCGCGATGGAGGCGGCGAGCAGCGACACCCATCCGCCCCAGTCGTGTCCGACGAGGACGGGCCGGTCCAGGCCGAGCGTCTCGCAGAGGTCCAGCAGCTCACGGGCGATGACGCGTTTGTCGTAGGCCCCGTCCTCGGGCGGCACCGCCTCACTCCAGCCGTGGCCGCGCAGGTCCACCGCGATCACATGATGTCGCTGTGCCAGCCGTGGGAGGACGTCGCGCCAGATCCACCAGTGCTGGGGCCAGCCGTGTACGAGCACGAGGGCGGGGCCCTCGTGCTCCGCGCCGGCCTCGGCGATGTGCAGGCGGACATCGCCGACGAGCACGTCACGGTGGATGACATCGCGCAGGGCAGGCGGTTCGACCATGACATCGATGATGTCACATCCCGGCCGGTGGGGAAATCGCTCAGGTGGCCGCGATGATGACCGAGATGGCGGCGGTGAGGGCGAGAATCCCGGTAGCGAGACTGGTCAGCAGGATGCGGGACACCGCCAGATCGGCCGCGGTGTCGACCAGCGGGACCGGCCCGGCGCGGCGGGTCGTCGTGATGGTCAGGGCGAACAGTCCGCTGACCAACACCGGCAGGACCGCGATCCATCCGGCCGATGGCAGCCACCGCAGGAATAACGCGCTCACCACCAGCAGGGCGAGCGAGGTGCGTGACCACGCCAGGGTGGTGCGCTCGGGCTGGGTCTCGGCGGTCATGTCTCGGCTCGTAGGGAGGTCATGCGAGTACCAGGCCGAGCACGACACCGGCGGCGAGTGCGGTGCCGAGGGCCAGCAGCGGCAACAGGGCGGGCCACGGCAGGGGGGTGTGGTGGCGCAGGCTCGACTCGACCCGCCGCCAGCGGAAGAGCGAGGTCGCGGCGATGATCAGGCCGATCACCACCGCGACGAGGGACGCCACCAGGCGGATGTCGTCGTGGAAGAGGTCGCCGCCGAAGGCCTCGAGGGCGACCCCAGCGGCGATGAAGGCGAGTGCTGTGCGGATCCAGGCCAGGAAGGTGCGCTCGTTGGCGAGGGTGAACCGCGGATCGGGCTCCGTGCCTCCGGGAAGCATCCATCGGGCGACGCGTCCACGACGGTCCTCAGCACTCACCCGCTCAGTTTAGGCTGCCCGGTGCGCAGCGCGGGCCGGGGCATGATCGCCAAGGTCCTCAGGTAGGCGTGTCGGCCTCGATCGCCTCGAGGGCGACCCGCATGTGGTGCAGGACGCGCAGGGTCGCGTCCAGGTCGGCCGCGGTGAGGTCGCCTCCGACCTGCCCCATCATGTGGTGCTCGCGGCCGGTGACGGCGTCGATGGCGCGTTGGCCGTTCGGGGTGAGGCGGACGAGGGAGGAGCGGCGATGGGCGGGGTTGTCGACGATCTCGACGAAGCCGGAGGACCGGGCGTCGTTCACCATTCGTTGCACGAACTGCCGGCTGAGGTCCTGGGCGCGGGCCATCTGCGGCACGGTGAGGTCGTCCTGGCGCTGAAGTTGGTCGAGCACGTTCCGGACTCCGACGGACATCCCCATGATCTGTTGGTCGCGTTCGACGATGCGGGCGACCTTCCGATAGACGGGGCCGAGGGCGACATACACGTCCGTGAGCCGGTCGGCCAGGGCATCGGGGGCGAGGGGTTCGCTCATGTGGTCAGTGTGACACCTCGGTTGTCAGGCGAGCGATACTATGACACCTTGGTTGTCATGAACTTCGCGACCACCCGCGCTCTGGACCTGGCCGACCAGCGCATCAGTTATGCCGAGACGCCCGGGCCGGCCGGCCCTCCGCCGATCGTCCTGCTGCACGGTGGCGGGGTCGACCACCGGATGTGGCGGCCCCAGGCGACCGCCTTCGACGATCGCCGGGTCATCGCTCCCGACGCTCGGGGCCACGGCGGCTCCTCGGATGCCTCCGCCACCTACCGGCTTGCCGACGATGTGATCGCTCTCCTCGACGCTCTGGGGATCGACCGAGCGGTCCTCGTCGGCGTGTCGATGGGCGGGGGCACTGCGGTCGATGTCGCGCTGGAGTATCCCGATCGCGTGGCCGCGTTGGTGGTCAGCGGCACCGGAACGAGTGAGGCCGAGTTCACCGATCCGTGGGTTCTCGAGATCCTCGCCGAGTGGTCGTCGGCCCAAGCTACCGGCGATGCCGAGGCCTGGATCGCCGCCTTCATGCGCTTCACCCACGGCCCGGAGCGAGGGCCCGAGGATGTCGATCCCGAGGTCTGGACGCTGATCGAGACGATGGTGCGGGAGGTCCTGGCACACCACGTGTCCATCGGCGACGACGGCCTGCCGGTGGCCCCGACCCCGCCGACCCCCGTCGCGGGGACCTGGGACCGGCTCGGCGAGATCGAGGTGCCTGTGCTCGCCCTCGCGGGAGCACTGGACAGCCGGGATCACCGCGCGCTCGCATCACGGTTGGTCGCCGGCGTCCGGCACGGCGAGTATCAGGAGATCGCCGGGAGCGCGCACTACCCGAATCTGGAGAGTCCAGGTTCCTTCACCGGTGCGATCGTCGAGCTGCTCCGCCGGTAGTCAGCGGACGACATGGAGCCGGTGCCATCGGTCCGCGAGCGAGGCCGCGCTCTCGTCGGGATGCCGCTGCCACCAGGAGATCGTCGAGCTGACCGTGCCGTACCAGAGGTGCGTGAGCAGGCTGAGATCCAGTGCGTCGCCGGTGTCGCTCACCGCCCGCACCCCCTCCGCCCCGAGGCGGTTGAGCTTCTCGCGGTACCCCTGGGCGGGCTCGTATCCGGCCGCCTCGCGAGGGAGGCTCGGATCGTAGATGACATGCCAGTCGGACCGGCGCTCCTCCAGCTGCGCCAGGATCGCCGTGATCGTCGCCTGTGCCCGGCCGCCGGGGTCCGGGCTCGTCTGCGCCGCGGTCACGGCGGCGACGAGTGGATCGCCGACCGCCCGGACGCATCTCTCGTGCAGTCCGTCGCGGGAGCCGAAGTACTCGTACACCAGGGCGCGCGAGATGTCGCAGGCTGTGGCGATGCGGGCGACGGACCCGTGCTCGTAGCCCTGCTCGCCGAACTCCCGGCACGCGGCATCGAGGATCTCGGCCTCACGCTCCGCTCTCGGGACGCCTTTGGTGCCGGTGGCCGGCGAAGGGGACTTGCGCATGCGGCCAGTCTACGATGAACTGACGCCTACGTAACTTACGCGCACGTCAGTTCAGGAGGCTGTGATGGGGCGTTCATGGTGGGGCTGGGGCACGACGGAGGATGCCCTGAGCCCGTCCGAGGCCGAGGTTCTGGCGGCGAATGTCGGCCAGCTGCTGCCGGGCGCCGACCTGACGGCACACGAGCCCCCGGATCCGCGCGCCATCGCCGTGCCGGCCTCGCGGGTCGAGCCTCCGGTGACCCTCGCGCACCTTTGCTCCGATGACCACGTCGACCGGCTGTCCCACGCGCACGGGCAGGCCTTCCGCGACGTCGTCCGAGCGCTGCTCGGACGATTCGACCACGTACCGGATCTGGTGGTGCGACCGCGCAGTGAGGCCGACGTGGCGGCTGTTCTCGATTGGTGCACCGATAGAGGGATCGCGGTTGTGCCGTTCGGCGGGGGCACGTCGGTGGTCGGCGGCGTCGAGCCACGCTTCGCTCACGATGCCGGAGTGGTGAGCCTCGACCTGCGGGAGATGTCGCGAGTGCTCGAGGTCGACGCCACCAGCCAGTCGGCGCTGATCGAGGCCGGTGCGCTCGGTCCCGAGCTCGAGAAGCAGCTGCGACCACACGGATACACCCTGCGCTTCTACCCACAGTCCTTCGAGTTCTCGACCCTCGGCGGCTGGATCGCGACCCGAGCCGGCGGCCACTTCGCCACCGGACCGACCCATATCGACGATCTCGTCGAGTCCGTCCGCACGGTCACGCCGAGCGGCACGATGGAGTCGCGGCGGCTGCCGGGATCGGGAGCGGGACCCTCGCCGGACCGGCTGATCCTCGGCTCCGAGGGAGCGCTCGGCATCGTGACGCGCGCGTGGATGCGGATCCGAGAACGCCCGCGCTGGCGTGCTGCTGCCACCGTGTCCTTCACCGAGGAGAATGCCGGCGTGCGGGCCGTGCGCACGATCGCCCAGTCCGGCCTGCAGCCGGCGAACTGCCGCTTCCTCGATCCGGTCGAGGCGGCGATCAACGCGGGCGCCTCGTCGGCGATCCTCGTGCTGGGCTTCGAGTCCGCCGATCATCCGCTGGAGCCATGGATGGAGCGTGCGGTCGAGATTTGCCGGGACGAGGGTGGCGTCCTCGCCGAGCAGCCCCGCTACACCGACAGCGCGGACGAGGTGGCTCGCAGCGGAGCCTCGGATGCCTGGCGCTCGGCCTTCCTGCGCATGCCCTACCAGCGCGATGCGCTGGCGGCGCGGTCGATGATCGTGGAGACCTTCGAGACCGCGTGCACGTGGGAGCGCTACGACGAGCTGCGCGCGGGCGTCACGGCAGCCGCGGAGGAGGCGATGCGCTCCCTGGGCATGCCTGGCGTGGTCACCTGCCGGTTCACGCACGTCTATCCCGACGGTCCGGCACCCTATTTCGGGGTCTACGCCGCCGGCACCTGGGGTAGCACGGTCGCGCAGTGGGACGAGATCAAGGTCGCGGTCAGTGAGGCGATCAACAGGGCGGGTGGCACGATCACGCACCATCACGCGGTCGGCCGCGACCACCGACCCTGGTACGACCGCCAGCGTCCCGATCTGTTCGCGGCGGCTTTGTCCGGGGCGAAGCGGGAGCTCGACCCGGCCGGCATCCTCAACCCCGGCATTCTCCTCGGCTGACGACCGTCCACCCCGGTCACATCTGGGAAGAAGCGGCGAATGCTCCTAGAGTTGGTCCATGGAGCAGGCGGAGCTTCAGGCGAGGCGTGTGCGGGCGATGCGCGCCTGGACGTCCTTCGTCGAGCAGGGCGATGCCGCCGAAGACCTGGTCCGGCCGGAGATCCTGAGCAGCTGGCGACGCTCCGAGCAGGCCGATGTCGAGCGGATCGGCGAAGCGCCCTTGGCCGACGAAGGCGAGGCGCTGGCGTACTGGCGTGAATCCCCTCTACAGGCCGCGGTCGAGCGGATCGAGGCCGAACTTCGCCGGACGGCGGAGGACGGCGACCTCGTCGTCGCCGTCACGGATCCCGAGAGCCGGATCCTCTGGACGTACGGCGGGCGGGTCATGCGGCGCAAGGCCGAGAGCGTCAACTTCGTGCCGGCGGGTCGCTGGGACGACAGATCCGCCGGCACCAATGCGCTCGATCTGGCCAATCGGCTCGGCGTGCCGAGCATGGTCTTCAGCGCCGAGCACTATGCGCCGATGGTGCACAACTGGGTGTGCTGGGCGGCCCCGGTGCGCGATCCGGTCACGGGGGAGCAGCTCGGGGTCGTCGATCTCTCGACGACCTGGGACCGGACCCATCCGATCGGTCTCGCCACGGCGCGGGTGCTCGCCCGGCTCGTCGAGTCGGCGCTCCCCGTGCGGGGTGCCCCTGCCGCCGCGGACGAAGCGGAGCTCGGGGAGCCGGGACTGGATCTCACGCTGCTCGGCGCGGTGGAGGTGCGGCTCGACGGAGCACGGCTGCTGCTCAGCCGGAGGCAGACCGAGATCCTCGCCCTGCTCGCGCTCCACCCCGACGGCCTGAGCCTCGATCAGTTGCATGCCCTGCTCTACGGCGATGCCGCGGTCACCCTCTCCACCTTGAAGGTCGAGGTCTCGCATCTGCGCAGTGCCCTCTCCGGACAGCTGGCATCGCGCCCCTATCGACTGATGATGCCGGTGCAGACCGATGTCGAGACCGTGCTCGATCTGCTCCGGGCCGGGCGGGTCAGCGAGGCGGTCCACGCCTATCGCGGCGACCTGATGCCCGGCACGGAGTCCCCGGTGCTGATGGAGTTGGGAGAGGTCGTCGCGGTGGCGATACGTGAGGCGTTGCTGGCCGATCCGAATCCGGCGGCCGTTGTGCGCTACAGCGAGCTCGTCCCGCACGACAGCGAGGTCATCGAGGCGGGGCTGAGGGCCATGGGCTCGGACCCCCATCCCAGTCGCGCCCTGCTGAAGGCCCGTCTCGCGGTCGCCCGGTCACGTCATCTGGGGTGAGCGACCGCCCCGGCCCGCGACAGGGTGGCGCAGCGAGTGGTGCAATTCTGCCCGCGAGTGGTGCAGATTCGCCCCGGCAAGCGCCGGCACCATGGCGAATTCGCACCACTCGCGAGCCTGGGGGCGGACGGGTGAGTGGACGGGGCGGGTGACTAAGGGCTCCCTGGCCAACCGTTCGCCAACCTGCCCGCGCCTAGTGTGAGGTCCATCACACTGACGACGCTCAGGAGCCGCCCCATGACCAGGATCACGATGACCGTCGACGGAGCCACGGTCAGCGACGATGTCGCCCCCCGCACCCTGCTGGTGCATTACCTGCGCGAGACCCTCGGCAAGACCGGCACCGTGGTGGGCTGTGACACCAGCAACTGCGGCGCCTGCACCGTCCACCTCGACGGGCAGAGCGTGAAGTCCTGCAATGTGCTCGCCGTGCAGGCCGACGGGGGCGAGGTCACCACCATCGAAGGGCTCGCCAGCGACGGCGAGCTCCATCCCATGCAGCGCGCCTTCCACGAGTGCCACGCCCTGCAGTGCGGGTACTGCACGCCGGGCATGATCATGCAGTCGGTCGACCTCCTCGCCCAGAATCCAGACCCCAGCGAGGAGCAGATCCGAATCGGCCTCGAGGGCAATCTGTGCCGCTGCACCGGCTATCAGAACATCGTCCAAGCCGTGCGTACCGCGGCGAAGGAGGTGCGATCATGACCGCCGTCGAGGAGGCCCCCGTCGCTGAGATCGGCCGCGACCGCCGCCGGAAGGAAGACCAGCGCCTGATCACCGGGCGCACCCGCTGGACCGACAACATCACGTTGCCGGGCATGCTGCACGTGGCGATGGTGCGCAGCCCCTTCGCGCACGCCAGGATCGTCGGTATCGACACCAGCGAGGCGGCGTCCTCGCCCAATGTGACCGCCGTGTTCACCGGGGCGGACTTCGGTGAGGAGCTGGGCGCCTGCATCAATGCCTGGCCGATCACGCCCGAGCAGGTCACCCCGGCGCATTCACCGATGCCGGCTGACCGCGTCGCCTTCGCCGGGGAGATCGTCGCGGTCGTGGTCGCCAGGACGGCGACGGCGGCACGCGACGCCGCCGAGCTCGTCGACGTCGACTACGAGGAGCTGCCGGCGGCGCTCGACCTCAAGGAGGCCGCGACCGCCGACGAGACCGGCGGGCCTCTCGCCCACCCCGACCTCGGCACCAATAAGTCGGCGCTCTGGATCTTCGACTCCGCCGCTGCTGGAACCGGTGGCGATGTCGAGGAGGCCATCGCCAAGGCCCGTACGGACGGTGTCGTCGTCGAACGGGAGTTCCGGCAGCAGCGGTTGATCCCGGCCTTCATGGAGCCGCGCTCGGTCGTCGTCGATCCGACCGGTGAACAGCTCACGATGTGGTCCGCCACACAGATCCCGCACATCGTGCGCTTCGCGCTCGCCGCCACCACGGGTGTGCCGGAGTCCAAGATCCGGGTGATCGCGCCGGACGTCGGCGGCGGCTTCGGCGGCAAGCTGCAGACCACGCCGGAGGAGTGGGTCGTCTGGGCGCTGGCCCGCCGGCTCGGCAAGCCGGTCAAGTACACCGAGACCCGGTCCGAATCGCTGGTGGCCGGCCACCACGGCCGCGACCAGTGGCAGAAGCTCACGCTCAGCGCCGAGAAGGACGGTACCGTCACCGGGCTGAAGGTCGAGCTGCTCGCCGATCTCGGCGCCTATGTCGCCGTCGTCGGCGGTGGCGTGCCGGTGCTCGGGGCGTTCATGTTCAACGCGATCTACAAGTTCCCGGCGTACCACTTCGCCTGCCAGACCGTGCTCACCAACAAGACCTGGACCGATGCCTATCGTGGTGCCGGCCGTCCCGAGGCGACCTTCGGCATCGAACGGATGATGGACGAGCTCGCCGCCGAACTGGGTGCCGATCCGCTGGAGGTGCGCGAGAAGAACTGGATCAAGCACGAGGAGTTCCCGTTCACTACCGTCGCCGGCCTGGAATACGACTCCGGCAATTACGAGGCTGCTACCGAGCTCGCCAAGGAGAAGTTCGGCTACGACGAGTTGCGCGCCGAGCAGCGCCGCCGCCGCGAGAGCGGCGATCCGGTCCAGCTCGGCATCGGCATCTCCACCTTCACCGAGATGTGCGGTCTCGCACCGTCGCGGGTGCTGGGATCGCTCGACTACGGTGCCGGCGGTTGGGAGCACGCCTCCGTGCGCATGCTCGCCACGGGGACGGTCGAGGTGATCACCGGGGCCTCGGCCCACGGGCAGGGCCACGAGACGGCGTTCAGCCAGATCGTCGCCGACCGGCTCGGGGTCCCGTTCGAGGCCGTCGAGGTGCTGCACGGGGACACGCAGATCGCCGCCAAGGGGCTGGACACCTACGGGTCCCGGTCGCTGGTGGTCGGCGGCGAAGCGTTGGTCCGGGCCTCCGACAAGGTGATCGCGAAGGCCAAACTGGTCGCCGCGCACCTGCTGGAGGCCTCGGTCGACGATATCGAGTTCACCGCCGGCCGCTTCAACGTCCGCGGCACCGGTCAGGGCATGGCGATCGGGGAGATCGCCGCCGCGGTCTTCGCCGCACACGATCTCCCGGAGGACATGGAGCCGTCGCTGGATTCCGATGCCACCTACGACCCCATCAATTTCAGCTATCCACACGGCACGCACCTGTGCGCGATGGAGGTCGACACCGAGACCGGCGCCGTCCGGATGCGCAAGTACACCTGCGTCGACGATGTCGGCACGGTGATCAACCCGCTGATCGTCGCCGGACAGGTGCACGGCGGTCTGGTCCAGGGCATCGCGCAGGCGCTCTGGGAGGAGGCCGTCTACGACGATGCCGGCACGCTGGTCAGCGGCTCCTTTGTGGACTATCTGCTGCCGACCGCGGCCGACACGATCGACTTCGATCTCGGCCACACGGTGACGCCCTCGCTGACCAACTCGCTCGGCACCAAGGGCGTCGGCGAGGCCGGCACGATCGCCTCGACTCCCGCCGTGGTCAACGCGGTCGTCGACGCGGTGCGGCATCTGGGCGTGGACGACATCCGGATGCCCTGCACACCGCAGCGGGTGTGGAAAGCGATCCAAGCGGCCGGCGTGACGGAAGGAGCGACACGATGATTCCCGCCGACTTCGACTATCTGGCCCCCACCACGCTCGACGAGGCGGTCGCCGCCCTCGCCGAGCACGGTGACGATGCCAAGATCATCGCCGGGGGGCAGAGCCTGCTCCCGGTGCTGCGGATGCGACTCAACGCCCCCGAGGTGCTCATCGACGTGGGCCGTATCGAGGGCCTGCGCGGCATCCGCGATGACGGAGACGCCCTCGTGATCGGCGCGACGACGACACATCACACGGTCAGTGGCGATCCACTGGTCCGGGAGCACGCGGGGTTGATCGCCAAGGCCATCGAGCATCTCGCCGACGCGCAGGTGCGTCATCGAGGGACCTTCGGCGGGGCGCTCTCCCATGCTGATCCGGCCGGCGATCTGGGCGCTCCGGTGCTCGCGCTCGGTGCGGAGTTCCTCGTCGTCGGGCCCGGTGGTCGCCGCACGATCGCCGCGGACGACTTCTTCGACGACTTCTTCACCACGTCGATGGCCGATGACGAGCTGCTGGTCGAGGTGCGGATCCCCAAGTACACGGGCTGGGGCGCCCACTACGAGAAGTTCGTACGGGTGGCGCATCAGTGGCCGATCGTCGCGGTGGCGGCGGCGGTGCGCACCGATGGTGGAACGATCGCCGAGGCGCGCGTCGGGCTGACCAATATGGACGTGACTCCGGTGCGGGCGAGGGCGGTCGAGGAGGCGCTGGTCGGGCTGCCCGCTACCGATGAGGCAGTGCGGCAGGCGGCGGCCATCGCGGCCGATGGCACCAATCCGCCGACGGACCTGAACGGGGATGCCGACTATCGCCGGCACCTGGCCGCGGTGCTCACCCGGCGCGCGGTGCTGGCGGCGGCGGAGGTCTGAGATGGCGATGCAGCTGACCCATGAGTTCACGGTCCCGGCCACCGTCGACGAGACCTGGACGGCCCTCAATGACATCGAGTCCGTGGCGCAGTGCTTCCCGGGGGCGACCGTCGCCTCAGCCGATGAGAACGGCTTCGAGGGCTCGGTCAAGGTCAAGCTCGGTCCGATCGCGCTCGTCTACAACGGCTCGGGGACCTTCGTGGAGAAGGACGAGACCGCGCATCGCATGACGATCGAGGCGAAGGGCAAGGACAAACGCGGCAACGGCACGGCGGGGGCCGATGTCGTGGCCACGCTCAACGAGGACCCCGATGGCACCCGGGTGCGGGTGGAGACCGAGTTGTCGATCACCGGCAAGCCGGCGCAGTTCGGACGGGGCATGATCCAGGACGTCAGCGACAAGCTGCTCGATCAGTTCGTCGACTGTCTAAAGACCAAGCTCGGTCCAGCCGCCGCCGCGAGCGTCGAGGACGCGGAGCACACGGAGGAGATCCCCCAGCCGACGGCGGCGACCTCCTCGGCATCGACGGCGACATCGTCGTCGGCTTCGGCCGGGCAGGAGGACGAACCCCTCGACCTCGGCAGCACGCTGCTGCCGGCCTTGGTGAAGGCTTACGGCAAGCCCCTCGCGATCGGCGCCGGCGTCGTCATCCTGTTCCTCCTCTGGCGTCGCCTCCGGCGGGACTGATGACGATGCGTTGTGGTCGTCATGGCGACCACAACGCATCGTCACCGGTCCCGCGTCGAGCGTGACCGACCCAGCGCCGCGGTGGCCGCGACGGCTACGGTGTTCCCAACGCGCCCGTCCGACTCGACGCCCGGGGGCAGAACGGAGAACCGACATCGTGAAGCGACTGCTGCTGGTCAACGGACCCAATCTGAACCTGCTCGGGACGCGCGAGCCGCAGATCTACGGCCACGAGACCCTCGATGACGTCGTCGCCCTCGCCGAGCGCGTCGCTGCCGAGGAGGGCCTGGAACTCCGTGCCGTCCAGAGCAATCACGAGGGCGCGCTGATCGACGCGATCCACGAGGCCCGCACCGACTGCGGCGGCATCGTCATCAACCCCGGCGGACTCACGCATACCTCGGTGGTCCTGCGTGACGCGCTGACGGGCGTCGGACTGCCGGTCGCGGAGGTGCATGTGTCGAATGTGCACGCTCGCGAGGAGTTCCGGCACCATTCCTTCGTGTCCGGTATCGCGAGCTGCGTCATCGCCGGTGCGGGTATCCAGGGCTACGAGTTCGCGATCCGTCGCCTCGCCCGCGTGATGGGCGAGACGCCGACGCCGGCCTAGCTGCCTGTGGCGGGGCACGAAGGATGTGACTCTGTGGCTGCCGGGGCAACCACAGAAACACATCCTCCCGTGGGTGAGAACGAAGGATGTGATGTCACGGCGGTCAGGGCAACCGCGGAATCACATCCTTCGTCCCACGTGCGGGGTGAGCGCCCGCGGCGCTCGTGAGCTGAGCGGGTTCAGCCCTCGGGGTTCTCGAGGTCGATGGTCGGCACGCACACGCTGGTCTCCTGGCCGGCCTCGATCTCGGTGGGCGCGTCGGCGCGGAGGTCCTGGTAGCCGGACCCGAGGATGACCGTCACGGCATCCTCGGTATCGATATCGGGTTCGGCGAACTCGACATCTCCGTTGAACTGGCTCGCGACCAGCTGGACCGTCGGATCCTCCTGGTTGTCGGTGAGGATGGCGACATTGGCGGGCGAGACGTCGCTGCCGCTGTTGCCGATCCGTCCGCCGAGGAAGCCTCGGTCCTCGAGGTTGATGCGGACCCGGTTGGCGAGGCCGGCGGTCTCACCGGCATTGAAGATGTCGACGGTGATCATGCTGCTCTGCACCAGATCGCCCACGGCGATGGCCTGCGTCTCGCATGTGGCGATGTCATCGGAGTCCGCCCCGGTCGGCGCGAGCAGGAGCTGGGTGCCGAGGGCCGCTCCGCCGACGAAGACGACGGCGGTGCCCGCGAGGACGAGGGTCTGCTGGAGCCGGTTCACGACTTCTTGCCTCCGGGGGAGTAGACACGCGCGTGCAGCATGGTGCGCTGTTGGAGGGCGGCGCGGAGTGCGCGGTGCAGGCCGTCCTCGAGGAACATCTCGCCGCGCCAACTCACGACGTGGGCGAACAGGTCACCGAAGTAGGTGGAGTCCTCGTCCAGGAGCGTGGCGAGGTCGAGTTCCTTCTTGGTGGTGGTGAGATCGTCGAGACGGACCTGGGTCGGCGAGATCTGAGCCCAGTCGCTCTGGGTCAGGTGGTGTTCGGGGTAGGGCCGACCGTCCCCCACGCGTCGGAAGATCACGCCGTCAGTCTAGGTGACCGGGCAGGCAGGTCGTGTGACGCACGCTGGGAGGATGGCCGCATGGACGACGGACTCGAGTTGTTGACGGGACCTCCGGAGCTGGAGGAGTACCTGCGGTTGCGGGCCGCATCCGGGCTCTCGCCCAAACGACCTGACCAAGGGGATGCCGTGCTGACCGGCAGCTGGTCGTTCTGTCATGTCCGCGACGCGGCCTCGGGTGAGGCGGTCGCGATGGGTCGGACGATCGGCGACGGCGGCTGGTACTTCCATCTCGCCGATATCGCCACCGATCCGCGATTCCAGCGCCGCGGTCTCGGTCGTCGTGTGGTGGGGTGGCTGCTCGACGACATCGTCGCCCGGGCTCCGCGTGACGCCTATGTGACGCTGCTGGCCGATGCGCCGGGACGGCGCCTGTACGAGTCGCTCGGATTCGTGCCCTCGGCGCCCGCCAGCGTCGGGATGGTGTGGCGTCCGGAGACATAAGGACCCCTCGCGCACCCGGCAGGGACCACTGACCCTTGCTGCATTCCTGCCCTGGGGGAGTTGGGTGATGTGCCGCCACGCGAGGGGCTGACGCCCATCATACGTGCCGGGATCCAGTCGCGTCCGTGGGGCCGATTCGAGGGTCTCGCCCCGGCCCCGGTACGATCGTCGGCGGAGGATTCGCATAGTGGCCTAGTGCGCTCGCTTGGAAAGCGGGTTGAGTGAAAGCTCTCAGGGGTTCGAATCCCCTATCCTCCGCTGCAACGCAAGAAGCCGTGCTAACGCACGGCTTCTTGTCGTTTGCTGGTGTGGTTGGTTCGTGGGCGGGCGGAGGCTTGCCTCCGCCGCAACACAAGAAGCCAGCGCGACTGTCGTCAACTCGAGGGTCGCGCTGGTTTCTTCGTTATCGGGGTGTTGAGGGGGCGTTCGGCAGCTGATGAAACGGCCCGGGGCGCCGGGAACTTCTCGTCTCATACATCAGGAGCCGCACACGCACCGGCGGCTGCGGATGCGTTCGCGGCGCGCGCTGACCGAACGAGCGACACTGGAACCGGCCCGGCGATCTTCCGAGAGAGGTATCCATGTCCCAGCGCATCCTGCACGTGGTGACCAATGTGGGGCACTACGACGACCCTTCTCATCCCACCGGCCTGTGGCTGTCGGAGCTGACCCATGCCTGGGAGGTGTTCGAGGAGCAGGGCTACGAGCAGTCGATCGTCAGTCCGGCCGGTGGTGTCTCCCCGCTGGAACCGCGGTCCTTGAAGTTCCCCAATGACGACAAGACCGCGAAGGCCTGGCGCGCCGATCCGGCCAAGATGGCGCTGTTGGAGAACACGCGGAGTCCTGAGGAGGTCGACTCCGCCGACTACGATGCCATCTACTTCACCGGCGGTCACGCCGTGATGTACGACTTTCCGGACAGCGACGGCCTCCAGCGGATCACGCGCGAGCTCTTCGAGCGCGGGGCGGTCGTCTCCTCGGTCTGCCACGGTTACTGCGGTCTGCTCAACACGCGACTGTCCGACGGCTCTCATCTGATCGCGGGGCGTGCGATGACCGGTTTCGCTTGGCGTGAGGAGATCCTCGCGCGCGTCGACAAGCTCGTGCCCTATAACGCGGAGGACGAGTCCAGGAAACGCGGTGCCCGCTATGAGAAGGGCCTGCTGCCGTTCGCTCCGTACACGGTCGTCGACGGCACGCTCGTGACCGGTCAGAATCCCGGTTCGGCCAAGGCGACGGCGAAGAAGGTCGTGGCGGTGCTCCGGGCGATCGCGTAGATCCTCCGGGATCGCGATGTGAGATGCGTAACCTTCGGCCGGGCGCGTCGTTGAGACGGTCACTAGTCCGTTCTCGTACAAAGGCACACATATGAGGTATCTCGGATCCGGCCTGGTGGCCGCGAGCCTCGGTGCGGCGCTCGTCCTCGCGCCGCTCCCCGCAACGGCAGACGATGCCGTCGCCTACTCGTCGTACGCCGAGTCGCAGTTCCTGGCCGGCAAGAACGCCCTCGGCGAGCTGGTGAACATCGTCGGCGACGGGGTCGAGGAGAAGGGAGCCTCCTCGCAATTCCCCGAGGGAGGCGAGCAGTTCACCGAGAGCCCGCTGCAGGCCCTCGACCGTCTGACGGTCCCCGTCGGTGACACGCTGCTGGACAGCGAGATCGGCGCGGTGGGCTCGTACGCGCAGACAGGTGCCGCGGGCCTGGCGTATGCGGCCAGCGGAGCCGTCACGAAGGACGGCATCATCCACGTCGGCGGAGGATCGCAGCCCGCGACCAGTAACGCCACTCTCGCCTTGTCGGGTGGGGCGCTCGAGCCGCTGACCGAGTACATCGCCGACCTGCGTCTCGATCTCGGAGCGGTCACCTCGCAGGCCCGCTATGAGAACGCCAGCAGCGAGCTCTCGCGCGGTTACTCCCTCGCCGGTTCCCGGCTCGTGCTCGAGGTGCCTGCGCTCGCGGCGCTCTCGAACGGCCTCGGTGCGGGCGAGGCGCAGATCCCCGAGAATCTGGAGATCAGCGGCACCGCCCTCTGCAGCACCCTCCTGGGCATCCTGCGGCTTCCCGATACGGCCTGCGCCGACCTGCCCGACCTCGGCAAGATCGAGGTGTCCGGGCTGAATGCGATCAGCGAGGGCATCGAGGCCACGACCGACAGCGGGATCTCCTTCGACCTGTCCACGGGTTCGATCATCGTGGACCTGGAGACGCTGCTGAAGAGCCTCGGCATGGACCTCAACAACCTGCCGGAGAACACCGACCTGCTGAACACGATCCTCCCGGCGCTCGCCGAGAAGCTTCCCGAGCTGGTGGGACAGCTGGTGACCACGGTCGAGAACCTGGTCGGCCAGCTCACGGTGACGGTCACCGCCCCCGGCGGCTCGCCCGTGGAGCTGCCGCTGGATCAGCTCACCGGACCGCTGGCCGACGCGCTCGGTCTGCTCAGTGAGAACCTCGAGAACGCGCTCGAGCAACTCGCCTCCCCGCTCGCGAATGCGCTCGATCAGCTCACTGAGGCGCTCGCGAGTATCGCTCAGATCCTCGTCAACGTCCCGAACGAGTACGCCGCCCGCTACAACGGGGACGTTCAGCTCAGCGACCACGCCGCGTCGATCTCGGCACTGCGGGTCAAGCTGCTCGCCGTGACCGGCGACGAGGGACAGCTCGCCGATCTGCTGCTCGGCAACAGCCTCGTCGACACCGCTGCCACTCAGGTCCCGGTGTGCACGACGGACTGCGACGGTGGCGATGGCGGACCCGGCGGCGACGACGGAGCCGGTCCCGGTGGGCTACTGCCGAGGACGGGCGCCGAGTTGCTCGCTCCGGTCTTCTTCGGCGGGCTCGTGCTGTTGGGCATCGGCTACCTCCTCGTCGGACGTCGAGGCGATGAAGACGAGGATCCGCTCGCGCTGAGCTGATCCTTCACCGGGCGAAGGGCCGCACCTCGGGGGTGTGCGGCCCTTCGCCATGTCCGGGCGTCGTCAAGCCCGGCGAGCCGTCGCGGGGCGGCCAGAACCGCCGTTCCCGCCCGCTCCTTCGTCCGGAAACAGTGGGCGTTTTGTCAAGCAGGCAGGAGATGGCCCGACCATCGTCTCCACGGCCGGCACTTCACCGCAGGTGTCTCGTACCACATCGCCTGGTATCGGCGCTCCGACCTCCGTTTCGGGTTAGGGTGATCGGGATCTGCTGTTCGAACGGTGACGATCGCGTCGCCTCCCTGGGGGTCGGGTTGTGAGGACTATCCATCGACTGCACCGGAACCACTGGTTCTCGGCATGCGGGGCTCTGCTCCTCGCCCTCGCGGTGGTGGCCGCGGGACTGGTCTCGATCGCGGTCGCGCCCGCCGCCTCGGCGGCGACCGCCACGACCTGCTCGACCGCCGACGAGGGCTCGGGGCGCTATGCCTCCACGCTGTGCTGGCTCGACTTCTCCGGCTATAACGCGGCAGAGGCATCGAGTCCCGCCGGACAGGAGATGTCCGTCGCGCTGCCCGGCGGCTCCACGCTGACCTTCACGGTGAAGGCCTCCGGTGGCGCGGTCGCGGGCGCAGGCTTCCCGACCTACTCGGGTGCCTACCTCGGCAACGGCTCGTACACGGGAGTCGACGGCCGTCCGGCCCTGTACCAGACCGGCGACCGCACCACTACGGACATCGTCCTGAGCGATATCCGGCTGACCACCCCCTCGGGCGAGCCGTCCAATGCCTTCTCCCTGGTCGGCGCCGATGCCGAGAGCACCGACGCGAGGGAGTCGATCACCTGGCGCTCCTCGAACCCGATCTACTCCCTGACCGCCGACGGCGCCGATCCCGGCATCGGCAATGCGTGCAGCCAGGCGTACACCGGCCTCGGTACGCGCGAGGTCGTCTGCTCGTCGAACAGCGTCTCCAACAAGACCGGCACGCCGATCGTCGCCAGCCAGGCGCCCGACACCTTCAGCCAGCGGATGGTCGGCGGCGGCCGCCAGGCCGTGGCCTTCGGCGTGCTGCTGTCGCAGGTGGAGTTGAACAAGCAGGTCGACTCGCGGTTCGGTGGTGATGCCTTCGAGATCGCCATCGACGACGAGGACGGCGCCCGGCTGTACGACGCTGCGACCGGTGCGACCGGCACGTCGGCCACCACCGAGGAGCAGACCATCATCGGCACCGATCGCGGTGCCACCTTCACCTTCTCCGAGACCGCCACCAGCGGATCTCTGGACCGGTACGACATCAGCTGGGCATGTACGCGCAACGGTGAGGCGGATTCGACTCTCCCGAACGGACGGGGTGCGGGAGCCTCCGCCGGGGTCCACGTCGGCATCGGCGACTTCGTCTCGTGCACGATCACCAACTCGACCAAGCCCACCAGCCTGCAGCTGCAGAAGATCGCGGGCGATCCCGAGGACGTCAACGGCAATGGCATCGCCGATGCCGGCGACCGGATCGGCTACACCTTCGAGGTCACCAACACCGGCCAGCTGCCGCTCACGGATGTCACGGTCGACGACCCCAAGGTCGGTGCGGTCACCTGCTCGGCCGGTGAGCTCGCGCCGGGCGCCTCGGTGACGTGCTCGGCCGACGCGCCCTATACGGCGACCGCCGATGATCAGGCGGACGGCGCGGTCGTGAACACGGCGACCGCCGCGGGCGACATCGTCGGCACCGAGGACTCGGTCACCTCCAACGAGTCGTCCACGCGGACGCCGCTGACCACTCCCGCACCGGGCATCGAGCTGGTCAAGGTGGCGACGCCGCACAGCGAGGCCGACTATGTAGTGGGGCAGCCGATCACCTATCACTTCGTGGTGACCAACACCGGCAATGTCCCCCTCGACCCGGTCGCCGTGGAGGAGACCTCCTTCAGCGGCTCGGGTGATCTCTCGTCCATCGAGTGCCCGGACACCCGGCTGGCGGCCGACCGCTCGATGACCTGTACTGCCACGTATACGCTGACGCAGGAGGATATCGACGCCGGACGCGTCACCAACTCCGCGCTGGCCACCGGGACCCCGGTCGGCGGCGGGGACCCGGTGACGAGCGACTCCGACGAGGAGATCCCCGGCGTCGAGGAGCCGGTCCTGGGCCTGGAGAAGTCCGCCACGCCGAACTCGGCCCGCGATGCCGGCACGGTCATCGAGTACACCTTCCACCTGACCAATCGCGGCAATGTCACGTTGACCGATCCGTCGGTGGCGGAGACGGTGTTCACCGGCTCGGGCGGCGCGCCGGCGATCACCTGCCCGCAGGTCGAGCTGGCGCCGGGGGCATCGGTCGACTGCACCGCCAGCTACCCGCTCACTCAGGCCGATGTCGACACGGGCCAGGTCGACAACACGGCACGTGCCTCCGCCGTCACCACCAATGCCACTCCGGTGGAGTCGAACGACTCGTCGGCGGTCGTCACGATCCCGCGGGCCAGCGGCCTGACCCTGGCGAAGTCCTCGCCGGTGGAGTCCTACTCCGAGGTCGGCCAACAGGTCACCTACGAGTTCGTGGTGACCAATACCGGCAATGTGTCGATGAACGATGTCGCGGTCGACGAGGTGGCCTTCAGCGGATCCGGCGAGCTGTCGGACGTGACGTGCTCGTCCACGACTCTCGCCGGTGGACAGCCGATGACCTGCACCGCGACCTATACGGTCACCCAGGCGGATCTGGACGCCGGCCAGCTCGACAACGTGGCGACGGCCGCCGGCACACCCGGCGGGGCGACCGATCGCACGGTCACACCGCCGAGTGAGGTCGTCATCCCCGCGGAGCAGAGCGCGGCGCTGAGTCTGCTCAAGTCCGCCGACCCGACCGAGGCATCGATCGGCGATGAGATCCAGTACACCTTCCGGGTCACCAACGAGGGCAATGTCTCGGTGGTGAACCCGCAGGTCGAGGAGACCGCGTTCACCGGGTCCGGTGACCTCAGCGACACCCTCTGCCCGCAGGTGGTGTTGGCCCCCGGCGACTCGGTCGACTGCACGGCGAGCTACGAGGTGACCGCGGCGGACGGCGCTGCCGGGCTCGTCGACAACACCGCCGTCGCGTCCGCCCAGCCGCCGGCCGGGCTGGACCGCCCGAGCTCGAACGAGTCCTCCGCCCGGGTCCGCGTCATGAACCCGGCCATCGCGCTGGAGAAGACCGCCGACAAGGACGGTCTGACCGTCGGCGACACCATCACCTACTCCTTCCGCGTCACCAACACCGGCAATGTGCCGCTGGAGGACGTGACGGTCAGCGAGGACGCGTTCTCCGGGGCCGGTGAGCTCTCGGACGTCGTCTGCCCCGGCGGGGCAGCCTCCCTGGCGCCCGGTGCGTCCGTGACCTGTACGGCCACCTACGAGGTGACGCAGGCCGATGTCGATGCCGGCGCGATCGACAACACCGCCACGGCGCAGGGGACGCCTCCCGGCGGCGAGCCGGTGGTCTCCGATCCCGACAGCGTCGAGATCACGCAGGAGCCCACGGCCGGTCTGGATCTGGTCAAGACCGCGGATCCGGACCGGGTCACGCGGGCGGGCCAGGTCGTCACCTATTCCTTCCGGCTGACCAATACCGGCACCGTGACGCTCACCGATGTCTCCGTCGAGGAGCAGGAGTTCAACGGCCACGGCGAGCTCTCGGCGATCACCTGCCCGGAGGAGGCGGCGTCGCTGGCTCCCGGTGCCTCGGTGACCTGTACCGCGACCTACACCGTCGTGGCGCGCGATCTGACCGGCGAGCCGCTGACGAATGTGGCCACGGGCACCGGCATCGTGCCGCCCGGCACGCCGATCGAGTCGGACAGGTCGAAGGTCGACATCTCCACCGCGGACAAGAGCGACGACCTGCCGGGTACCGGTACCCAGGTCGGTCTTTTCGCGGTGCTGGGCGCTCTGGCTCTGCTGGTCCTCGGCCTGGTGGTACTGCTCCTCGCCCGCCGCAACCGCCACTGATCCCGGCCCTGCCCGGGCGGTGAGCTATCACGCACTTCGAGGCGGCGGTCTCAATCGGTCGAAGCAACATCTTTGATGAGGAGTTGTTGTGAGGCATTCGGTGCAGACGCGTCGGCGGTTCTATGAGTTGGTGTGTTTAGAGGGTTATGGTCTGTCGTCTGCGGCGTTTGCGGTTGGGGCGGGGATGGGGTCTTCGACGAGGTGGTGGCGGCAGGCTTTCGGTATGGATATCGAGGTCAGCAAGGGTGTTCATGGGGGACCACGGATCGGTGTTGCGCGTGATGTCGATGTCAGTGATGGGCGGGTCCGGTCGCGGCGGG
>NZ_JAERWM010000011.1:0-378306 GCF_016918125.1 Aeromicrobium sp. YIM 150415 | reverse complement strand
GCACCGACACCTCAGCACCAGGCTCCCAACCCGACGACTCCACCACGGAATCACCACCAGCCGGAACCGGCGACACAGCACTGATCACCGGATCACCAACAGCAAGATCGCAAGCGTCCACTCGGGCACCGGCATTGCCGAGATTGAGCCGTGCGCCGTCGGCCGCCTGCACCAGCCCGAGACTCAGCGCCGAGACCTCGAGAGAGCCGAGCGTCTCCGTCCCGTCCAGCGTGCACGTCTCAGCGACCTGCCGGTTGAGCTGCAAGGAGATGACCTGGGCAAGCATCTCGATGAACGGCTCCAGCGCTCCGCGCAGCGGCACGGTGATCAAACCGGTCTTGATGTCACGGACCAGGAGATCGAAGATCTGCTGGCCGGCATCGGAGAGCACGAAGTCGCGAATCGGCTGCACGAGACCCTCGATGACCGGGGCCGCGGCGTTGATCGCCTGAGTGAGCGTAGCGCAGAGCGCGGCGCCCCCGAGACCCGACGGCACGCACGTGCCGTTCGCGATATCGCCCATGAGGTTGACGCTCGTCGTCACCGTCGCACCGTTCCCGAGCGCGCTGATTCCCGCGGTGAGATCAACGGTGACGCTGCCGAGCGCCCCCTCGATCGCGCCGACGACGATCGTGGTGACCTCTTCCATGAGATCGTGCACCGTCTCGGCGATCATCGGGTACAGCTCATCGTCGATGAGCTCGGTGTTGGGATTCTGGTTGTTCATCCCCGTCGGCTGCCCGGGTCGATTCTCACCCGACAGCAGCTGATCGAGGTGCAACTCGAAGGTTCCGGTCGAGAAGTCGACCGTGAGCACCTCGTTCTTGGTGGTGATCGGCTCGGCCAGCACCTGCGCGAAGATGTCCTCCTGCATCGTGGAGGTCACCTGCGCACTGAGCGTGGCCGACACGCCCGGCAAGGCGCTCAGGATCTGCTCGAGGGGAGCCAGGTCGAGCAGATCGTTGACCTGCTCCTCCATCGTCTGATCGATGGTCCCGATCGTGTCGTAGATCTGCCCGGCGGCTTCGTCGACCGCCGGCGAGGACAGCAGCAGGGTCGCTTCCGCGGCCCTGTACTGACCCGGCCCACCGACCTCGTCGGGGTCCAGGAACTGACCGTCCTCGGCGATGACCTCCGCACCGCCAGCGCCCAGGATCAGCCGTGCGTCATCGATCAGCAGATCGGTGACACCGTCGATGCCGAGCTCGTTGAAGAGGAACAACAGATCCAGCGATGCGGAACCGAAGTCCGCATCGGCACCATCGAGCGTGATCGATCCGTCTCCACCTGCGACCCCCGAGATGGCACGTGCGTCGCGCGGACCTGACGCTTCGGACTCAGAGAGCAGAACCCCCAGCTGGCCGAAGTCGATGAACTCATCGAGGGGTAGCTCGATATCGCCGAGCGAGATCAGCTCGTTGCCGAGCACGTCGAGATTCAAGGCCCCGCTGTTCGGCCCGGGATCGCTGATCGAACCGGCAGCGGTCCGCCCTCCTCCAGCGAGCTCCATCCCCAGGATCGAGGTGTCGATGATGCTGGCCTCGGCCTCTGCCGGGTCACTCGGATAGGTATCGAGCGCAGCCACGGCCGGCCCGCTCGATCCGATGACGCCGACAGCGACCGCCACACCGACCGCGAGTGGCCGTGACCACCGCGACCGGCGCGGCGGGGCCGCCGATCTGACCGTTCGTGAACGTCTCACGAGAAGTACCTCCGTGCTGTCGAGTGCGGACAGACGAGGTTGGGCACCCCGTCCCGCGACCACATCAGCAGAAGGCGCAGGTATCTGGGCAGTACCCGGAGGAAAGACTGCGTCAAGGCATCCCCGGCGGCCCGCGCAGCAGAACGCAGCTTTAGGGCAAGCCGTGACGCAAGCCCGTAACCTACCGGGTCCGCGCACCGTTGAAGGGTGGTTCTGCTGTGTGGCGTCGTGATCGGTCGCCGCGATGGCCTACCCGATGACAGAGCCCCCGACCATCACAGGCAAGACCGAGATTCCCGTCCGCCAGAGGGCCGGAGGGCTACGCGTTGTCGGGCCACTGCGGCGGCGCGAGATCCATCAGCCCGCGCAGACCGGCTCGGCCATTCACGCCACACCGTGCGTAGATGCGTCGCAGCCGGTTGACGACAGTGCGTTCCGACACGTAGACCGCATTCGCGATCTCGACGTTGGTGGCGCCACGCCCCGCCAGGACGAGGATGTCCCGCTCCAGCTCGTCGAACTCCTGCCAGTCGATCGTGACCTCGACCGGCTCTGGCGTCTCCGGCGGAGCTTCGGAGCCGATCGCGCGTCTCCAGCCATCCAGGCCGGCCAGGGTGGCGGTGGCCGCCGCCCGCTCGCGCATGACCTCGGCATCGAACTTCTCACCTGACTTCACCAGGAAATGCGCGAAGCACAACTGGGTGATGATGCGCTGCTTGACGGAACCCTCCGCCGCCGCGGCCGTGAGGGACTCGACGTAGAGCGCGCGGATGTGCGCAGGGTCATCGCGTCCGCGGACGAATCCGGCGGTGGCCTGCACGGCCTCTGCGCGCAGCCGCACCGAGGTGGCGGCGCGCGTCGGGATGCCCTCGTGCTCCTGCGCCGCATCGAGCACCCGCGAGAAGATCGTGGAGAAGCGGCGCGACGAAGGGTCGGGGGCCGCTCCAACCATCGCCACACCGAGGCTGGCGATATCCAGGCTGCCTTGGTAGGGCGTCGGCGCGAAATCCAGACCCACCGCGAAGAGAGCGACTGCCGTGGTGTGGTCGGAGAGAGCGGCGTACGCCTGGCCGAGGTTGATGGCGCGCTCGCCGGTCGCACGGGAGCTGAGACCGTGGATCTGCTCAGGTGCGCTGTTATCGGGCCGCGCCCCCGCGAGCATCGCTCGGGTGACGGCCCGCATGCTCTCGACGGTGGGGGCACCGTCCAGCATCGGATTCAACCTCGTCATCTCGTCGAGCCAGCACTCGGCTCGATGGTAGTGCCCATCCACGAGAGCCAGATGCGCGGCAGCGAAGGCGACGCTCACCCAGCCGAGCGTCCCATCGGGGTCTCCCCCGACACGTTGTATCTGGCTCTGCGAGGAATCGAGCCGCAGTGCCTCGTGCTTGGCGCTGAGCAGTGAGCGCGCCAAGCTCAGCTCGCCGGTGGTGAGGAGGACCTTGACGAGGGGAAAGACGCCCCGTACCGACAGCGACGACGTGGCGGCGATGCGACGAGCATCGTCGAGGAGTTGAGACCAGGCTATGGCTGAGTCCGCGCGTTCCAGCCGCAGAACGCTGGCGAGCATTCGACGACCGGCTTTGAGCAGTTCCTCGGAGACTGCCTCCGGGTCGTCGAACCACACGTGATCCGGGCACTCGTGCCGTTCTGTCGGCTCGGCACCGCATGACCCGGGTTCCATCGCACTGGCATCGCCGCTCATCAGGCCTCGGATGAGCGAGTTCGCGATCCGCCGATGGGCCCGATGATCCTCGGCGATACCGCGCTCGGCCCCAGACCTGGACGAGGAGCGACCATCGACGGCGATCGGACCGTGCCATTGCAGCTCGCCGGTCGGCAACGGGTCAGCCTCGGCGAGCAACGCAGCCATCGGCGCGAGCAGCTCCCACCCCTCACCGGCAGAAGCGACGAGGCCGGCCTCCTCCAACTCTTTCCACACACAGCGGTCCCAGGATCGGCCCGCCTTCCGACTCACGTACGGGGAGGCGTTGAGCGTCACGAGCAGCGCGCGGGCGGACGCGCTCAACGACTCGACCAGCGCGCCATAAAGTCGCATCGCGCCCTCACCCACCCGGGCCGGACCAGGCCACGGGCGGTCACCGGACAGTTCGGCGTCGCTCAGGTCGTCGACGATCTCCAGAGCGAGCAGGGGACTGCCCCCGCTCCACCAATGAAGCCGCCGCGCGACCACGAGGGACACGGATGCCGCGAAGGCCTCCTGCACCACGTCTCGCAGGTCGTTCACATTCAGCGGCTCGAGCCTGCGCACGAGGAATCCGTCGGGTAGATACAGCGCCAAGGGGGCGCTCCTGGCCGCCAGGATGACCCGCCAGCCGAGCTTCTGCGCAGTGCGACGCAGGCCGGTGAGTACCCCGACCATGGCCTTGTCCACCGAACCGATGTCGTCGATGAAGAGGACGCGCGCTACGGAATTACTCGAGACGGCCCGGACGGCCCGGGTGAGTTCTCGCAGCTGATCCTCGAACGCGGGTCCGGCGAGATCGTCGGGGTCCTCGATATCGACCGGCTGGTCGATGAGTGCGCCTGCCAGGTCGCTGGTGCCCGGAACGGGATGCAGATAGGCCGGGCCCGCGGCGCCGATACCTCCGAATCGATACGCGACCACCTGATCCCCGAGCTGCTGCATGGAGCGCGAGACGGTGAACGTCTTGCCGATGCCGCCGGCACCGGTGAGGAGCAGGAGATCTTGGCTCTGACTCGTGATCCAACGAGTGATCGCTCGTTCGTCTCGCGCACGCGGGCGCGAGACTGGCCGCCAGATGCGCCTCACGTTCAGCCCCCGAAAAATGCTGCGCCGCCGCCATCCGACGGCATAGATGCCCGTCAGTGACGGGCATCGGTGATTTTGACTCAACACCAAAGGTAGAGGTCTGCATTTCGCAGGTCAACCCGAAGCGGACGCATGATGGACACTCGGGTGCCGCCTCCCGGCAGCCGGGGCGAGGCCTCGGCGGTGAGCGGCGACGCAGTCGTGGCCGGAGGCCGTGGCGGGCTCACCGAGAACATCGTGGCGCCCCCGCCCGATCCATGCGGGCGATCACTCCGCAGCACTTATTGACAACGACTCCCATTAATGTTTAGCTGAGATCCCCTCCACCATCACCATCTCGGTGACCAGCCCGCCCGGTCAGCGGCGGTTAGAGAGCAGAATCGCACCCCCTCCCCGGGGGTGTTCGCCATGCCCTTGTCCCGATGAGAGCACCGGGACCACCACGAAGGAGAGCTTCATGCGTCAGCGTTCATTGGCAGCAGCGATCGTCGGAGGTCTGGCGACCGTGGGAGTCGCGGCCGCCCCCGCCCAGGCGGCCACCACGGTCGACCCCGGCCACCACGACATCGTGAACGTCCAGTGCACCAACGGCAGCTATCAGTTCCTGACGACGATCAACGGCTCCAGCCATCCGGCCGCGGACCTCGCCGACTTCGAGTTCGTCTACCCGGGCACCAGCGACGCGGTCAGCGCGACACCCCAAGGATGGAGCGTCGACGCCCACGACGATGCCAATGTCCCGGATGTCGGCTTCACCTACTCGGCGTCCGGCACGGGCTGCGCATCGACGATCACGATCGACATCACGCATCCGGACGTGCAGTTCGGCGGCCAGGGCCAGCTCACGCTGCCCGCGGGCGGCCATGTCCACGGCGTGTGGACCTTCGATGGTCCCGCGACCCCGTGGGACGACTACGTCGGCTTCGATGTCGACGCCGGCGCCGCGGGCGCGGCCTACGGCGAGGCGCGCTTCGTCGTCGGCTGATCCGCATCACCGCCGGCCGGTGGGCGCCGTCCTCACGGCGCCCACCGGTCGACGGCCGAGGACTTCATCACCCCGACCGCTACCCCTGGAATGACTGTGACGCATCGCCCTCTTCGCACCGGACTCCTCCTGACCGCCCTCCTCGCGCTCCTCACCGGTCCGCTCGTAGCCACCGCGGGCTTCGCCGACGACACCGAGATGGCCGCCGGATCGGCCCGACTGCAGCCGCGCTGGTCCGCCGGTCAGATGAGCTGGTTCGAGTCGGGCTCACGCGGAAAGACCCTGCGCATCGCCGACAGTCGCAGCTACGAGCTCCCCGATACCCCCGCACACCGCACCCTCGGCGCGCCCGGCGAACGGGCCTGGCTCAGCGGCGTCAGCGGCGACGACGCGGCCGCACCCTCTCTGACATTCGCCCTCGTCCGGCCCGCTGAGCCGGACATCGCGCTGAACCTCGACGAGGTCATCGCCCCCGAAGGCGGCGTCTACCAGGCGTACACCGCGGACGGCGACACCGCCGACGGCTCGTGGGAGCCGGCGACGGAGACCGAGGGGCTCACCTCCCCGATGCTCGGCACGGGCCGCGATGCCGAGGGGCGGGAGCAATCTCGATCCGTGATCCTCCTGGCAGGGGTCGGGAGCAGCACCGACGCGCGCTACCGCCACCGGTTCACCGCTCCCGGCATGTACTGCGTGTCGTATACGGCGACCGCGCTGTTCCCTCGCATGCCTGAGCGCATGACCACGCCGCCCCAGCGGGTGCGCTTCGCCGTCGGGGACAGCGTCCCCATCGATGCTCCGTGCGGTACGGCGGGTGGCGGTCCCGGCGAGAGTCCGGAGCCCGAGCCGAGCGAGCCCGAGCCGACGGAACCGGAGCCCACGGAACCCGAACCCACCGAACCGCAGCCCGGAGACATCTATGTCATGCGCACCGGCCACGCCGACGTGGTGGCGCCGCGGCTCGTGGGCGAGGGAGACGATCGCCGGCTCGAGATTCGCGCCCATGTCGACGGTCAGGGCTCACTGGACTACCGGGAC
Organism: Aeromicrobium sp. YIM 150415; assembly: GCF_016918125.1. Lineage (NCBI taxonomy): Bacteria > Bacillati > Actinomycetota > Actinomycetes > Propionibacteriales > Nocardioidaceae > Aeromicrobium > Aeromicrobium sp. YIM 150415. Next base: position 371,787 of record NZ_JAERWM010000011.1, on the reverse strand, counting down.
GTCGTCATCCACCAGAACGACAGGATCAAGACGACCGTTCCCGCCGATGGCAGCCACCCCTTCATGGGCGACCCTGGCCAGGAGATCTGGAACAGCCCTCAGGCCACCTCCGCGGACCTGGGGACTCGGGACTTCGCCTGGATCGGCAGCAGCACCGAGGACCGGGCACTGGTGGCCAATGGCTCGCTCACCGATATGACGATCGAACAGATCGCCTCACCCGACGGCGGGGCGGCACCCGGCCAGCTGGCGGTGTGGCAGCAGTCGGGCTCCAATGCTCCGAACGTGCTCGTCAACACCCGCAGCGGGATCAGCGGTCCCGGCCTACCCGCGACACTCTCCTCGGCCGCGGTCTCCAACCACTCCCACTACCACTGGACCTTCACCGAGCCGGGGGTCTACTGCCTGGCCGTCTCGGCGCAGACGGAGATCGGCGGCGAGCTGCAGGTGGTCCGCGACTGGCTGACGCTGGCCGTCGGAGACCAGACCGATCCCGCCACCGCGACCCCGTGCGCGCGGACGCTCCCCGCGCCGAGCGCGCCCGAAGCACCCGCCGTGGACGTCGCCGATGTGGCGCCGGCGCACGTCGTGCCCGGGACACGCTCCGTCAGCATGCATCCCACCCTCGACCACGGCCTCACCATCGCGGACTGGCGACCGGGCACCAGCGAACCGACGCGCTTCGTGCAGGCGGAGGACGCCATCGTCCACGCCACCGAACCGCAGTACCAGGCGACGCAGCCACCTCTCCTGCGATCGTTGGGACTGCTCGGCACCGACATGCTCGGCATGCCGCGCGGGTCCGGGCCGATGAGAGTGACCTTCGACGAGGCGCGCGGGCCCGGCAGCGTCAGCTTCCGGGCCGTCGAGCTCGACTCCCCACGCGAGTTCACACTGCGTCCCGGTTCGGGGGTCATCCCGTCCTCGACCTGGCGCTTCGGCTCACCGGGCAAGTACTGCATCGACACCTCCTGGGCGGATCGCCACGGTTACGACGAGAGCGCCACCCTGACGCTCGTGGTCGACGGACGAGTCGATCCCGGCGATCCGGCCAGCCCGATCTGGAAGGGTGCCGATAACGGCGCGCTGGACCGGTCCTGCGCCAACGGCGGCACGCCGATCGACCCGAAGGACGATGACGAGCCCGGTCCCGACGATCCGTCGGTGCCGGACCGGCCGGACGCACCGACCGCCGAGGCCGACGGGACCGATGTGGCGGTCAGCTGGCAGGCCCCCGGTGACGGCGGGTCGCCCATCACCGGATACGCGATCGCGCTCACCTCGATCGAGGGCCGCGTGCTCAGTCGCCGGGCCGCGGCTGACGACACGGACGTGGTGTTCGGAAGCGTGCCCGCCGGGAGGTGGACGGCCACGCTCATCGCCGACAATCGGGTGGGTTCGTCGGCGCCGTCACCGCAATCGGATCCCGTGACGATCGAGGACGGCGCCGACGATGGCAACCATCAGCCGCCCGGTGGCATAGCCCCGGTGCCCGACGCGGCACTCACCGATGAGCTTCGCGGCGGGGTCACGGTCCCGGCGACCGCCGCGCCCGGCGAGACCATCGCGGTCCGAGCCGGAGAGAGGCGGGCCGGTCTCCAGGTGCGCATCTGGCTGCATTCCGATCCGACGCTGCTGTCCACCCGGCCACTGGGCCAGGACGGCGCCGCCCTGGTCACGATCCCCTCCGACGCCCGCCCGGGACATCACCGCGTGGTGGTCCAGCAGGGCAGTGGAGCGCTGCTGGGCTGGGACGACCTCGAGATCGTCGCCACGTCGCGTGACACTCCAGCCGGTACCGACGCCGACGGGAACCTTGCCGACAACGCGCACCAGGGCCCGGCCGGCGGTAGCGGCAAGCGCGGAAACGGGGAGCTGCCGCCCACCGGAGCCGAGCCAGGCACGACAGAACTGCTCGCCGCGGCCTTCCTTCTCACGCTGCTCGGAGCAGTGGCCGCCGCCATCGGCCGCCACGGCGCAGGACGGTCACGGCCCCGAGACCTTGCCTCAGAGCGCACTCCTAGCTAATCTGAATGCCATTTACTATTAGGCAAGGCGAACCTCACCAATGGGTTCGACTCGTGCCACTCGACCGAGGAGAGACATGCCGACGGACGCCCCCACGATCGACGCCTCCTCCCGTGAATCCGCGTCCGAGACCGTCTCCGATACGAAGGCCCAGCAGAGGGCCGACGCTCAGTCCCTCAAGGACCTGATGAGCCCGGTGTCCTCGAAACTGTCGATCGGGCGACTCCTGGCGGCGATCTCCGGCATCCTGGCCGTTGTCCCGTACATCGCCTTGGTGCACATCGGCGATGCGCTGCTCGGCGCCGCCCGTGAAGGGAGCGCCGTCGACGCCGATGAGGTGGATCGGTGGCTGCGCATCCTGTTGATCACCTTCGCGCTCCGACTCCTCGTCTACTTCGTCGCGCTGCTCATCACGCATCTGGCCGATATCGAGCTCGGCCACCTGATCCGCCGGCGCATGATCCGGCGCTTCTCACGGGTGCCACTCGTCTGGTTCACCTCCACCAACTCGGGGCGTGTCCGCAAGGCGCTGCAGGACGACATCGGCACCATCCACCAGCTGATCGCACATCGACCGGTCGAGGTCACCAACGCGGTCGTCATGCCCGTCGCCCTGATGATCTACGCGTTCATCATCGACTGGCGGCTCGGCCTGCTCGCGATCGCGACACTGCCGCTCTACGTCGCGGCGATGGCCTTCTCGATGCGGGGCATGGGCGAGAAGACCGTGCAGATGGACAAGAGGCTCGGCATCGTCTCGGCCCGTATGGTCGAGTTCGTCACCGGCATCACGGTGGTGAAGGCCTTCGGCCGGGTCGGCCGTGCCCACCGTGCCTACCAGCACGCCGCCGAGGAGTTCCACGACTTCTACTACGCGTGGGTGCGTCCGTTGATCACCGTGAGCGCGCTGGGCAACTCCCTGCTCGCCGTGCCCCTGATCCTGCTGGTCAACATCGGCGGCGGCACCTGGCTGGTGCACCAGGGCTGGGTCACCGCCCCCGACGTCCTCGCGACCTCGCTGATCGCCCTGCTCGTCCCCTACGGCCTCGAGATCCTGATGGGATCGATGTGGGCCCAGCAGATGGCCGGCGCATCGGCCCGCCGCCTGACCGATCTGCTCGAGACGCCGGTCCTCGACGACGAGCCCGACCCCGTGGTCCCCGACGGACACGAGGTCGTCTTCGACCGGGTCAGCTACGCCTACGGATCGGACGAGCACGCCGAGCTCGCCCTCGACGATGTCTCGTTCACGCTGCGTCAGAACACGGTGACGGCACTGGTCGGTCCATCCGGATCGGGCAAGTCGACCATCGCCACCCTGCTCGCACGTTTCGACGACCCCCGTTCGGGGCAGATCCGCCTCGGCGGTGCTCCCGTGAGCCGGATCGAGGACCTGTACACGCATATCGGCTTCGTGCTGCAGGATCCTCAGCTGCCCTCGATCAGCATCCGCGACAACATCGCGCTCGGCCGGCCCGACGCCACCGACGAGCAGATCCGCGAGGCCGCCCGCGCCGCCCGCGTCCTCGATGAGATCGACGAACTGCCGTCCGGCCTGGACACGGTGTACGGCGCGGACACCGGACTCTCCGGCGGCCAGGCGCAACGCATCGCCATCGCCCGAGCCATCCTGGTCGACGCTCCCGTGCTCATCCTCGACGAGGCCACCGCTCTCACCGACCCGGAGTCGCAGCATCAGATCCAGCAGGCGCTGTCCGACCTGGCGCGGGACAGGACGGTCCTACTCGTCGCCCACCGCCCCGAGACCATCAAGGGCGTCGACCAGATCGTCCTCGTGGAATCGGGTCGCGTCGTCGCGACGGGCACCCATGACGAGCTGATGGACCACACCGGATACTCCCGACTCTGGGAGTCGACCACAGCCACCCTCGGAGGTGCCGAATGACGCTGCCGCTGATCGACATCCTCCCCCGCCTCCGGCGCATGATCTCCGAGCCCGAGGCGCTGCGCCCGGCGCTCGTGGTCGCCGCGCTCAGCGGACTGGTCGAGGGGCTCGCCCTGGCGGCGCTTCTCCCGGCGATCAGCTCGCTGGCCTCCGGCGACCCTGTCTGGGGTCTACGCATCGGCGGATGGCTCGTGGTCCTGGCCGTACTGGCGGTCACCTGCTTCGGTTTGCACTACCTACAAGAACGACGCACTTACGCCGTGGCCCTGGACTTCCTGCGCAGCATCCACCGCCTCGTCGGCGATCGGGTGTCCAAGCAGCCGTTGGGCTGGTTCGCCCGGCCCCTGTCCGGGAGGCTGTCCCGGATGGTCTCCGCCGAGCTGATGTCCGCCGGCGAGATCTTCGCCCATATGATCGGGCCGCTCATCGCGCGATTCACCGCGGCAATCGTGATCGTCATCGCGGCATGGCTGTGGAACCCGCTGCTGGGCCTGGCCCTGACGATCGCCGCCCCGGTGTTCGTGCTCATCACGCTGATCTCCACCTCCTTCATGCGGCGAGGCAGCGAGATCCACGAGCCCGAGGAGGTGAACCTGGCGGGCCGCATCGTGGAGTACGCGCAGTGCCAGGGCGCGCTCCGCTCCTGTGGCCGCAGCGGCGACTTCCCACCGCTGAGCACGGCCCTCGAGCACACCCGCTCGGCCAAGACCCGAGCTCAGTGGATCGAGACGGCCGGCCTGCTGCTGAGCGGCATGGTCACCCAGGGCGTGGTCGTGGTGCTGATCGGGGTGTCCGGCTCGCTGGCGGTGTCGGGATCGTTGGAACCGATACCGGCGCTGGCCTTCATCGGCCTGGCGTTGCGGTTCACCTCCACCTTGTCGACCATCACCGAGAGTGCGATGGCGCTGGAATCACGGCGCCCCCTGCTCGACGCGATCGACGAGGTGCTCACCGCCGAGCCGCTACCTGAGCCGCCGTCGGCCAGCGCGCTGCCGGCACCGGGGAGCATCGAGCTCGACGATGTCACCTTCGCGTACGGACCCGGCGTCGAACCGGTCCTCCAGAATGTGTCGCTGTCCGTGCCGGCGGGCTCGATGGTCGCTCTCGTGGGACCGTCGGGCAGCGGCAAGACCACCATCGCTCGTCTGGTCAGCCGCTTCTACGATGTCGACTCGGGCACCGTGCGCGTCGGCGGACTGCCGGTCGCCGAGCAGACCACCGAGCAGCTGATGGGTCAGCTGTCCATGGTCTTCCAGGACGTCTATCTGTTCGACGACACGCTGGAGGCGAACGTCGCCGTCGGGCGCGAGGGGGCGAGCCGGCAGGAGGTCCGCGAGGCCGCCGACCTGGCCGGCGTCACCGAGATCGCCGAACGGCTGCCCGATGGCTGGGAATCGCGGGTCGGCGAAGGCGGCCGGGCACTGTCCGGTGGCGAGCGGCAGCGGGTCGCGATCGCCCGCGCCCTGCTCAAGCGGTCGCCGATCGTGCTGCTCGACGAGGCCACCTCCGCGCTGGACGTGGAGAACGAGGCCAGTATCGTCGCCGCCGTCGAGCGGCTGCGTCGGCAGGCGACGGTCCTGATCATCGCGCACCGCCTGGACACCATCGCGGCGGCCGACCAGATCGTCGCCCTCACCGAGCAGGGCGGCGTCGAGGCGCAGGGCACCCATGACGAGCTGCTCGCGGCCGGCGGCACCTATGCCCGTTTCTGGGACCGGCTCCATCGGGCCCAAGGCTGGCAGCTCACCCGATCGTGATCCGATAACCTGGATCGATGCATGATCCGTCAGCGACACCTCCGAGACGGATCCCGGCCGGGGGCCGGAAGGTCGGCCGCAAACCGGCCTTCACCGCCGACGACGTGGTGGCCGCGGCCGTCGCCGAAGGAGTCGACCGTTTCACGCTCTCGGCGGTCGCCGAGAGACTGGGTGTGGTCACCGCCGCGATCTATCGGCTGTTCGGTTCGCGCGAGGATCTCGTGACCGCCTGTCTGGACGCCGCGGGAGCGACGATCGTGCTGCCCGAGCCCGCCGCCTCCTGGCGTGACACCTTGCGCAGGTGGGCGGACGAGTGCTGGCGGGTCTGCGAGGACTATCCGGGACTGAGCCGCCTCGTGTACGCCTATCCGGCCGCGCCCACCCGCATCGAGAACGTGTTCAAGGCGTATGCGGACCACCTCGCCGCACAGGGCAAGACCCCACGACAGGCGATGTTCGCGCTCGACTTCATCGGCGACACCGTCTTCGCCTCCCACCTCGGCGTGGAATCCATGCGCGCTGTCGACGAGGACGGCCGAACGGGGCTGGACACCGTGCGGGACGCGATCGGGGAATCCGGGTCGCCGCTCCATCCGGAGGAGTCCTGGACCACCCGGAAGGCCATGGACACCAAGATCGAGTTCATCCTCACCGGGCTGGAGCAGAACTGGCCCGAGTTCTGACGGAGCGTCGAGCACCGGCTCAGGCCGGTGCCCGTCCGGTCCAGAGCAGGGCGGGATGGACGGTGAAGGCATCCGGATCGGCGCCGATCCAGTCGTCGTTGCCCGGGTCGAGCAGCTCCTCGGCGCGAGCGACGTCCTCCTCGCTCATTCCCGCCTCCTGGCCCCGAGCGGCGACGGCATGGCGCATCTCCGGCCAGACGATCCGTTCCATATAGGTCCGGGCGGGGGTCTCGAGGGCGGTCGAGGCTGCGAGGGGGAATGCCGTCACCGTGATGTCGGCCAATCCCGCCTGCCGCATCCAGGCGCCGAGACGCTCGGCGTGGGTCGGCCCGTCGTCGGGAAGACCCCAGGTCAGCTCCGAAGCCGTCCGGATCAGCCGTTCGAGCCGCGAGTGCCCCGGGAGCATCATCGACTGGTAGTAGTTCGTGGTGAACAGTGCGAGAGTGCCCCGCGAAGCGAGTGCGTCGCCGAGCTCTCGCACCACCGCCGCGGGGTCGTCGAAGGTCGCCGGCCAGATGACATCGGACGACCAGATCAGGTCGTAGACGCCACCGGACCGCGAGGCATCGGCCGCCACGTCGCGCAGGTCGGCGACGCGCAGCTCGATCGACGATCGATCGCCCACCCATGCCCGCGTCGTCTCGATGGCCCGCTCATCGGCGTCGAGGGCCAGAACCCTGCCCTCGGGGCCCGAGGCCTCCGCCCGCCGCGCGAGCTCCGGCAGCGCTCCCCCGGCGCCGGTGCCCGCGTCGAGCACCCGCAAGGGGCGACCGGGGTCTGCCAGGCTGATCGACGCCACCGCAGCCTCGACCGCCGGGGCGGTGAACTCACGGTTCGTGATCAGGTAGTCCACGTAGCCGCTGGTGTCGGGTCCTCGGTCATCGTCGGTCGTCATGCGCGTCCCTTCCTGATCACCGCGGAGCGACATCGGTCGCCGCCCCGTCGAGTACGTCCGATCGGTTCGAATGCCGATGCCATCGGCGCGGCATCAGCCCGTGCCGCGGCGCGAACAGCCAGGCGAGCAGGAACACCGCGGTCAGCACCAGGACGATCGTGCCGCCCGTCGGGGTGTCCCAGGTCCACGAGACATAGAGTCCGACGAATGCGCCGAGCGCCCCGACGACCGGCGCGAGCGTCATCATCACGCCGAGTCGGTCGGTGAGCAGTCGAGCGGTGGCTGCCGGTGTGATGAGCAGCGCGAGAACGAGGATGTTCCCGATCGTCTGCACGCTGATGACCACCGCGAGCGTCACCAGCACATAGAGGGTGAGGTCCAGCCAGAACACCCTGAGCCCGAGGGCACGGGCCATCTCCCGGTCGAGGGTCACCGCCACGAACTCCTTGTGCAGGCCGAAGGCGATGCCGAGGACCACGAGACCCATCAGCGCCACGACGACCAGGTCCGAGTCGGGGATCCCGGTGATGGATCCGAACAGGAACTGCTGCAGCGAACCCGCGTAGCCCGGGGCTCGGGAGATGATGACGATGCCGAGGGCGAAGGCCGCGACGAAGAAGATCCCGATGATCGAGTCCTCCTTGAGCCGCCGGTTCTGCGAGAACGCCGCGACGAGGATCGCCGTGATCACGCCGGCCACCGTCCCGCCGACGATGAGATTGCCGGAGATCACGAAGGCCACCGCGAGGCCGGGGAACACCGCGTGCGCGACCGCATCGCCGATGAAGGCCATACCGCGCAGCACCACATAACAGCCGATCACGCCGCAGACGATCGACGCCATGACCGCGATCGCGAGCGCCTTCGCGAGGAACGCCAGATCGGGATTGAACAGATCGGTGAAGAACTCGACGATCGACATTCAGGCCGCCTTCACGATCTTCAGCAGCGGATTGGTCGCGCTGACCCCGAAGGCTCGCATCCACACATCGTCATCGCGCAGCTCGTGCGGACGGCCGCTGGCGACCACCCGCCGGTTCAGCAGCGCCAGCCGGTCGCAGGAATGCAGCGCTCCGGCGATGTCGTGGGTCGTCATCAGCACGGCGTGGCCCTCGCGCGCCAGCGAGACGAACAGATCGGTCAGGAGCTCGACGGTCGGCATGTCCAGGCCGGTGAACGGCTCGTCGAGCAGCAGCACCGACGGCTCCCCGGCCAGGGCCCGAGCGACCAGCACACGCTGGCGCTGGCCGCCCGACAGCTCGCCGACGGGACGCGTCCGCAGCTCGGACATCCGTACCCGGTCGAGCGCTTCGGCGACGGCGCGCCAATCACTCTCGCCCGGTCGGCGGCCGAGGCGCAGTCCACCGGTGCGGCCGGTCATCACGGTGCCCTCGACGGAGATCGGGAAATCCCAGGCGAACTCGTGCCGCTGCGGCACGTAGCCGATGCCCGTCCGTCCCGCCCTGGCTGGACGACCGCCGACGAGGATCCGGCCGTCGGACGGTCGCAACAGCCCGAGCACGGCCCGCATCAGGGTGGTCTTGCCCGCCCCGTTGGGACCGATCAGACCGACCAGCTCACCGCGATCGACGCTCAGCTCGGCACCAGACAGCACACGCCGACCGCCCAGGTCCAGATGGAGGTTCTCGACCTGGAGGGCCGCTGTCGATGCCGTCATCGATCCGACCCGTCCCTGCCCGCGAGCGCCCGCCGTTTGGCCCGCCGGCCGCGGATCAGGCTGAGGACCACAGCGAGTGCCAGCAGGAGCACGACCACGACGGCCAGCGCGGCCCACCAGAGGAGCGCAGGAACGGCCGGATCGGAGTTCTCCTGCGCCTCGTCACCGCCGGTGTCGTGAGCGGTCGTCTCATCGGGCTCGGCCGCGAGCGCCTCGTCCACATCGGTGTCGTCACCGACGGCGAAGCGGACGTACCGGGTGTCCTCGACTCTGTCCCCGTCGACAAGGTCGGCGGTCGCGGTGAGCTCGACGAGGTAGACGCCGGGCTCGGTGAACACCCAGTTGGCATGCGTGTGGGTGTTGACGTCGACCCACAGGTCCTGACCCGGGGCCTCTCGCGAGTCCCACAGCACGTCCGGGTCGCCGAAGCCGCCGGCCTGCAGATAGACCAGGAGCTCACCCGGGCCGGTGACATCGCCCATCGTCAGGGTGACCCCACGATCGACGCGGCTCATCACCTGCGGGTCCTGGGTGTTCCAGCCCAGCCACACGACCTCGGGATTCTGCGTCTGCGGGACCACATGCACCTGGGCACCGGGGTCGACGCCGAGGAAGGAGTAGGCCTCGTCCTCGGGCACCGTGAGCTGACCGGCATCGAGCACGCGCATCACGGTGCGGTCGAGGGGTCGCCATACCGAGCCCTCCACCGCGGTGTCGTCGTGGACCATCAACGTCCAGGTGCCGTCGGAGAAGCGCGGCCCCATGTCGACGTGACCGGCATCCAGTGCGACCTCGTCGGTCGCCACGTCCTGGTCGGGGTCGATCCGCTGCTCCAGCTCCGGATCGTCCTGCTGGTCGTCCTGCGGATCCGCGTGGACCGGACCCGCGCAGATCAGCGCGCCGATCACCAGGGTGCCGGCGAGGGCCGCGCCGATCCGGCGGAAGTGGCTACTCGTGCGCATGGGAGTGTTCGCTCTCGCTCTCTCGGGGGTGCAGATCGGACTCGGGCAGGCCTCGGGTGAGGCAGGTGAAGAGGGAGTCGGCGTTGAACCGCATCATCGACACGTAGTCGGTGATCTCGTCGTCGAAGGCGTCGCCGTAGATGTCGCAGACCTCGATCTCGTTCTCGGCGGCCACCTCGGTCAGCACCGAGGAGCGCGCCCTGAGGTTCGGCTCCAGGAACACCGCCGGCACCTGGAGCGTCTCGATCGTGCGCGCCAGTCGGCGGCGCTCGACCAGCGAGGGCTCGGTGGCTGGATTGGGCGTGACGAAGCCGGCCACGTCGACCCCGTATGCCGCGGCGAGGTAGCCGAACGCGTCGTGGGTCGTGATCAGGTGGCGGCGCTCGGGCGGGATCCGGGAGATCGTCTCGCGGACGTAGGCGTCGAGCTCATCGAGCTGATCGATATACGCCTCCGCGTTGGCCCGGTACTCCGCCGCGTTCTCCGGATCGGCGCCGACGAGCGTGTCCCGGATGAGTTGCACATAGGCGATGACGTTGCGGACGTTCTGCCACAGGTGCGGGTCGATCTCGCCGTGCACATGCTTGCCGAGGACCGCCTGCGGCAGCTGGTAGATCTGGGTGCCGGGCTTGCCCAAGAACCGATGGCCCTCGCCTTCGGGGATCTCGTCGATGGCCTTGTTCGGGACCTCGATGACGATGTCCTCGGCGGCGAGCTCCTCCTGTGTGTGCTCACCACCGCCCTCGGGGTCGTACAGCGCGTAGACCTCGGAGCTGTCGAGGTCGACGGTGAGGTCGGCGTGACCCTCGTCGAGGATCGTCTGACCGTCGCTGGCGGCCTCGTCCGCGGACACGCCGACGGCGAAGGTGAAGGTGGACTCACCGACGGGCACCGAGCGTGACTCGGAGTCCACCTTGAGTCGTGCGGCCAGCGTCAACGTGTAGATGCCCGGCTCGGTGAACACCCAGGACATGTGGGTGTGCGCGTCGGCCGGCAGCGTGGCGGTGTCGTCGCGGTAGCCGTCACCTGAGTCGAAACCGTCGGAGGAGTCGAAGTAGATCTCGCTATCACCGAAGGTCCCGGTGAGGTAGCCGTAGACGTCGCCGGGACCGCTCGCGTCGGTGGCGCTCAACAGCACCTGCGAGGACCGATCGGCACCGTACTGGTGGCCGTCTCCTCGCGCCCGCAGGCCGAGCCAGATGGTGTCCAGATTGGGGTTCTCGACGAGCTGGATCACCTCGGCCGCGTACTTGACCGCGTCCTCGGCGAGCGAGATGTTCGGCACCTCGTCACGCAGATTGGCGTCCAGCGTCCTGATGACATTCTGTTGCTCGAGCAGCATGTAGTTGCTGAAGGCGACCTCCGCATACACGACGTCACGGGCGCTGCGCAGCGTCGGCTCGAAGCTGTGGGGGTCGGCCCCGTCGGGGATGATCGAGGTCGCGTTGACCCGATCACCCCCGACATGGGCCACCAGATCGCGCAACAGACCGGTGGTGGTCACCACCTGCAGGCGATCGTCATGGGTGGAGAGCCCCGATGACGGCGCGCACCCGGCCACTGCCGTCGCCCCCAGGAGGGCACCGGTGAGCAGGCCGAGCCCGCGCCGCCACCGCATCAGCGACCGGCGCCCACGAAGCGTCGGGAGGCGACCACCGCGGCGCCACTGCCCGCGAGCAGGATGCCGAGCAGCAGCAGCTCGCCGGAGTTCTCCGGCGCACCCGCCTTCGGCAGGACGCAATCGCTACCGCCCGATGCCTTCGGCGCGCTCTCGGCCTTGGGCTTGTCGCCGTCCTTCGCCGCATCGCCGGCCTTGGGCTTGTCACCCTCCGCGTCGTCGCCGTCAGCGATCGACACAGTGTCGGCCATCGGCAGCGTGACCGTCATGAGCGCGGGCATGGTGACGCCCTCGTCCATGGCGGAGGCACCCGAGGTGCCGCCCGAGCCGACCTGGAAGGTCAGCGTCGCCGACTCCGAGACCTGCCCACCGGAGTTCAGCGTGGCCGACAGCGTCATCGACACCTGGTAGGTGCCGGGCTCGGTGAACGCCCAGTTGCCGTGTTCGTGCACGTTGAGCGGCACCTCGAAGGATGACGGGAATCCGTCCAGGTCGCCGAACTTCTTCTGGCCGACGCCTCCGAAGGAGTCGTTGAGATAGACGCCCAGCTGTCCGGGGCCGTCGACTCCGTCGAGCGTGAAGGTCACCGGCCCGGCGACCTCGGAACGCACGGTCTCGTGCTGGGTGTTCCAGCCGAGCCAGGGCACGTCCGCGATCTGCGTCTGGGGAACCATCCAGACCGTGTCGCCGGGCTCGCCGAGGAACGAATATGCCTCGGCATCCGGCACCTGCATCTCCGCCGCCGCGCCCAACTGGAAGATCCGCGACGAGGGATCGACCCATTCCGGCGGCTGGGACCTGTCGTCCTTGACCCGCGGAAGCAGCGCGCCGTCCTCGATGATCGGACCGAAGTCGAAGTGACCGTCGGACACGGTCTGGGCCGCGCCGCCGGATCCACCGCCGGTGCCGGAGCGGTCTCCATCGCCATCAGCTCCGCCGCCGGAACCCCCGCGTGTGCCGCCGGCGGCGATGCACGGGTCGATAGCCTTGGGAGCCGAGCCGCCACCGATTCCGCCGGGTCCGGTACCGCCGGGAACATCGCTGCCCGGATCGCCGGCGCCTGGGTCATCGGTACCCGGATCATCGCTGCCCGGGTCATCAAGGCCTGGGTCATCGGTACCCGGATCATCGGTACCCGGGTCGTCATTGCCTGGGTCATCGGCGGCCTCGACCGTGAACGGTCCCCAGCCGACGAGCTCTCCCTCGGCGTCGTAGACGGCGAGCTTGTGGTCGCCCTCGTCGAGATCATCGGGAGTCGTGACTCCGGTGATCTCGCCGGAGGCATCGAGCCGGGCCCACGACGTCTGCTGCGGGTCGGAGTAGACGACGGGCATCAGCCAGTCGCCCTCGGCGGCGCCGGGGACCGAGACGGTCACCTCGTCGCCGGCCTCGACAGTCGACGGGGCGACGCTCACGTCGTTGCGGTTGTCCTCGACGAGGTCATCATCGGTCAGCAGCAGCTCCTCGTCCAGATTCTGTCCGGGTGCGTCGACGCACGGACCGACGAGGAAGGTCAGGGTGTCGGTGCTGGTGACCGTCTCCCCGGACGTGAGGGTGGCCGCATGGGTGGTCGTGACCTTGTACGCGCCGGGCTCGGTGAAGGACCAGTTGCCGTGGGCGTGCACGTTCGACGGGATCGAGAGCTCCTTGGGCCAGTCGTCGGCCGTGCCGAGCACCTTGATCAGGTTGCCGAAGCTGCCCGTCTGGAAGATGAACAGCTCACCGGGCCCCTCGACCTCGTCCAGCGTCCAGCTCGTCGGACCGTCGATAGCGGCGCGAGCCGTCTCATGCTGCGTGTTCCAGCCGAGCCACGGCACACCGGGCTCCTGGGTCTGACCGATATTCCAGACCGTCTCCCCGGGCTCCCCGAGGAAGGAGAAGGCCGGGCTGGCCGGGACTTCCATCTCCGCGGTCTCGTCGAGACGGAACAGCAGCTCGTCGGCCGGACGCCACGTGGCGGGGGTCGCACGGTCGTCCTTCACGCGCGAGATCAGGTCACCGTCCTGGACTTGGACGCCGAAGTCGAAGTGGCCGTCGCTGACCTCCTCGGCGTCCTCGGACACCTCGATGCCGAAGCAGGGCTCGATCTTCGTGCCGTCGCTCCGCGATGCGGGCGCGGCCGCCGGGGCGGAGGCTGCGGCGCGGGGCTGATCGACGCGAAGCTGCGGTGCCGGCTCAGGTTCCGCAGCGGGAGCGGCCTCGGGAGCCGGCGCCGAGGAAGGCTCAGGTGCCGGCTCCACGCTCGGCTCCGTGACCTCGATGCGGTACTCGGCCATCGGGCCGGTCACGACGCCCTCAGCCGTGTGCAGCCGTGGCACGACCTCGAGTACGTAGTCACCGGCTTCGGTGAAGGACCACGCGGTGTCCTCCTCGGCCGGGACATCGAGGACGACACTGTCCACCTGTGCGCTGTCGAAGCGCAGCTGTGCGGAACCGTTCTCGTCCTCGGTCTCGATGGCGACATCGCCCGGGCCGTCGACGCCGATCTCCAGCGACAGCGACTCCGCCCCGCTCGCCGCGGCGAGCTCGGTGTTCCAGGACAGTGCGGGAAGACCCTCGACCGGATCGGTGCCGACCCGGTAGCCGCCGTCGCCGGTGAGCGCCGCGTCGCCGTCGACCCGGATCACGACATCGGACGGTTCCCATGCCACCACGCGATCGGCCGCCAGACCGGTCCCGTCGCGCACCTGGAGCACCGGGACGCCACCGTCCGATGCCACGTCGAACACGCCGATCTCACCACGATCGAGGACGAGCGTCGTCGCCGCGGCCGGGGCCAGCCCGCCGAACGTCAACGCTCCGAACACGACCATGGCGAGAAGCGTTGTGAGCTTCTTCATCTTCTCGCCTTCCACGCGAACACTGTTGGATGAGAAAACGATAACAGTTCTCATTATCGTTTAAGCGAGGACCCTCACGACGGCGCTCACTCACTGAGCCGGCGATGACGCTGCAGACGTCGAAACCCCGCGGCCGATGTCGTGTTGCGGACAGAAGCACGCAGCGCCACCTCCAGACGGGCGCGCACCACGGCCGCGTCGAACCGCATGCCGATCGCGACGAGTCCGCCTGAAGGCCCCGGCTCGGGCGCAGGAGCGACGTGCACCTGATGGCCGACGACGTTGACGAGATAGCGCCGGGCCCGATGCCGGGTCCGGATACTCACGCAGCCCTTGATCCGATAGACCCCGGCGGGAGGCGACTCCAGGAGATCGATCACCGCACCGGCCTCGACCGGAGCAGTCGCCGGCACGGTCACGGCGACGGCGTGCTCGTGTGCGGCGGCACCGTCGACCCGAGCGAGAGCCGCCAGCGGAAGCTCATCGACCGGATCCTCGTCGGAGGCGGCGTCGAACACGAGCGAGGGATCGATGCGCCCTCGCTCGGCAGTGAGGATCGGAACATCCGGATTGCTCGCGCGGATCCGGGTCGCCAGCGCTTCGAGCGCCTCCTCCCGCTCGCCCGCCGGGACCCGGTCGGCCTTGTTGATGACCACGAGCGAGGCCGCCTGGTAGCGCATCGGCGGAAGTGCTCCCGTGTCCACGGTGTGCCGATGCTCGAGAGCATCGACGACGTCGACCATCCCGCCGGGTCGGGCATGGGCCGCACCGCTGAACCGGATGAGGCGGGCGAGCGCCAAGGGCTCGGCAGCACCGCTGGCCTCGATGATCACGGCGTCGAGCCGCAGCCGCGGGCGCGTCAGCCGCTCCAGTGCATCGTCCAGACCACCGGCATCGGTGAGACAGCACAGGCAACCACCGGCGATGGAGGCGGCCTCGTCGACCTGCCCGCTCACCAGCGCGGCGTCGACGTTGATCGCGCCGAAATCGTTGATGACGACGCCGATGCGAGCGCCCGGCCGGGCGAGCAGATGATTGAGGAGCGTCGTCTTGCCCGCACCCAGATATCCCGTGAGGCCGATCACCGGGACCTGTCGCACCGTCACCGCGTGAGCAGCCAGAACGTGCTCTCGCCCAGCCGCTGCAGCCGGGCGCCGACCTGCTCGGCCTCCTCGGAGACCCTCGCCGGATCGGGGTGGTGGAACTCATGCTCGACGGTGTCCTCGACCAGGACGCGTTCCCTCTCGAGGGTCAGATAGCTCATGCGCCACCGCATCCGGTCCTCGTCGACCGGCCAGGCCTCGGCAATGGCCCGGTACGTCAGGTCACCGATGTCGGCGACGGTGAACTCGAAGGGCTCGACCCGCTGTGGACGCGCGGGCGCCTGAAGGTCGAACAGCGCGGCACCGCCGACCGGGAGACGATCGGCGATCTCGGCGATCACCGCGGCGCGCTCGCCGGGATCGAAGTGGCCGAGCACGCCCAGAGCGATCGCGCCACCGAGGCGGTCAGGCAGCGGAGCGGAGAAGAAGTCCTCGGGACGGACCGTGACCCGGTGGTGCCGATCGGGCCGCGCCGCGAGTTTGTCCAGGATGAGCGCACGCATCGTGGCACTCGGCTCGATGGCGAACACGTGCGCCTCGGGAACCCGGTCGAGCACGGCCATCGTGTTCAGACCCGATCCGGCACCCAGATCCAGTACCGGGCCGGCTTCTGGACGGAGAGCCGCCAGCAGCGACTCCAACGCCGCCAGCTGGGCGGGTCGGTAGCTCGCGGCCATCAGATCGTAAAGGCCGGCCGTCGCGGCGTAGCGGTCGGAGATGTCGCTCATGCACTGACCATACATGAGAGTCATTCTCATTTATGAGCACTACGGGACATCCCTGGATAAACATATTGCAATTTGTTTATATGTGTGCTGAACTGGAGTCGTGCACGAGAGGACCGGACTGACCGAGACAGCGCAACTGTTCAAGGTCCTCGGCAACGAGTCCCGGCTGCGACTGTTGCTGTTGCTGAGCGAGGAGCCGATGACCGTCGGCGCCCTCACCGAGGCGACCGGCATGTCGCAGCCGCTGGTGTCCCAGCACCTGCGGACCCTGCGCCATGCGGGTGTCGTGGTGGCCACGCGCGACGGCAAGGAGGTCAGCTACGACCTCGCCGACGCACACGTCTCCCACGTCATCGCCGATGCCCTCACGCACGCCCGCGAACCCCTCGCGGCCGACGATGCCGCGGACCGATGAGAAAGGCAGTGATCCCCATGACCCACACCGACACCCGAGCCGAGCACACCGTCGCCGAGCACCAGCACGGCGAGACGTGCGGACACGAGGCCGTCCAGCACGACGACCACGTCGACTACCTCCACGACGGGCATCGGCACGCCCTCCATGAGGATCACTACGACGAGCACTGAGCGCACAGCAGGCGGAGGGCCCCGGCATCACCACGACGCCGCGGCCCTTCCTCGCCGGTTGACGCCGCCCCGGGAATATGTTCTGATTAAGCAATCAGTTAATTAAGGAGTTGCTTCAATGAGGGCCACCGACCGTCTCAGCCTGGTCTTCGGCGCACTGAGCGATCCGACCCGGCGTGACATCGTGACGCGCCTGTCGCACGCGTCGACCACCGTGGGCGAGCTGGCCGGTGAGTACCAGATCAGCGCACCCGCGGTCTCCCAGCACCTCAATGTGCTGGAGCGGGCGGGACTCGTCACGCGGACCACGCGCGCACAGTGGCGCACGGTCGCGCTGCGCACCGAACCGCTCGACGAAGCCGCCGACTGGGTCGAACGGCACCGCCGGGACTGGAGCGAGCGACTTGACGCCCTCGAGGACTTCCTCGACACCACGAAGGAGCACGGCGATGACCACACCTGAGTTCACCCTGACCCGCACCCTCGACGCACCCGTCGAGCGCGTCTGGGAGGCCTGGACGAATCCGGACCACCTGGCGCGCTGGCATCACCCCGTCGGCGTGAGCACTCCCCGCGAGACCGTCAGCGTCGATCTGCGCGAGGGCGGTTCCTATGCCTACACGATGGTCGTCGACGAGACCGGCGAGACCTACCCGACGGCCGGCACCTACCTGACCGTCGAACCCCCACACCGGCTGGTCTTCACCTGGGGCGCGCCGGACACCCCCGCGGACGACCAGCCGGTCGTCTCCCTTTCGCTGGATACCGCCGGGGAGAGCACGGCGTTGACGCTGCACGTCCGCGGGATCGCCGGCGAGCCCGGCGACGACGACGTCTACGACGGCTGGAACGAGGCCCTCGACTCGCTCGAGACCCACGTCAGCGCCTGATCGCCCCTAGGATCTGACACGGCGCATCCGCGCCACCGAGGAGGAACGATGCCGTACTTCCGCACTGAGTTCTGGAGCGCCGACGGCCGCAACACCGGCATCGAGGTCCCAGAAGAGGTCGTCACCGCCTTCGGCCGGGGTAAGCGCGTGCCGGTCGTGGTGACGACCAACGAGAAGGTGCTCGCGGCGTTGCGCCACAGCGCTTGACCTGGCCCTCGCGCCCGGCGGCGGTAGGCCATCAACCCCACATCGACCCGATGACGTTGATAGCGCACCGTCAGCGGCCGTGAGAGTTGATGGCCTACCGCTAGGGGGCGAGGGCACCTCGTGGGGCGTCAGACGGTGAAGTCGACCCCCTGGGCGAGCGGGAGCTCGCCGGAGTAGTTGATGGTGTTGGTCGCCCGGCGCATATAGGCGCGCCAGGCGTCCGAGCCGGACTCCCGGCCGCCGCCGGTCTCCTTCTCGCCGCCGAAGGCACCGCCGATCTCCGCACCGGACGTACCGATGTTGACGTTGACGATGCCGCAGTCCGAGCCCTCGTCCGACACGAACAGCTCCGCCTCGGCCTGGTCCCGGGTGAAGACCGACGATGACAGCCCCTGCGGGACGTCGTTGTTCAGCGCGATCGCCTCGTCGAAGTCGTCATAGGGCAGCACGTACAGCAGCGGCGCGAAGGTCTCGGACCGGACGATATCGGTCTGGCCCTTCATCGACACGATCGCGGGCTCCGCGTAGTAGGCGTCCGGGGCCGCCTCGGCCAGGACCCGCGAGCCGCCGGCCACCAGGGTGCCGCCGTCCGAGGTCGCCGTCTCGATCGCAGCGCTCATGGCGGTGTACGCGGGCTCGCCGATGAGCGGGCCCACCAGGGTGCCGTCGGCCGTGGGGTCGCCGATCGGCAGCCGGCCGTACGCCTCCGCGAGCCGTTCGGTCAGCTGATCGGCGACCGACCGATGGGCGATGACACGGCGCATCGTGGTGCAGCGCTGTCCGGCGGTACCGGCGGCGGAGAACACGATGCCGCGCAGGGTCAGGTCGAGGTCGGCAGAGGGCGTGACGATCGCCGCGTTGTTGCCGCCGAGCTCCAGCAGGGAGCGGCCGAAGCGGTTCGCGACCCGCGGGCCCACGGCGCGGCCCATGCGCGTCGAGCCCGTGGCGCTCATCAGCGCGACGCGGGGATGAGCCACCAGGGCCTCGCCGATCTCGGGACCGCCGACGACCACCTGGCTGACCGCCGGAGGCGCGCCCGCTTCACGCAGCGCGCGGTCCAGCAGTGCCGCGCTCGCCCATGCCGTCAGCGGCGCCTGCTCCGACGGCTTCCAGATCACCGTGTCGCCGCACACCAGCGCGATCGCGGTGTTCCACGACCACACGGCCGCTGGGAAGTTGAAGGCGCTGATGACGCCGACGACACCCAGCGGATGCCAGGTCTCCATCAGCCGGTGACCAGGCCGCTCTGAGACCGAGGTCCGCCCGTACAGCTGGCGCGAGAGGCCCACCGCGAAGTCGCAGATGTCGATCATCTCCTGCACCTCGCCCAGCGCCTCGGAGGTGATCTTGCCGACCTCCAGGCTCACCAGCGTGCCGAGATCGGCCTTGTGCTCGGTCAGCAGCTCGCCGAGGCGCTTCACGACCGCCCCCCGCGCCGGGGCCGGCGTGCGACGCCACTCGAGGAAGGCCTCGTGCGAGCGCGTAACCACCGCGTCGATCTCGGCGACGTCGTTCCAGCGGACGCCCCCGAGCGAGGCGCCGTTGATGGGTGAGCGGTGCACGCCGTCGCCCGCGAGCGCCTCGACGTCCACACCGCATCGGCGGGCGGCGTCGAGCGCCTGCGGTCCGAGAATCTCCGGGCCGGGGATCTGGGTACGGGACATGGGGTTCATCAGCTCCTCGATGCGGGCGGTGTCCCGATGGTCGGTTGCATCTGCCACCGGGGAAGCTCCTCCATCCTTTCTTGAGCTAACGGCTCCTGTCGATTGCTTTAAGGACTGCTAACAGCAGACAATGTCACATGCCCTCCGCTCGGTCGCTCGACGCCACTCGCCTCGCCACGCTCGTCCATGTGGGGCGGCATGGGAGCATCAGCGCCGCGGCGCGCGTACTGGGACTCACGCCGTCCGCGGTGAGCCAGCAGATGTCGGCCCTGGAGTCAGAATGCGGCGTGCCCCTCATCGAGCGTCGCGCCAAGGGCGTCGCCCTCACTGATGCCGGGAGGGTCCTGCGGCGGCGGGCCGAAGAGGTCGTCCGCGTCATGGAGACCGCCGCCACGACGATGGCTCAGCTCCACGGGGAGGTCGCGGGACAGGTCAGGATCGCGAGCATCGGCTCCGCGGCCGCCTATCTCCTGCTCCCTGCCATCTCCCTGTTACGACGGAACGCCCCCGAGGTCTCGATGCATGTCAGCATCCTCGAGCCCGATGCCAGCATCGACGCCCTCCTCGAGGGTCGACTCGACCTGGCCGTGATCGACACCTACGATCACGTGCCCGTTCCGCTGCCCTCGGACCTGGTGGCTGACGATCTCGTGACCGAACCCCTGGTGCTGGTGAGCGCGCGCGAGGCCGAGCTCCCCGTCGAGCCTCGCCTGAGCGAGCTTCGCGATGCCGACTGGGTGCTGCCACCGGACGCCGCGGCCTGCGGTGCCGCCACGCGCTACGCCTGCCGGATGGCGGGCTTCGATCCACTCGTCCGCTGGGAGACCGATGACCTCCTCCTCCTGGTCGCTGCCGTCTCCCGCGGCGAGGGGGTCGCTCTGCTGCCCCGGCGCGCGATCGCCGACTCCGTCGCCCCGGTGTCGATGCGTCGGCTCGCCGAGCCGACGCTGCGCCGCCGCATCTCGGTGGTCTCCCGGTTCGGGACGGCGAGCCGCCCGGCCGTCGACATCTGCCAGCAGGCACTGCGCGAGATCGCCAGGAGCACCGAGCATCTGTCGCGGCTGCCAGCGGAGGTCCCGCCGCGTTAAGCACCGGTTCATCGTCTTGCTCCTCCCAGCCTCCACACAGCACCCTGGTCGCAGATCCGGCACGTGCGGACGACGAGACCACTGGAGAGGACCCCTCGACGTGAGAGAGCAGCGACCCACGATGCGTCGACGCGGGACCACCCCTCGGCGTTCATCGACCGAGCGCGCGTTCAGAGCATGATCAATCCGGTTCACCTGCAGACCCTGCGGGCCGTCATCGCCGCCGATTCCTTCGCTGACGCCGCCCGGGCGCTGGGGTACACCGCCTCGGCGGTCTCCCAGCAGATGGCCGCCCTGGAACGCCGTGTCCGCCAACCGCTCTTCATCCGCGAGCCCCAGCGGATCCGCCCGACCCCCGCGGCCATCCTGATCGCCGAGCGCGCCGGCGCGGCCCTCTACGAGCTCCGGTCCCTGCACGACGATGTCGCGCGCCTCGAAGGAGGCACGCTCGGCACCCTGCGCATCGGCAGCTTCCCTACGGCGAGTGAGCGCCTCCTCCCCCGCGCACTGTCATCGCTGCGCCGGACACACCCCGATCTGCACGTGCATCTCGACGAGGGTGAGCCCGACGACCTTCTCGGCATGCTCGACGCCGGTGAACTCGACGTGGTCATCGCGTATCGCTATGCCACCGTCCCCACGAGATGGCAGCGGCGACATCACGTCACTCCGGTGCTCGACGAGGCGCTGCTCCTGCTCACCGCCGACCCGGCGCCGGCGGACGCGGACGGGATCGAGGATCTGACGACCTTCGCCGACGCCACCTGGGTGACGACCCGGCAGGGGACCGCCGGCGCGGCCTCATTACAGCGGCTCTGCACCGACGGCGACTTCGAGCCCGATATCGCGTATCGCAGCAACAACTACGCGACGGTGCACGGACTGGTGGCAGCCTGCCTCGGGACCGCCGTGATCCCCGCCCTCGGCCACCGGCCCCAGCCCGGCATCACGGCCATCCCGGTCCGCGCACCCAAGGCCCGGCGTTCGGTCGTCGCCGTGCGCTCACCCGTCGTACCCGAGCCGCTGTGGAACGCCACACACGCGGCGCTTCGTCGTGCGGCTCACGCGGTCCTGGCGGAGTCACCCGGACTCTCGATCCCCACGAGGTGACGGGCCGGGCTCCGCGACCTTCAGCTCGCCTCAGCGCCGCGCGAGCTCACGGAGCACGGCCTCGCGCGAGGCCTCGCTCTCGGCGCTGTAGAGCTCCTCCGGTAGACGGACGTCGCGTCCGATCTGCCGCGACATCCACGCGGCATCTCGCTCCGCGCCGCCCTGGCCGGTGTCCATGCTGCCGCTGCCGGAGAGATTGGAGGCGAAGATCCCCGCCGCGGACCGCGGGAGGAAATCCTCGTACACGATCGGCTCGAGATCGACCCATCCGTCGTCCACGAGAGCCTCGAAGGTCGAGGGAACGGGACCCTCGGGGATCTCGTCGCGGAGACGGTAGGTGAAGAACGCCAGTCCTCGCTGCCAGAGCTCGTGCTCTGTTCGCGGGATGTGCTCGGCCCAGACCTGCGCCGCGATCTCCTGACGGGCCGCATCGGGCCGCTCGGCGCAGCGCCGATCGACCTCGGCCACGGCAGCGTCGTACACATCGCGCCCCTCGGGCGTGAGCGCGATCCCCCGCGCCTCCACCTCGCCGAAGCGGACCCGCAGCTCACCCTCGCCCACCGAGCCGTCCGGCTCGCGGAACACCCGCGGCTCGGACAGCGCGCGGAAGGAGGTCTGCCGCAGCAGCAGGTCCGGCCCCTCCCACCGCGGCGGTCCCTGGATGCGGTCGATCATCTCGATGCCGCGTTCCTCCATGCTGCGATAGAGGTCATCGATGTCGAGCACACGAGGCGTCAGGTGGTTGATGTGGGTCGTCGTCACGCCGCCGATATCGGCCGCCACCCCCGATATCCGCTCCAGCTCGCCGTACCAGGCTCGGTCGACCGGATCATCGGACAGGGCGAAGGACGCGGACGCCAGTTCCAGGAACCGGTCCGCCGAGGGCGCATCGAGGCCCTGCTCAACCTCCGCGCGATCCGCGAGCTCCAGCAGTTCCTCGGGAAACAAGCGTCTGGCCTCGATGAATCCTCTGAGCCGCTGTTCGAGATCCTCGTCGAAGAACCGGCGATCTTCGGGAACCAGCATCGAGGTGAACACCCGGAACGGGTTGGCCGCCAGCTCGTCACGCTCGGTCGGCCGGAACGCGGTAGACACGACGGGAATGGGCTGCGGGGCCGCATCGCGCAGATCGTAGAAGCCGGTCGGATACATCCCGAGCGCCCCGAACACGCGCGCGACCTGAGCGAGCTCGACGGGACTCCCGACCCGGATCGCTCCATGGCGCTCGGCGGTGACGCGATCGATGCTGCCGAGACGCTGCGCCGTCTCGGGATCTCGCTCCATGGCACGCCTGTTCACCTCCTGCGAGACCTCGACGAGGGTGGTGTAGGCGGGGACCTCCGTGCCGTAGAGCTCCGAGAGTCGCGCCGCGAAGCGGGCACGGAGTGTGGTCGCGTCGACGAACGTGCTGGTCATCTGGTTCACCTTTCGATCACGGGCGCGGAAGCTGTCCACGCAGTCGCATGGCGGTACGGACACGGTCCTGCGCGAGCTCCCGGGCGGCCACGTGGCTCGTCGTGCCTCTCCGCGCGGCCTCTTCGAGCACCGTGACCGCATTGGCGCGCATCTTCGACGAGATCATCGTGAACACGTCCGATGGATCGACGGGGAACGGCGAGTAGCGCGCATCCATCGAGTGAGCCGCGGCGATGATGCCGCCGGCGTTGGCGATGAAATCGGGGACGACCGCGACGCCCCGCTCGTGCAGGACCTTGCGGGCGGCGTCGTCGGTGGGGAGGTTGGCCCCCTCCACGATGAGCTTGGCCGATGTCGTTCCCGCGAGCTCCTCGCCGATGACGTCCTGCAGGGCGGCCGGCACGAGGATGTCGGTGTCGACCGTCAGCACCTCCCCGGGGCTGCCGTGCGACCCGTAGTGCACGACGCAGTCCTCGCCGAACTCGGTTCGCAGGGCGGCGAGCCGGGCGACATCCACCCCCTCCGGGTCGGTCACGGTGCCGCGGGCCGTGGCCGCGGCGACCACGACCGCCCCCAGCTCGACGAGTCGTTCGGCGGCAGCCTGGCCGACCGCCCCGAATCCCTGCACGGCCACGCGCGCCCCTCGCATCGGCAGTCCCGCGAGCGCCGCGGCGGCATCGGCGGCCTCGGCGACGCCGTAGCCGGTCACCCCGAGCTGGTCGTACGGCAGGCCTCCGAGCGCCCGCGGGAGGCCCACGGCCGCCCCACGATCGCCGAGCTCGTCGAGGAAGATCGCGGCATCGCGCTCGGTCAGGCCCATGTCCAGTCCGAAGGCGTATTCGGCGGGCACCTCGTTCGCGAGGGCACGAGCGAAGGCCCGCAGGATGCCCTCCTTGTCCGGAGAGCCCGGATCGCCCAGAATCCCGGCCTTGGCGCCCCCGTGGAAGAGGTCGACCGCGGCCCATTTCCAGGTCATCGCCCGGGCCAGCCGCGCCACCTCGCCGACCTGCAGCGTCGGACTCATGCGTGTTCCGCCCTTGCCGACGCCGCGGGCGGTGTTGTCGATGACCAGGACCCCCTTCATGCCCGTCCGGCGGTCGCTCACGCAGAGGACCTTCTCCGGCCCCCATTCGTCCATCAGATCGAAGGTGTCGTTCATCCTGGTGTCGCTCCTCATGCTGATCCGGCTGGTCTCACTCCATCGTGGTTCCGCGACTGGCCCGGAGCCAGAGCGAGAGGACGACCGTGCCGAAAGCTAGGACCAGCGATTCTGTGGCTCGGCGTGCTCCTCCGCGGAGGGATTCATCGAGGGGGACGCAGCACCACCTTGAGCCGACCGGGTGCGGGTGTCGCATAGCACCAGTAGGCCTCCTCGACGTCGTCGAGCGCGAACTCGTGGGTCACGTAGCGGTCGGCGAGCTCCGGGCTGGCCAGCAGATACTCTTGTGCGCCGGCCAGATGTCGCTGCCAGTCCTGTGTGGCCCCGGCCGACATCGTCAGGTTCTTGCGGAAGAAGGAGCGCATGGGCACGACATAGTGGTCCTCGGGAAGACCGAACACCAGGACGTGTCCGTTGCGCTCGACCGCGTCGATCGCCCACCCCACGACCTCCTGTCGATGCCCGATGCAGTCGATCACCAGATCCGGACGGCCGTCCGGCAGCTCACGGCTCCAGGCGGAGACCTCCGACCGCACCGTCTCGTCGAAACCGAAGCTCGCCGCCTCCGCGCTGCGATCGATGCGATCGACACCCGTGACGCGCGCCGCGCCCCGTCGCCGGGCCACGTGACCGAACAGCAGGCCGAGCGGACCGAGCCCGAGCACGCTGACACGTCGGCCGGCGAGGTCCGGAGCGGACTCCAGCGCGCTCAACACCGTCGACAGAGGCTGCACCACGGTGGCGTGAGCGTCGCTCAGCGCATCGTCGACGGGGATCATATATCCCGCGGGATTGGCGATGAGCTCGCTGAGCCCCTTCGACTGAGCGACGATCCCGACGACCCGCTGACCGGGACGGAGCCGATCGGACCGGCTCGCCTCGACCCGGCCCACCAGCTCGTGCATCGGCACACCCGGCAGTCCGGTGTACGGGTTGTCGGGGTCCATGACCCCGGCGAACTTCGGCAGATCACTGCCGCAGATGGCCCCGGCGGCGAAGCGCACCAGGACATGGTCATCGGGCAGGTTCTCCGGAACCGGCGGGTCGACCTCTAGCCGTTCGAAGCGGTGAGGTCCGGGCTGTCGGTAGATCCACATCCTCAACTCGCCTCCCTTGCGATTCGACGCACGGGGCAGCGGGCGTCAGGCGGCGAAACGACGGCGCAGATCACCGCAGACCTCCTCCACGGTCGCATGCGGCTCGCGGGTCGTCCACGCCCGATAGGCCTCGTGCTTGGCCCAGTCCCGGACGCCGATCGGCAGCTCCTGGAGGAGCTCTCCCACACGTCGTTGCACCGCATCGGGCCAGCGCTCCTCGAGGGCCGCTCGGCCAGGACCGTAGGCGATCGCATCTGCGGCACGCTCGCGGCGGCCGCGCTCGGCAACGGTCTGCTCCTCATCGACCACACCGTCGCGGATGATGACGCCGTACGCCTCGGCGACATACTGCTCGGTGAGCAGCCCCCGCTCGACATCCGCGAGCACCTCGCGGACCGGACGGTCCAGCGGATCGCCGTATCCTGCCCCGGCCGCGGAGATGATGCTGACGACGTCCCCGGGCCCCATCCGCAGCAGGTCGAACTTGCCGACATCGGAGACCTCGCCGTTCGCGCGGGTCAACGTGCAGCGCCCCGACGTACCCGCCGACCCACCGGCGACGCCCCAGGGAGCGAGCTCGAAGCGTTCGAGGCCGCGGCCCGTGACCTCGGTGTCGACGTGCAGCGCCTCGAAGTCCAGTCGCATGGCGAGGCCGCCGCGGTAGCGTCCGGCGCCTCCGCTGTCGGGCACCAGCCCGTAGCGGCGGATGACGATCGGCAGCGCGTTCTCGCAGGACTCGACCGGCGTGTTGCGCATGAAGCCGCCGTACGTGGCCTCCGCCGCGTCCAGGCCGTCGGCATGGGATCGGGCGCCGCCACCACCGAGGATCGGCTGCACGACCTCGACATGGCGCGCTCCGGTCTCATGATCCGGGACGGCAGCCACGACCGGCGAGATCGACCCGGAGGACGCCGCCGGGACCACGCCCGGCACGGCTTGCGCGAGAGCGCCGTACACCGCATCGCCCACGCGGATCGCCGTGGCATAGCGAACGCCGATCGCCGCGGGGTGCTTGGCCGAGACCAGTGTCCCCTCCGGTGCGGTGAGCGTGACCGGGCGCAGGATGCTGCTGCACTTGGGCAGATCATCGTCGCTGCTGGTGAGGTAGCCGACGAGCGCCAGACAGAGCAGCGAGTTGGTGCCGTCCACACCGGCCATGTTCAGTGCCGACGAGACCTGCGGGTCCGTGCCGGCGAAGTCGACGACCACATCGGAACCGTCGACCCTCAGATCCACCTCGATCCGGACCGGCACATCGGAGTACAGGTCGTCCTCGAGATAGTCGACGAAGTGGTACGAGCCATCGGGGATCTCCTCGAAGGCCCGGCGGGCACGCGCCTCGCCGTAGTCGAGGACACGATCGATCCCGCTCACCACGGCCTCCTTGCCGAAGCGTTCGACGGCCTCGATGACCTGCTGGTTGCAGACCTCGAGCCCGGCGCACATCGCGGCCAGGTCACCGCGATTGGTGTCGGGGATGCGGGTGTTGTCGAGGATCAGGTTCAGGACGTCCTCGTTCAGCGCGCCGCCGCGGTAGAGCTTCGTGGGTCGCAGACGCACACCCTCCTGATAGATCTCGCGCGCCAGCGGCCAGACACTGGCCGGCACCGCGCCGCCGAAATCGGAGGCGTGGATGAAGGCGTAGGCCCAGGCCAGGATCTCGCCGTCGACGAAGATCGGCCGCACCACATGGATGTCCGGCAGGTGTGTGCACGGCTGTCCGAGGAGATACGGATCGTTGCAGATGATGACGTCACCCGGCTCGTAGTCGGGCAGATAGTCCAGCAACGCCTTCATATTGGTGCCGAGATATCCGGGCGCTCCCAAGTTCCAGGGATACGCCACGTACTCGCCGCTCGTGGCCACGACACCGCAGGAGAAGTCCGCGGTCTCCTTGATGAAGGTCGCGTAGGCCGTCCTTTCGATCACATGGGACATGTTCTCGACGATGGCCTGGAAGCGGTTGTACAGAACCTCCAGGGGGACCTCAGCTGACATGGCTCTCGACCTCCACGATCACATTTCCTCGTTCGTCCATCTGTGCGGTGGACCCGGTGTCCACGACGATCGTGCTGTCCGGCAGCGCGACGACCGCCGGCCCCGCCACGCTGACACCGGCCCGCAGATGCGCCGGTGTCACCACGCGTGCCTCCACCGGTATCCGCCCCTGCAGGATCATGCGGGTGCCGCTGTCGCCGGTGGCGGCGTCGGGCACGTCCTGCTGGGGATCGGCCTCGCGGCCGGGGAGATCGACGGTGGCGAACAAGCGCAGCGAGACCAGCTCGACGATCTGGTCCGGGCTCGTCATGCCGAAGCGCTGGGCGTACGACTTCTCGAAGACCGCGCGCAGCGTGTCCGCCGGCGATGCCTCGACCTCCTCGGGCAGCATCACCTCGATCTCATAGGACTGGCGCGCGTAGCGCATGTCCGCGGCGAGCTGGAGGTCGACGTCGACCGTCCCGGTGTCGAAGCCGTTGCGCTCCAACCAGGCCGCTGCCTGCTCGCGCATCTGCGCCGCCGCCTCCACGAAACGCTCGGGGGCGATGTCATCGAGCATCAGGTTCAGGGTCCGGATGAAGTCGGCCCGCGGGCGGGCCATGATCGCGCCGGTCGCGCACAGTGTTCCCGGCGAGGCCGGCACGATCACACGCGGGATCTGCAGCTCGGCTGCCAGCGAGACCGCCTGCACCGGTCCGGCACCGCCGAAGGCCACGAGCACGGACTGCTTGGGCTCGATCCCCGATCGGGCGATGACCGAGCTGGCCCCGCGATAGAGGCTCGAGGTGGCCACCTCGACGATCTGTTGGGCGACGACCTCGATGCTGACATCGAGTTCCTTCGCCAGCGGCTCGAGCGCCGCGCGGGAGGCCTGCTCATCCAGGCTCATCGTGCCTCCCGCGATGTCCGCCGCGCCCATGAAGCCACTCACCAGGTAGGCGTCCGTGAGCGTCGGACGAGTCCCTCCCTTGCCGTAGCAGGCGGGACCCGGCTGGGCACCGGCGCTCTCGGGTCCGACCTTCAGCACGCCGGTGTCGTCGATCCGCGCGATGGACCCGCCGCCCGCGCCGATCGAGAAGATCTCGATCGCCGGCAGGACCACCGGGAAGTCGCCCACCTCGCCGTCGCGCGAGGTGACGGGCTCGCCATCGCGGATGACGGCCAGGTCGGTGCTCGTGCCGCCCATGTCGAGGGTCAGCCCGCTCTCTTGTCCCAGATCGGCGAGGACCTCACGCACCGCCGCGATGCCCGATGCGGGCCCGGACAGCATCGTCTGGATGGCATTGGTGGAGGCGTCGTCCAAGCCGGTGACACCGCCATTGGACTTGGTGACCAGGCACTGCGCGGTGACGCCGAGGTCCAGCAGCCGGGTCCGCAGGTCGGCGAGATAGGACTCGACCGCTGAGGCGACATAGGAGTTGATGACCGCGGCGACCGTTCGCTCGTACTCGCGGATCTCCGGCCAGACCTCGTGCGAGCAGGAGACGTGCAGCTCCGGCCAGCGCCGCGTGAGCACATCCTTCGCCTGCTGTTCGTGCTCGGGATGTGCGTGGGCGTGCATGAAGGCCACCACGACATGGTCGAGATCGTGCGCTTCGCGCATCCGGGCGACCTGTTCGAGGAGCTCGTCGGCGTCCAGCGGCCGATCGATGCCGCCGTCGGCGCTTCTCCGCTCGCCGACCTCGACGACCCGCGACCGCGGGATGAGGGGTTCGGGACGGACGGCGAACAGGTCTACCGGTTTGCCGAGGTGCAGCCGTCTGAGCTCGAGGATGTCGCGGAAGCCACGGGTCACCACGAGTCCGAGCCGCTCGCCGCGACGTTGCAGCACCGTGTTCAGCGCGATGGTCTGGCCGTGGACGAAGCGCTCGACATCCGAGGGGACGTAGCCCTTCTCGCGGAGCACCTCCTCCAAGCCGTTGACCACGGCATCGGCTGGCCGGGCAGGGGTGGTGGGGCGCTTGGCGTGATGGCGCGCGCCCGTCTGGACGTCCGTGAGGGTGAAGTCGGTGAACGTTCCGCCGATGTCGACGCCGACATGCAGGGATCCCATCACTTCATCGCCTCCTTCCGAGGGGTCGTGGTCGTGTCATAGTCCGTCTTCTCGATGATCGTCTCGGCGTTGTCCGCGAGTCGCCGCTTGTACGTCTCGGGCAGCAGCACCGTGACCGGGATGACGAGCAGCGCCAGGATGGTGACGTAGAAGCCGGGGGCCACGAGCGAGCCGGTCTGATCGACGAGCATCTGGCTGACGAACGGGGCCGTCCCGCCGAAGACGGCGTAGGCGAGGTTGTATCCGGTCGAGGCTCCCGAGTAGCGCACCGCGGTCGGGAACATCTCGCACATGATGGTGGAGAGGACCGCGGCGATGCAGGCGAAGGGCAGCGCGTAGAGCACCTGACCGAGGATCGGCGAGCCCGGTGCGCCGGACGACAGGACGTAGAAGGACGGTGCCGCAAGACCGGCCAGCAGCACGACACCGACGCCGAGGACCTTCTTGCGGCCGATGTTGTCGCTGATGAAGCCGAGGATCGGCACGAGGACGCAGACCATGACCACCACGGAGGCATTGGACACGGTCGCAAGCCCGTCGGAGATTCCGACATTCTCCTTCAGATAGGTCGGCATGTAGCTGGTGAGCGTGTACATGGCGACGGAGTTGAGACCCGCGACCGCGATCACCATGAGGACCGCGCGGCGATGTTCGCCGAGCACCGTCTTCAGCGGAGAGGACACCGTGGCCTCCTGCTCCTGCAGCGCCTTGAAGTTCGGCGTCTCCTCGACCCTGAACCGCAGGTACAGGCCCACGAGCGACAGCGGGCCGGCGATCAGGAACGGGATGCGCCAGCCCCAGGACTCGTAACTGTCGGCGGGCATCGCAGTGAAGGCCAGCACGATGAAGCCGGCCACGGCGAAGGGCAACGTCCCTGATGCCACCGAGATGCCGGCCCACAGTCCGCGACGGTTGTCCGGCGCGTGCTCGACGAGGAAGGTCGAGGCTCCCGTGTACTCGCCGCCGGAGAAGAAGCCCTGCCCCAGACGGGTGAGGACGAGCAGGACCGGCGCGGCCATGCCGATGGCGGCGTAGGACGGGATGAGGCCCATGAGGACGGTGCAGATGCCCATGCCGACGATCGACAGCGACAGGATGCGTCGTCGCCCGACCTTGTCGCCCAGGCGCCCGAGGACGAGACCGCCGACGGGGCGGAGCACGAAGCTCACTCCGAAGACGGCGAGTGTGCTGAGGAGGGCCGTCGTCCGGTCGCTCGACGGGAAGAAGACCGCGGCGATGACGGTGGCCGAGTAGGCGTAGAGGGCGAAGTCGTACCACTCCACGAGATTGCCGATGGCGGCCGCGGCGACGACGCGGGCCTTCGACGGCCCTTTCTGCTGATGCGGATCGTGGGTCGTGTCGGTCATGCCAGCTCCTTGTGCTTGGCCGATTGCAGCAGACCGAGATCTGCCAGAACGGTGGTGAGGCGACGCAGAGCCTCCGGGTCGTCCTCGATCGGAAGGCAGGGGAGGCGGGGAGCCCCGGCCGGAACCCCCTGGATGTTCATGATCGCCTTGAGTTGCGCCTGGGCTCCCCCGGCGATGCCGTTGCCGTCGGCACCGTGCAGGAGGCTGCGTGCCCGGCTGAACTCCTGGGCGATCTCGATCGCTGCGGAGACATCGCCGGCCCAGAGCAGCTCGAAGGCCTGGGCGGCACGGGGTCCGAGGAGCGTGCCGGCCCCGAAGTGACCGTCGCCCCCTACTCCGGTGGCCATCAAGCTCAGTCCGGCAGGCGTCAGTGCGTTGCCGAACACCCGCAGCTTCCCACTCACCAGCTCGACGGTGCGGTGGTACTGCCGGTCATCGGAGGTGCTGTCCTTGATCGCGACGATGTTGTCGATCTCGGCGAGAAGCGCGATCGTCTCGGGGGCGATATCGGTGACGACATCGGCCGGAATGTTGTAGGCCATGACGGGGCAGGCGATCTCCGCGGCGGTCTGCCGATAGAACTCCACGACCTCGCGCTGGGTGAGCCGGGCCGCCGGAGGCGGGGAGTAGACCACGCCCGCGGCCCCGATACGCGACGCGTGCTGTCCGAGCTCGATCGTCTCAGCCGGACGCAAGCTCGAGATGCCGACGAGGACCGGCAGGTGTTCGCCCACTTCGTCCACGGCGATCCGGGCGACCTCTCGCCGCTCGTCGGGCATCTGGCTGAACCATTCGCCGGTGCTGCCGTTGACGAGCAGGCCGTGCACGCCATCGTCGGCGAAGGCACGGAGGACGGACCTGAGAAGGGACTCGTTCAACGCGCCATCGGCGTCGAAGGGTGTCGGTGCGGCGGCGAAGTAGCCGCGCCACGGCACATCATTGCGGTTCATTCGGTGCTCTCCTCGATCCCTCGGGGCATGTGTTCGGCATTACCGAACGCTGTATGTCATCGCAGAACTAGCTTTGGGTGACCCGGGGCACATGTCAATACTTCGTTCCGAATTGCCGTTAAACTTTCGGCATGACCGAACGAAAGGCCGGGCGAGTCCAGAGCGTCGACCGAGCAGCCCGCGCATTGAAGCACGTGGCCGGTTGCGGATCGAGGGGCGCGCGATTGGTCGACGTCTCGACGGCGCTGGGCATCTCACGGAGCTCGGCACACGCCCTGCTCCGCACCTTGGAAGACCATGGACTCGTCGCCGAGACCGACGGGCCGCGGTTCGTGCTCGGCACCACGATGATCACCCTGGGCGATATCGCTGCGGCACAGCGCCCGCTGGCCGAAGCGGGCCGCCCCGTCCTGGCCGCGCTCTCGCAATCGACAGGACTCACGACGCGCCTCGCCGTCGCCGACAACGGGTTCCCGGTCTTCGTCGCGCGCGTCGACGGCCCTGGCTCCGTGCGCTTCCAGACGCCACTGGGCGGACGCGAGACACCTCATTCGAGCGCGGCCGGCAAGGTGATCCTCGCCGATATCGACGAGGATCAGATTCGTTCCATGTTCGCGGGCCAGACATTGCAACGACGCACCGATCGGACGATCGTGGATCTGGACCAGCTCGTGAAGGAGATCGACGGTGTCCGCCATACCGGCTACGCGGTCGATGACGAGGAGGACGCCGAGGGCATCTTCTGCATCGCCGCTGGAGTACGCGACTCCACCGGACGCGTCGTCGGCGCGATCTCCGTGTCCGGTATCGCCTCCGACCGTCGCGCCCGCCCGATCGAGCAACTCGGCGCGCTCGTCCAGCAGGCCGCCGGCGAGCTCAGCTCGCGGATCGGCTTCTGAGAGCGTTCACGCCTCAGTTCACGACAGGATCGAGCGAGACCGGCGGCGGCTGTGTCCTCAGCGCCGTTCGACCGTGGTGGTCCGCGCTTCTTCGGCGTCCGCCTGCCAGGTGGCGAACGAATCGCGCAGGTCCTCGACCAGCCCGGTGACGAAGCTATCGTCCTCGAGCAGATCGGCACCCGGCTCGTCGTCGAGACCGCTGACGGTGACCGAGAGCGAGATGGTGCCGTCGAGACAGCCGTGGACCTGGCGGAAAGTCGATCCGTCGCTGATCTGCTCGCTCGCGTAGAGATCGCGATCGGCGGAGTAGCCGTCCTGGTCCTCGCTCATCAGGCGCTCACAGGTGGACGCGTCGTCCCGGTCGACGACGATCTCGAGGATCTGCAGGTCATCGGCCTGGTACTCGCATGCCAAGACCCGGTGATCGACCGGGGCGATCATCTCGGCGCGCATGAACTCGGTTCCGGTGAACTGGGCGAACTCCTCGACGATGTCGTCGGGGAACTGCTCGGCGCAGAGCTCGTCGAACTCGTCGGCCGCCGCCTCACGCACGCCGTCGCGCCACTGTGCGGCGGATACCGCCTCAGAGGTCTCCGGTGCCTCCGCGGTCTCCGAGTCCTGGTCGCCATCACCGCCCCCACCACCACACGCGGTGAGCGCCATCGCCAGGAGGAGTGTCGCGCCCAGTCGTCCGGTACGTGCGGTCAGGTGCTGCCTCATGGTTCCTCCCCGCGGCCTCCGGCCGCACAACCAGGATCGTGGTGTCCGCTTGCCCGCATCACTGTGCCAGGCCCGGCGCACGGCGGCGGCAGCCACCCGTAGACCCCTCGGCACCCACGTCGTGCTATCGGCTCAGTGCGGTGAGGCGAACTCTTGGGCTCGCACCCAGGCCAGGTGGCCGTGGATGAGCGGCACCGCCGATGCACCCTCCCCGGCGGCCGAGGCGACCCGTTTCATGGAGCCGGAGCGCGCGTCCCCGACGGCGAAGATGCCCCGCACGGCTGTCTCGAGGCTCGTCGGCGGCAGGTCGCCGTCCCATCGCTCGCGCGGCACGTCGCGGCCGGTCAGGACGAAACCGTTGTCATCGCGGAGGACGTCATCGGGCAGCCACTCGCACTGCGGCTCCGCACCGAGCAGGAGGAACAGGCCGTCGGCCCGCTCGCGCACCGGATCGCCGTCGCCGGAACGCACGGCGATCCACTCCAGCCGCCCATCGCCTCCTCCGTCGACGACCTGCGATCTCGTGCGCACGTCGATCGTGGGGGTCGCGGCGATCTCGCGCACGAGGTAGTCCGACATCGTCTCCTCGATCGTCTCTCGCCGGACGACGAGGGTGACCTGACGCGCCCAGCGGGCGAGGTGGACCGCGGCCTGACCCGCCGAATTGCCCCCGCCGACGATGAAGACCCGCCGGCCCGCCATCTCCCGGGCGACCGTGGCAGCCGCGCCGTAGTAGACCCCGGTGCCGACGAGATCGTCGACCCCCTGGACGCCGAGTGTCCGATAGGCGACGCCGGTCGCCACGACGACGGTCCGCGCGCAGAGCACGGTCTCGCCGACGTGGACGTGGTGATGCTCCGGCTCGTCGACCGGACCCCGCTCGACGACCGTGACCGGACGGCCGGTGAAGGCGCGGGCACCGAACCGCGTGGCCTGGATCCTGGCTCGTTGCGCCAGGCGCATTCCCGAGATGCCACGTGGGAAGCCGAGGTAGTTGCGGATCATCGAGCTCGTGCCGGCCTGCCCGCCGATCGCCTCGGCCTCGATGACGATCGTGGTCAGCCCCTCGGACGCCGAGTACATCGCCGCCGCCAACCCGGCCGGCCCGGCACCCACGACGACGACATCGGCGACGGTTCCCGCTGGAATGGTGTCCGGCGTGCCGAACCACGCCTCGGTGACCTCGCCCGGGGTGGGCGCCACCAGTACGTCCTCGGTCATGGTCCGCACCATCGGGAAGCGCTGGTCGTCGCCCGCCTGCTGGCGGATCTGCTCGCCGATCTCGGAGTCGGGCGGATAGGTCTCCGAGGCGATCGCCATCCGGGCGAGGACATCGCGGATCGCCGCGACCTGCGGAGTCTCGCGATCCGTGACGATGGTGACCGACGAGACCACGGGCCGGGCCACGGTCGCGCCCCACTCGGAGAGCATCTCGCTCACCGCGACATGGAACTCCTCGTCGCGCTGGCCGCGCGGGACCCCGAGGAAGGTGTCGAAGTCCCGTGATGTCAGCGCGATCCGCAGCTCCTCCAATCGCTCCCGGTACTCGCCGATACCGATGAGGCACAGCCGTCCGGCCGTCGGCGCCACGCGATGCAGCTGCCGCAACAGCACATGGCCGTCGACATCGGGGAGGGTCAGTTCGGCCGCCAAGACAGCGATGGGCGTGCCGGCGGCGACGAGTCGCTCGACCGTGTCCCGCGCACCTGAGCCGTCCGGGACGAATCGGACGTCGTAGTCGCGGTCGTAGCGGCTGCGGAACTCCGATTCGAGCTTGCGGCGGTGGTCGGTCGTCACCACCAGGATCACCGGACGCTCAGACATGCGCTCAGCGTAGAGGGCCGGCTCGACCGACGGCATCAAGAGCCGCTGCCAGGTGGTCGCTCTCAGATCATTGGACCCGCAGGACGAAGAAGTCGAGCACGTCCCGGACTTCGGTCAGACCGTCGGCCAAGGGAGCCGGCGCGGACAACGAGCTGAGCGCTTGAGAGTAGTCGACATCCGTCGGCTGCTCCCAGACCGCCCACAGCTTCTCCTCGTCGCCGTGTCGGGACCGGTAGGCGATGCCCTGCAGGTCTGCGTATACGGCGTAGAGGTGGGCCGAGACCGCACGGGTCAGCTGTCGAGGCACAGCGTCGCGCAGCACGGCGGCGTCGAAGTCGGCATGCCCGAGGCGCTTGACCGTAGCAAGAAAATGCGGGCGCAGGGCCCGGATCGTCTCGGACCTCGTGATCTGGCAGAAGCGACCTGACAACAACGCCGATGAGGCCGAACGGCGGTCGAACCACGATCGACGCACCACTCCGGCGGGTTGCGTCGGGTACGCGGGATCGTCGTCGATCTCGGCAAGCGACTCGTCGAGCTGCGGGTCGACGCGGAACTGGGCCAACACCTCCAGCAGAGCACCACGCAGCGACGACGCGGCGTAGGCGACCCGGAAACGCCCATCGGGATCGTCCCATCTGTTGGTGAATATGCCGTGTTCGGCGTAACGCCAGTCGACCCAACGCCACGGGAACGGGTGGTGACCGATCCGCCAGACCTCCAACCCCGAGAGCTCATCGATGGCGAGGCCGGGCTCGTGTGTCACGACGCGAGGAACGCCCGTGCGGCTGCCATCACCTGCGACGCCACGTCGTCACTGGACGCCTCGCGCAGGGCACGAGCCGGTGAGACGTCATCGAGCTTCGGGTTCATGCCCTGGAACCACGCCTGGATGACGGCAGGCTCCTCAGCAGCGGCGAGCGTCTGGGCGATCTGGTAGCTCGCCCGCAATCTGTCCTGCACCAGCTGTGACGGCACGCGCCGTCCTTCAGCCCAGTCGGAGACCTGACGAGTCGCCTTGACACCTCCGAGATAGGCCACGAGTCGGGCGCCGAGCATCTCGCGAAGCTCCTGGACCAGAGCCGCGAAAGGAAGACGCACCGCATTCTGGTGCGCCAGCAGATCCGGGCGAGCAACATGGATCGTCATGCTGAAAGCATACTCAATCGCACCTTGAATCACCATTGCTATCGCATGGCAAAGGACCCGAATGGGGAAAGTGGGAGATCTGCCGGGAGAGGTCCTCGCACCGCCGGGAACGGGCGCCATCGTCAGCCCGCTTCGATGGAGCCCCCGACAGGATTCGAACCCGCGACATCCTTATTATGGGCCGAGCAATCCATCAGAGTGATCCGTACGGCGCACCCCCTGCCCGAAGACGGGCCAACGACGCGAAACCGCAGGTCAGACCAAAGTTTCTCGGTCTGACCAACAACGATCGCTCGTCATCCTCCAAGTTACCTCGATCCCAGCTCGGGAGACTACGGAGCACCGGCCGCCCACATTTCGCCCGCCGATCAAGTCATCCTGAGATCCACGGCACCAACCGCCACAGAAGCCACGAGCCTCATCGATGATCCAGATCCAGCTTGCGCGCCTTTCGCTCCGTCGCCGGCCCAGATACCGAGGACGTTGCGTTCCCCGTTCACGGTCACGCCCATGACGACATAGAACAGGGTGTTGCGCACTTGGCCGTCGCGGACTTTCACGACGATCGCGTCTACGAAGATCACCGGATAGATCGAGTCCAGCGGCCGGGAGACCCGTTCGGCGAGTTCGCCAGTGGCTTTCTCGGTGATGCGGCTGGCTAGCCCGGCGTTCGGAGCGGTCTCGAGGACGTTCTTCGTGAGCTGGTTCAGCTGCCCTCCCAGGCCGACCAGACTCACGCCCTGCTCTTTGGCCTGCGCGAGCAGGCGTTCTGCGAGTTCTTTCTGATCGATGATCTCCCCTGCCACAGGATCAATCATCTCGTCATCAGCGATGACGTCGGTCGTGTCAGTCACGGCCATCTCCTTACGGATCAAGCCGGACCCTCACACCGTTTATCTGACAGTCCCTGCCGAAACAAGCTCCGGTCCACCGATCGGCATCTCGGTTGAGTTCGAATACGAGTGAAACTCCATTGGGAAGCAGCAGCTCAAATGGGGTGACGCTTCGGCGAACCAGAGGGATCGCGTCAATATGCGGGAGTACGGGGACACGGGCAGCCTGATATGAGGTGAGGTCTATGGCCCGGGCGTTCGTCCGGTTCACCGTTCCGTTCGCAGTCATGGCCCGCGAAGTAGTCTGGCCGTCGATATCCTCATCGCAGGCAGGCGCACGGCGATGACTCAGAGGCAACGCTGTAGAGAAGTCCAGAGCAACCGAGCAGCTTGCCGCCGCGATTCAGCGGCTCCCATTTACGAGCGTGACGTCGGTCTTCTCGCGGACTTCGTCGATGGTGACGCCAGGCGCCAGCTCGAGGACGTGAGCTCTGCCGCCGATGAGGTCGATGACGGCCAGGTCGGTGATGATTCGGTGGACCACGGCCTTTCCGGTGAGGGGCAGGCTGCATTCCTCGACGATCTTGTGTGAGCCGTCGCGGGCGACGTGCTCCATCAACACGATGACCTTGCGAGCGCCGTGGACGAGGTCCATGGCGCCGCCCATGCCTTTGACCATCTTGCCGGGGATCATCCAGTTCGCGAGATCGCCGCGTCGGGAAACTTGCATGGCGCCGAGGATCGCGGTGTCGATCTTGCCGCCGCGGATCATGCCGAAGGAGGTCGCGGAGTCGAAGAAGCTGGATCCGGGACGCACGGTCACTGTCTCCTTGCCGGCGTTGATGAGATCGGGATCGAGCTGCTCCTCGGTGGGGTATGCGCCGGTGCCGAGGATGCCGTTCTCGCTCTGCAGGATGATCTCGATGTCATTGGGCACGTAGTTGGGTACGAGGGTCGGGAGCCCGATGCCGAGGTTGACGTACTCCCCATCGGATAGTTCCCTGGCGGCGCGTGCTGCCATCTGCTCGCGGGTCCAGCTCACGAGTGTGCCTCCTGTCGTACCGTCTTCTTCTCGATGCGTTTGGTGGCCGCCTGCTCGGCGTTGAGTGCGACGATGCGCTGAACGAAGGCTCCGGGCGTGTGGACGTGGTCCGGGTCGAGCTCGCCCGGTTCCACGAGTTCCTCGACTTCGGCGATCGTCACGCGGCCGGCCATCGCGGCGAGGGGATTGAAGTTGCGGGCTGACTGCCGGTAGATGAGGTTGCCGTGTCGGTCGCCCTTCCACGCACGGACGAGTCC
This sequence comes from Aeromicrobium sp. YIM 150415, assembly GCF_016918125.1. Lineage (NCBI taxonomy): Bacteria > Bacillati > Actinomycetota > Actinomycetes > Propionibacteriales > Nocardioidaceae > Aeromicrobium > Aeromicrobium sp. YIM 150415. Next base: position 333,278 of record NZ_JAERWM010000011.1, on the reverse strand, counting down.
GAAGTCGGCGACGATCGCCTCTTCGAGCACGAACTCCTGCTCACCTTCAGGGGTCTCGAATGCCATGACGGGCTTCTGCGGCGAACGCTTGGCCACGCTCCCATCGTCGTTGTAGCGCCAGGGCAGGCCGCCCTCGGCGACTTGGGTGCCCACGCCGGTGCGCGTGTAGAAGCCTGCGATACCGCAACCACCCGCGCGCAGTCGTTCGGCCAGCGTGCCCTGCGGGGTCAGCTCCACCTCGAGCTCGCCGGCGAGGTACTGCCGGGCGAACTCTCTGTTCTCTCCCACGTAGGAAGCCACCATGCGGCGCAGCCGTCCGGCCGACAGCAGGCGGCCCACGCCCCAGCCATCGACGCCGGCGTTGTTGCTGACTGCTTCGAGGTCGGTGACCCCCGCGTCAAGCAGCGCGTCGAGCAGCACCGACGGGATACCGCAGAGACCGAATCCACCGACCGCGATGGTGCTTCCATCACCGATATCGGCGACCGCCTCAGCGGGGGTTGCCCACACTTTGTCCATCTCAGTCCTCCTCTGTGATGACGCCGAAGAGCGATGCGCCGAGCCCGACCTGGTCGCCGATCGCCGCGCCGACGGATGTCGCTGTGCCCGCGTGGGGCGCGCGTAAGTGAGTTCCATCTTCATTGCCTCGATGACTCCGAGGACATCGCCGGCCGCGACGTACTGACCCTTCTGCAACACGCTTCCCGGCATGGGGCGAGCACTGTTCCGTCGCTGAGCGCGTCGTGCTCGCCGGTTGCTGGATCCGGTCGAAGGAACAGGTGCCGTTGTCCGTGAAGGATCGTCTGGGCGCCGTCTCGGCGCAGCTGCACGAAGGCGACCGCACGTGCCGTCGGGAATGACGCGATCAGACGAGCGATGCCGTCCCGAAGGTCCCATTCGTGCTCGCGCAGTCGCTGGCCATCGACGAGACCAGCCAGGTTCTGCATCAGGTGTCTACCATGGTCACGGCGGCGAGATGGAGCACTCGCTCGGCCTGCTGGTAGATCGGTCGGTCGACCATGCGTCCCTCGAAGGTGGTCACCTTGCGGTCGTCGCCGACCTGGGCGAGAAGCCGTCTGGCCCACTCGATTCGCTCGGCCTGGGGCGTGTAGCTCGACCGGATCACGTCGAGCTGTGAGGGGTGGATCGCGACCGTCGCATCGAATCCGATGGCGACGGCGTCCTCGCATTCGGCCGCCAGGCCTTCGACATCGGGGATGTCCATGTGCACGGCGTCGACCGCGAGGCGACCGGAGGTCTTCGCGGCGAGAAGCGCTCGGCTGCGCGCGTGCCGGGCGATATCGCGATAGTGGCCGTCCGGGAAACGGCTCGACGTGCCGCCCAGCCCGGCGACCAGATCGTCGGCTCCCCACATCACGGCCACCACATGGTCCGCCGAGGCGATCTCGCCAGCTCGTTCGATGCCAGCGGGCGTCTCGAGCAACACGATGACCTCATGGGGCAGCGCCGCGATATCCGCGACTCGCTCGGACTTCGCCAGCATGACTCTGGCGATCCCGAGCTCGCGCACCAGATCGGCATCGGGCGCATGGTCGGGTGTCTCGGCCGCATTGATCCTGATGATCGTCCGCTCCCGGTCCAACGCGCCGTCGTCGGCGAGCCGCCGGAGCGAGTCTCTGGCGGCCTGCTTGTTGTCGGGTGCCACCGCGTCCTCGAGATCGAGGATCACGACATCGGCCCGGGACAGAGCCTTGCCGTAGCGGTCGGGGCGATCGGCCGGGCAGAACAGCCAGGCGGGTCCGGGCTGCCAGTCACTCATCGGGAATCATCCTCACCAGCGTCTGCCGCACCGCGACGGCGACCTCCGCGCCGTCTTGGTTGCGGGCGATGTGCCGCATGGTGACGACGCCCTCGCCGGGGCGACTCCTGGACGCGCGCTTATCGACGATCAGCGTCTCGGCGTACAACGTGTCGCCATGGCGCATCGGGGCCGGGAAACTCACCTCGGAGAACCCGAGATTCGCCACGATCGTCCCCTGCGTCAACTGAGCCACCGACAGACCGACCAGAGTCGACAAGGTAAACATCGAGTTGACCAGCCGATCGTGGAACGGTGCCAACTGCTCGCTCTCCGCCTGATCGAGGTGAAGCGGCTGGGTGTTCATCGTCAAGGTCGTGAACAGCACATTGTCGGCCTCGGTGACCGTCCGTCCGGGCCGGTGCTCGTAGATCGCCCCGACCTCGAACTCCTCGACCCACAATCCGCGCTGGATGACCCGCCTGACCGGGCGGGTCCGATCGTCATCACTCATCGTCATCACTCCACCGGTAGGCCGAGACCACGGGCGATGAGCATGCGTTGCACCTCGCTCGTGCCCTCGCCGATCTCCAGGATCTTGGCGTCGCGATAGAACCGCGCGACCGGATACTCCTCCATGAACCCGTAACCGCCGAAGACCTGGGTCGCGATCCGCGTCCCCGTCACGGCGGACTCCGTCGCGTACAGTTTCGCCACGGCCGCGGCCTGCTTGAACTCCTTCATCGACGGAGCGCCAGACGCTCCACGGCTCATCGCGTCCTTCATCGCGGCGGCCCGATAGGTCAGCGCACGCGAGGCCTGCAACATGACCTCGAGGTCGGCGATCTGGAAGGCCACACCCTGTTTGCGGCCGATTGGTCCTCCGAAGGTCTGCCGCTCTCCGGCGTAGTCGACGGCCATGTCGCGACAGGCTTGCAGACAGCCGACGGCCAATGCGGCGATCGCGACCCTGCCATCGTCGAGTGTGCCGAGGAACTGCGCATAACCCCGGCCACGATCACCGAGAAGATAACCCTGGGGCACCCGGCAATCGACGAAGGTCAGCGGATGAGTGTCCGAGATGCGCCAGCCGAGTTTGTCGTAGGCGGGTTCGGCCACGAAGCCAGCCGTACCCGAGGGAACCACGATGGCCGAGATCTCCGGCCTGCCGTCGTCTCGGCTCCCGGTCCTGGCCGTCACTGTCACCACTGAGGTGATCGGCGAGCCGGAGTTCGTGATGAACTGCTTCGCGCCGTTGATCACCCACTCATCACCGTCGAGCTCGGCCTTCGTCCGAGTCGCCCCCGCATCGGAGCCGGCACCAGGCTCGGTCAGGCCGAACCCCGCCAGCGCCTGTCCGCTCACCAGATCTGGCAGCCAGCGCTCCTTCTGCTCCGGCCGACCATAGGTCAGGATCGGGTTGATACCCAGGCTGACAGCCGCCTCGAGAGTAATGCCCATGGACTGGTCGACCCGCCCGAGCTCCTCAATGGCGATACACAACGACAGAAAGTCCCCATCCTCACCGACACCGCCATACTCCTCAGGCGCGGTCAACCCCATCAGACCCAGCCGGCCCATACTCCGCACGACCTCCACCGGGAAGTAATGATCCCTATCCCACTGATCGGCATGCGGACCAATCTCGGCCTCAGCAAAATCACGAACCGAAGCGCGGAACGCCTCATGCTCACGGCTCAGCTCAAACATTCCACTTCCTCACCTGACGGACCGCGTCAGGCCCCGCATTCTGGTTAACATGTGCTAACCAGGAGCAGGTTAACAGTCGCTAACCGACCTGTCCACATCGCGTCCAGTCGGTTACGGCCATAGCGACAGCAAGCGAATCCCCACGCCGCCTTCGGCCCTCCTTGCGCCTCGACCATTGTCAGCGCCTGAACGACCGAGAGGACAGCGCTCGACGTTCGAAAGACTGGTCTCCGCGATGTAAAGGTGGCGGCGATACGTGGAATCCACCCTTAGCCTGGGTGGATTCAAGTGGTGGGCGCAAGGAGTCTGCGAACTTCTCAGATGGTGTCGGATAGCCCAGTGTCTTGCGTGAACGACCGTTGAGGCTCTCTTGAATCGCATTGAGTTGCTCTCGGCTGACGGCGGTGCCCGTGGGCAGGTACTGGCGCAGCAGCCCGTTGGCGTTCTCGTTGCTGCCGCGCTGCCAGGGCGAATGTGGGACTGAGATGACCATGCCTGCCCCGCATACGGGTCCTCCTGTGATCAGCAACAACCTCATCTCACAAGACTCGTGCACCGACCACTTGAATCCGCCATCTCTTTCGCCCGACGCAACTCGGCGATCTCCCTTCTTCAGCTCCCGGATCTCGGCCAGCTCCTGGGTCGTCTTGCCCGGCCTGGCGCCACCGTCGACCTCGGTCTGCCCGGACCCACTTACGCAGCGTCTCGGGCGACCCGATGCTGAGCTTCGAGGCGATCCTCCGGATCGCCTCGAATTCACTCGGGTACTCACCTGCGCCATCGCCTCGGCCACCGCCCGGACAGCGCGCTCTCGCAGCTCCTTGCTGGAACGTGCCATGGCTTCATCCTCTTCCAGCCAAAATCTCTGGACATCCCGGGACGGTTCACGGTTGGCACGGGAGGAGTGCACCTTGTCGCCGGGGACTCATTCAGGCCGTGTTCGCGGCCGTCCCGATCCGGTCGGGATACTCGGATCGTCTTCAAGACGGGGATCATCTGGGGTGAGTCTCCGGCTTGGCCGGCGGTAAGCACGAAGCCCAGCACGTGCCACTGCTGCTCGCCGGCGAGGTGGACCTTGGTCGACCAGCCTTCTCGCGAGCGCCCCAGCGCGTGGTCGGCGGGCTCGTCGGGAACTCGTTGGCTGCTGCCGCGACGTCCGCCAGCGACGTGCACGTGCGCGTGGGCGGAGGTGGAGTCGACCGAGACCTGCCAGACTACCTTCCCTGCGACATCAGCGGTTGCGATGAGCGTCTGATCGGTCCATAGCAGGGCGGAACGTCGCGCCAGGGCAACCGACCCTGACTCGGAACCGCACCCCCGTCGATCAGTCCGCGCAGCGGCCAACGACGGGGTGCGGTTCCGGCAAGATCGGCGTCGGTAGCAGCGGCTCGAGGAGCCTCCACTGCTCATCGGTCAGGTCATGACGAGACGCGGTATCTATCGTGGGCACGAGGCCTCCTGCGGTGGCGTAGATGAATAGACACCACCTGCGTCACCGCGGAGGCCTCACCTCTGCACAGACGCCACGCCGCGAACCTCACCAATCACTTTCGTGACAAGCACCTAGACGGCCGCCTCAACATCCTCCAGCCGAGGACTGCTTGACATAGGACACTCAGCCGAGGACGAGGAGGAGATCGCCTCCTTCGGCGGAACGGGTAGCGTCGATGACGACGCGCTCCACGATGCCACCGGAGGGCGCAGTGATCGCCGCTTCCATCTTCATGGCTTCGATGGTGGCCACGGTCTCGCCGGCTTCGAGCCTGTCGCCGACGGTGACTACGGGGGTGACGACACCGGCGAACGGCACCGCAATGTGACTAGAATCGGAGGGATCGGCCTTCTGAGCGGTCGGGGCGTTGGACTCTAGTGACTGGTCGCGTACCTGGACTGGTCGTAGCTGACCGTTGGCCGTTCCCAACACGCGTCGCATGCCGCGTTCGTCGGCTTCGCCGATCGCCTCGACGCTCAACAGCAGCATCGATCCGGGGCCGCTGTCGACCTCGATCTCCGCATCCGGGCGCAGGCCGTACAAGAACGTCTCCGTGGGCAGTACCGATAGGTCGCCGTAGTCCTCGGTCGATTGGCGATATTCCGCGGCGGGTCCTTCGAAGAGCAGCCGGTCCAGCACGTCACGGCGTTCACTGCCCGGCCTCGTGAGCGCGGTCTCGTCGGCCGCGCTCAGTGGGACCTCGCCCACGGAGGACGGCCGGGACGACAGCGCCTTGGTGCGGAAAGGTTCAGGCCATCCGCCGGGCGGCTCGCCCAGTTCGCCGGAGAGGAAGCCGATGACGGATCCGGGAATGTCGAAGTCCTGGGGATTCTCGGCGAAGTCTGCCGGGTCGGCGTCAACGGCGACGAGGTGCAGGGCCAGATCGCCCACGACCTTCGAGGACGGGGTGACCTTGACGATATCGCCGAGGATGTCATTCGCAGCGGCGTACATGTCCTCGATCTGCTCGAACTTCTCGCCGAGGCCGAGCGCGATCGCCTGCTGGCGCAGGTTCGACAGCTGTCCGCCTGGGATCTCGTGCCGATACACCCGGCCGGTCGGCGCCAGCAGGCCCGACTCGAACGGGGCATACAGCCGGCGCACCGCCTCCCAATAGGGCTCGAGGGCGTCGACCGCGCGGATGTCCAGGCCGGTGGACCGGGGGCTGTGGTCGGTCGCGGCCACCAGCGCCGACAGCGACGGCTGGCTGGTCGTGCCGGCGAGGGCGGCCGAGGCGGCGTCCACCATGTCGACGCCGGCGTCGATGGCCGCGGCGAGGGTGGCTAGCTGTCCGCCGGGGGTGTCGTGAGTGTGCAGGTGAACCGGAACGTCGAAGCGCTCCCGCAGCGCGCTGACCAGGGTGCGGGCCGCGGGGGCCCGCAGCAGACCAGCCATGTCCTTGATCGCCAGCACATGCGCGCCGGCGTCCACGATCCGTTCCGCCAGCCGCAGGTAGTAGTCGAGCGTGTACAGGCGCTCGCCGGGGTCGGACAGGTCGCCGGTGTAGCACAGCGCGACCTCGGCGATCGAGGCATCCTGGGCCAGCACCGCGTCGATCGCTGGCCGCATCTGCTCAACATCGTTGAGCGCGTCGAAGATGCGGAACACATCGATCCCGGTCTGTGCAGCCTCGTCGATGAAGGCATCGGTCACCCGGGTCGGATAGGGGGTGTAGCCGACGGTGTTGCGTCCCCGCAGCAGCATCTGCAGACAGATGTTCGGCAATGCCTCGCGCAGTTTCTCCAAGCGATCCCACGGGCTCTCGCGGAGGAAACGGAGTGCGACATCGTAGGTGGCCCCGCCCCAGACCTCGACGCTGAACAGCTCAGGTGTCAGCTGCGCCACGTGAGGTGCCACCGCGACCAGATCACGGGTCCGCACCCGGGTGGCCAGCAGTGACTGATGCGCGTCGCGGAAGGTCGTGTCCGTCACGCCGATGCGGTTCTCGGCCCGCCAAGCCGCCGCGAACCGTTCGGGCCCCAGCTCAAGGAGCTGTTGACGTGTGCCGCGCGCCGGGGTTGCGTGCAAGGTGAGCGGCGGGAGCTTCTTCGCCGGGTCTATGGCCAGAGGGGTCGTGCCATGGGGACGGTTCACCGTGACATCGGCGACATAGGCCAGCAGTTTATCGGCGGTATCACCAGGCACTGCCATGTGGAGCAGTTCCGGGTGGGTGTCGATGAATCCGGTCGTGGTCGGACCAGAGCTGAAGTCCGGGTGGGCCAGCAGGCCGCGCAGGAAGCCGATATTGGTGGACACCCCGCCCACCACGAACTCTCCGAGCGCCCGACGTGCCCGGGTGACCACCCCAGTGAAACTGCGACCCCGGCAGGTCATCTTGCTCAGCATCGAATCGAAATGGGCGCTCACCTCGGCCCCGGTGTAGATGGTGCCGCCGTCGAGTCGCACCCCCGGACCGCCTGGTGATCGGTAGGAGGAAATCTGGCCGGTATCGGGACGGAACTCGTTCGTCGGATCTTCGGTGGTGATCCGGCATTGCAGGGCGAAACCGCGTGCCTTGATCCGCTCCTGATCATCCAGACCCAGGTCAGCCAGTGAGGCACCATCGGCGATCCGCATCTGCGCCTGCACCAGGTCAATATTGGTGACCTCCTCGGTCACCGTGTGCTCGACCTGGATCCGCGGATTCATCTCGATGAACACATACCGGCCGTCGGCGCCGAGCAGAAACTCCACCGTGCCCGCACAGCTATAACCGATATGCCGGGCGAAACGCACGGCATCGGCACACATGGCCTCGCGGATCGCCGAGTCCAGGAACGGCGCGGGCGCGATCTCGACGACCTTCTGATGACGGCGTTGCACCGAACAGTCCCGTTCAAACAGGTGCACCACATTGCCATAGGTGTCAGCCAAGATCTGCACCTCGATGTGCCGGGCGCCCACGACCGCCTCCTCCACGAAACAGGTCGCGTCGCCGAAGGCACCGAATGCCTCTCGCATCGCTGACTCGATCGCCTCGCGCAGCCGCGCTGGATCCTCCACCCGGCGCATGCCACGGCCACCCCCGCCGGCCACCGCCTTGACGAACACTGGAAACCGCAGCGCTGAGGCGGCCTCGACCAGGACATCCACGTCGTCCGAGGGCGGCACCGAGGCCAGCGTCGGCACACCCGCCTCCGCCGCCGCCGCAATCGCCCGCGCCTTGTTGCCCGTCAGCTCCAGCACCAATGCCGACGGGCCAACAAAGGCGATACCGGCGGCCGCGCAGGCCTCGGCCAGCTCAGGATTCTCCGACAGAAAACCGTAACCGGGATACACGGCATCAGCACGGCAGCGAACCGCCACCTCCACGATCGCCGCCGGATCCAGGTAAGCCCGGACCGGATGACCGCGCTCACCGATCTCATACGCCTCATCAGCGCGCACCCGATGCTCGGAGCCCCGATCCTCATAGGGAAACACCGCCACTGTGCGAGCCCCTAGCTCATGGGTGGCGCGGTAGGCGCGGATAGCGATCTCACCACGATTGGCCACGAGAATCTTGTGGAACACGGTGACTCCTCTTTCTCTGCTCGGGTCATGGTCGGTCAGTCGCGCAGGGCAAGTAGCGCCACAGACACACCGCGATTGGGGCTGCTCCGTCGTCTCGGCGGCCCGCCTGCTGTTGCCGCCATCGAGAGGTGCCGCGTCGACGATGCAGGAGTATCTTACAGACTATATGCTCTTGATCATGCGTACTGATACACGAGAAGCTCGCAGACCTCTCCACGATCGCACCTTCTTTGCGGGGGATGAGGAAGACTACCGCCGGCTCGTCCGCGATTTCTTGGCCCGTGAGGTGAACGAAAATCTTGACAAGTACGTCTCTGGCGAGCTGTCCATCAAAGAGCTTCACCGCAGAGCCGCCGATGTCGGCGTCATCGCCACCGGCGTTCCCACGGCGTACGGGGGGCTCGGCCAGGGGCCGTTGATGAACTTCATCCTCAGTCACGAACTCAGCCGCACGGCGGGATTCGGTCTCCTTGGACCGGTACTGACGACCGATAACGCGACACAGCTGATCTTCAACGTTGCCTCGGACCGCATCAAAGAAGCGATCGCGCCGCTCATTCTCGAAGGAGCGATCCAAGCCATGGGCCTTACGGAACCGGATGCCGGCACCAATTCACGAGGCATCCGGACCACAGCGCGCAGGGATGGCGACGAATGGGTGATCAAGGGCAACAAGATCTTCATATCGGCCGGCAACTATGCCGACATCTGCTATGTCATCGCCAAGACGAACCCGGCTGACGAGGAGCCGGCGCTGAGCGCCTTCTATGTCCCGGCCGGAACACCCGGCTTCACCCAGAGCCGCGTCGACATGATGGGACTGCCGGGGAGGGGCCTCGGCGAGTGGTCCTTCACCGACGTACGCGTCCCCGCCTGGCACCTCATCGGCAACGAAGGCGAGGCGCTCAAGCTCTTCTCGATGACCATGGCCAATGACCGCGTGCACTGCGCCGGCCGCGCCCTGGGGCAGGCGGAGCTCGCCCTCCAACTCACCATCGACTACACGAAAGACCGCATTGTCGCCGGCGGACAACCCCTCTTCGAGCTCCAAAACACTCGCATGCAGCTTGCCGAGATGTACGCTCAGCTCGAAGCCGTGAACGCCCTGGTCAAGCAGATGGTCGATCGTGTGCGCACCGACACGTCGACTCCCTTCGACGCCGCGGCGTGCAAGACCTTCGCCCAAGACACCAGCGCCCGCATCCTCGATGGCTGCCTCCAGCTCTGGGGCGCCCAGGGCCTCGCCGAGGAGCAAACCATCTCGCACCTTTACACGAGCAATCGGAGTATGCGGATTCTCGCCGGCACGTCCGAGCTCCTCAAGCTCTCGGTCGCAAGCCGCCTCTGATGTCCCCTCCGCTGTCCGGCACTCGAGTCATCGACATGAGCGAGCTCGCCCCAGGCCCATTCCTGACGCAATGTCTGCGCGATCTCGGCGCCGACGTGCAGAAGATCGAACGCCCGCCCCACGGCGACCCCGCACGGCGAATGCGGCCGGCGACCCATGCGGTGCTCAACGCCGGTAAATCCACCCGCATGGTCGATGCGCGAGAGTCGAATGGCCGCGACGAGATCCTGTCGCTGGCCACCGCGGCCGACGTTTTCGTGGAAGGTGCGCGCCCAGGAGTCATGGAGAGACTCGGCCTCGGATACGCCGATCTGTCGGCGATCAACCCGATGCTCGTCTACGTCTCCATCTCGGGATACGGTGCCTCCGGCCCACTCGTCACAGCTCCCGGACACGATCTCAATTACCTCGCGACCTCCGGCGTCCTCGCGCTGTCTGGCGGGCTCGATCAATCCGTCCAGCCCGGTATCGGCATTCCCGTGGCAGACTTCGCCAGCGCGATGTACGCGCTGAGTTCCACACTCGCGGCCCTCGTCCAACGGCACGCTACCGGCCTAGGCCAGCATCTCGACGTATCGATCACGGACTGCATGATGCATTGGGTGAGCCCTACCGCGGCGCACTTCGATGATCTGGGTCTCAGCGGTCTGGCCGAGCAACGCGACGCCGTCTTCAACAAGCCCGCTTACACCAGCTTTGCCACCGCCGACGGCAGATGGATCGCCATCGCCGCGCTCGAGGATCACTTCTGGGACAATCTGGTCAACTCACTCGAGCTGGACGTCAGCGATCTCGGCACCCGAAACCTCAACGACCGGATCGCCGTGGCGCGGGTCATCAACGCGAGGATCGCGGCCATCGTCTCCCAGTGGCCCGCCGAGGACCTCCTGGAACGTCTGCTCGACCACGACGTTCCCGCCTCCATCGTGGTGAACCCCACCGACCTTCACGACACTCAGCAGGTCGTCAATCGGAATCTGCGCGAGACGACGGATGGTGTGCGCAGAATCCGTTATCCAGTGCTCATGAGGGGCATGCGCTGAGAGCCCTATGCCAAGCGGTCTCTTGTTGGAGGGTGTTAAGTCGACCGTGTAGGTCGGGGTGTAGGGCATTTGGTCGTGCCAGCAGCGCCAGAGGATCCTGGTCCAGTTCTGGGCCAGGATCCTTGCTGCGTGGGGTAGGCGGCAGCCGCGGGTGCGTGCCTGGTCGTAGGTGAAGCGCCCCAGGTTCCCGTCGCATCCTCTGTGAGTTGGAAAGATGCAGTTCATGCCGACGAAGATCAATCCGAGGGTGCGGGAGCGGTACGTGCGTCAGGTGCCGGAGCATCTGCTGCTGCCGAGGTGGTTGCTCGCCGTGAGGGTGTCGGGAAGGAATCGGTGCGTTGCTGGGTGATCCAGGCCCAGATCGATGGCGGCCAGCGTCAGGGCGCCACGAGTGAGGAGCTCACCGAGATCAAGGATCTGAAGGCGAAGGTCCGCCGGCTGGGAGAGGGCAACAAGATCCTGCGACGGGCCTCAATTTTCTTCGCCGGGGGGACTCGACCCCCGCAACCGATGATCGTCGCGTTCATCGATCAGATGAGAGCCGAGGTCCATGCGGTCGAGTCGATTTGTCGGGTGCTGCGTGAGCAGGGCTGCCAGCTCGCCGCGCGAGCCTATCGAGACTGGATCAGGGCGAACCAGCCGGTCTCAGCTCGGGCTGTCAACGACGCCGTCGTGGTCGATCTCGTGCGGGATGTGGCCTGGGTGAGCGATCATCAAGGGGTTCGACGGATGACGCCTGAGGGCCTCTATGGGCGGCGCAAGATGACCGCGCTGATCAGGCGCACCCGGCCCGAGACCTCGCCAGGCAGCGTCGACCGAGCGATGAAGCTGCTGAGCTTGCAGAGTGTGCGACGTTCCAAAGGCGTCCGGACCACGATCCCTGGCAAGAACGGCAAACGCGCCGGTGACCTGCTCGATCGTGACTTCACCGCCGTCGCGCCGAACCGGACCTGGGTCATGGACTTCACCTATGTCCGTACGTGGGTCGGGTTCGTCTATGTCGCGTTCATCCTCGACGTCTTCGCCCAGAAATCGTCGCGTGGAACGTCGCGTCGACCAAGGCCGTCGAGCTCGTCGACGTACCGCTGCGGATGGCGCTGTGGCAACGCGGCCGCGAGGGTTCTCCCGTCGTCCGCGGCGAGTTGATCGGTCACACGGACACGGGCAGTCAATACACGTCGATCACCTTCACCGATCACCTCCCTGTCGAGGCATCTGGCCCTCGATCGGGACCGTGGCCGACGCCTACGATAGTGCCCTGATGGGGTCCGTGATCGGGCTGTTCAAGACCGAGTGCATCCGCACCACGATCTTCCACCCCGGTCCTTCGGATGCTCGGCGACGTCGAGTACGCCACCGCTGGCTGGGTCGACTGGTGGAACAACCGACGTCTGCACAGCAGCGCGAGGCCACCCACTATAGGAGCGGTAGAGAATCTGGGGCGCTTCAAAGTTGTGACCGGCACGGACCAGCATCCGCAGCGCGATCGTCTCGTCGGTGTCGGGCTGCACCACAGCCCAACGACCGACGTCGGTGCGCGGCGCATCAGCCAGGACGAGGCCGTGAACCGGACATCCTTGTTGCCCGCCGACCCGTAGCGGGCTCGTAGCGACTTCACCGACCGTGCACTGATGACCACGACCTCGAACCCGTCACGGATCAGCTGTTCAACGATCGGTCCGTCGCCGCGTTCGATCCCGACCCGTTCCACGTCGTGGCGCCGCAGCGGGTGGTGATCTTGGCCAGTCCGGGCCGTGAGTGTGGCACCGTGACTTCCTCGATGCGCTGTCCATTGTCATCGACGATGCAAAGCTCGTGGTGCTGCCAGGACCAGTCGATCCCGGCGTAGTTGGAGTTGGTGGGCGTAGCCTCCATGAGAGTGCTCCTTCCGTCAGCTCACGGATTCAGCACTCCGGTCCGGGACGTGACGGTCGGTCGCTCATTGAGGCGCTCGGGGACCCTGAAGGATCCTTGGCGCATAGCCCTATGGCCGATCTGCACATCTCGGGCCGCCGGGTCCTGCAACTCTCAGCCAGATCATCCCCAAGGGCGACTCGGTCAGCCTGGCAATGCCCCGATGGGCCCGGGGCAGACAAGACAATCCGCCTCGTCCACCCCAGCGTTAACCAATGACGTGTCAGCGCTTGATACCTGGATGCCCGAGGACAGCATCCCCCACCCGTCGAATCTCAGCGACGAAATCGTCGCTCGACGGAGCACCGGTGCCCAGCATCACCACGATCCGGCTGAGGCCCAGCTCGGCCAGCTCATTCAGCCTCTCCACACATGCCTCCGGCGAACCCACGACGGCGAGGCGTCGGACCGTCGCCTCGCCCAGAACCTCCGCCTGCGGGGAACCCGAGCGAGCATGCTGATCGTAGTCGTACACCTGGCTGACTCGCTCCGCCGCGGCGACGTCCTCCCCAGCCATGACTCCGGCCCGGTCCAGGGCTCCGGCCGCGAAGTTAACAGTCACGGACAACGGTCCGCGCGCCTTCACCACTCCGTCCCGCGTCGTGTCGTCCACCCCCATCGCGACGACGGCGCCCACGGGCACCTCCTGAGAGCCTCGGCGAGCGCGCTCCAGTCCCCAGCTGATCGCCGAAGGCTGGGCGCCGACCGCGAGGGTAACCCGATCGCCCAGCTCGGCGCCGATCTCGATGACTCGGGGACCGGTCGCGGCGACATCGACCTCAACATCGCATCCTCCTTGGGCCGCCAACCACGGCACGTGGCTCCCCTTTGCACCCCCGACCGACCCGCCACGTAGATAAACACTGAGCTCAATCAGCATCTCGGTGAAGGCTGCCACCCCCGGCGGTCGGAGATGCACGGCATGGAGACTCGAATCACCACGGCCGATCCCGAGGGACATCCGCCCAGGTTCCGCTAAGCGCCCCACGCTCGCGATCGCCGACGCCAGCACCGCCGGATGCCGTACCACGGGGTTCACGACTCCGGTCGCGAGCTTGACGGTCTTCGTGGCACCCGCGGCGCGAGCGAGCGCCACGAAGACGTCACCGCTGCGCCCGTCGGCGAACTGCACGCCATCCCAGCCGGACTCCTCCGCCACCATCGCGATCGTCTCCGCTTCAGCGACCGGGGGACATTGAAGCCAGAACTCCGTAGTCATCGACCCGCCATCTGGTCTGGCACCCAGGTGACGAAGTCCGGGAAGGCGATCATCAGCCCCACCAGCAGAAGCGGGATCGGCATCAGCACAAAGACCGCAGTGAAGACGTCACCCAGGGAGATGCGCTGGCCGTTGTTGACATCTGGGTCTTGAACAATGCCGTGAACGACGAACCCGAGCACGCCGATCGGCGGCGTCAGCACGGCCAGTTCCATAAAGATGACGATGAAGACGCCGAACCAGAGCGGCGAGATATCCATGGCGCTGAACAACGGGAGCAGGATCGGGACCGTCAGCAGCATCATCGGCATCGCGTCCATGAACATCCCGAGAATGACGTAGACGATGACCATGACGATAAGGAACTGCACTCGGCTCAGGTCCCAGGCGATGATGATCTCGACGAATCCGTCGGCCAGCCCGCTCACCGAGAGAAGGCGGCTGAACATATGGGAACCGACCAGAAGAAGGAAGACCGCGCCGGTGACGCCCGCGGTCGAGTAGAGACCCTCGCGCACCGACCTCAACGGGCGATCGCGACGCCTCATCCACAGGAGAATCACCAAAGCGCCCAAGGCTCCTGCCGCTCCGGCCTCCGTGGCCGTGAAGATGCCCGACTGCATGCCGGCGATCACCAGGATGACCAAAGCCGGCGCGGCGAGGATGCCGTAGACTCCGCGGATCCTCTCGCCCCAGGTCGCCCGAACCCGGACCTGGTTCGGTCCACCGGCGAGCCGTGGCCTGAGCATCGCCAACAGGATGATGAATGCTCCGTACATGAAGGCCAACAGCACGCCGGGCACGAGTCCCGCCATCAACTGCGGCCCCACCGCCACCTCAGCCACTCCCGCGTAGATGATGAGGAAAAGGCTGGGCGGGATCAGGTGGGCGAGCGTGCCGGCGGCCATGACCGAACCAACCGCGAGTCGACGGTCGTATCCGGCCTTCAGCATCTCCGGGACACCGGCTCGCGCCAGCGGGAAAACGCTCCCCAGGGTGGAACCCGACAAGGACGCGAACCCCGCTCCGGCGAAGTTGGTACCCACCGCGAGCCCGCCCGGCATCCACCCCAGCCATTGGCGAGCGACCGCGTAGATCCGCTCGGTGATACCGGATGAGAACAACAGCGCCCCCATGAGAACAAACATGGGAACGACCGTCAGCGACCACGAGGCGACCGTTTCGTAGGGCATGCGGCGGAACATGCCCTCCAGCGCCCTGTCCCCGACGATCGAGTACACACCGATCGCGCCCGGGATCGCCATCGCCAACCCGACGGGCATCTTCATCATCATCAGCGACATCATCAGCAGACAGCCGATGCCTCCAATGATTTGCGGGGAGAGATCCAGCAGCATCATCAGCGCGGCGCAGACGACCGCTGTCAACGGAAGGCCCCATCCCCAGATGCGGTTCCATGACGCCGAGAAGGAAGAAACGGCCCCGTCTCCTCCCACCGGGGTCGTCGGCTCCTCCGGCGTCGGCGCGGTGTCGATGTCCTCTTGTTGCACGGTCATAGCGACTGCTCTTTCTCCATATCCGTCACGGCAGAGGCAACGGGACGATTACTGATCACACGACGAAGGTCGATCATCACCTGCGCGAGGTACAGCGCGAACCCGATCGGGGCCAAGAACACCGCCGGCCAAATGGTGATTCTGGAAGCACCCGTGGTTCGCCCGACCTCGTAGGCGTCGAGCGCCTCCTGCAGTCCGTACCAGGCGAACAGCGCGAGCGGTATGAGGATGAGAAGACCGCCGAGCAGCACGTGCAGCCGCTGCATCTTCTCCGACAGCCGACCAAATATCAGCTGGGCCTCAATGTGGTCGCCGCGCGACTGCGCCAGGGCGAAACCAAGCAAGGCAATGATCGGCATGAACCAGAATGCCGAGTACTCCAACGTCCCCTCGATGGGACGACGATTAGCCCTGAACAACGCATTGGCGACGACCAGGAAAGCGAGCCCGAGAATCGCCAACGCCGCGGGCGCGCCAACGATCGTTCCCAGCGACCAACTCTGTCGTCCGCGTGTCGGACGGTCTTCAGCACCTTCCACCCTCTACTCACTCCTTCACGCGGTCAGGACGGACGGTGGGGAAGAAGGACCTCTTCCACGAACCGTTCTGTCCATCCGCTGATGTCGATATCGGTCGTTGAGTACCACTCATCGAAGTCAGGCCATGCCACTTCTTCGGGATAGTCGACTGCCTCGTCGACGATCTCCAGCCATTTCTCGTGGGACTGTGTGAGCTCGTCGAGAAGCGCGCCTCCATCGACACCGCCGACGGGATCATCCGCGAGGTCTTGCCGGAAGCCGCCCCAAAAATCGCTCAGG
Organism: Aeromicrobium sp. YIM 150415; assembly: GCF_016918125.1. Lineage (NCBI taxonomy): Bacteria > Bacillati > Actinomycetota > Actinomycetes > Propionibacteriales > Nocardioidaceae > Aeromicrobium > Aeromicrobium sp. YIM 150415. Next base: position 316,945 of record NZ_JAERWM010000011.1, on the reverse strand, counting down.
CTGGCAGACGCCTCGGCGTCCCACTCGTTCCAGGACAGGCCAGCAGCGTTCGAGGTCTCAACCGCCTCAGCGTTGGAACCCCAGCCGCCGTCGATGACATACGACTCGACGAAAACGTCGAGGCGATCCCATAACAGCTGCTGGGCCGCCAAGGGAAGCGAGTCCCAGGTGTCCAGACTCATGTCGAAGGATGTCGTGGGCGGAATCCCGGGAGTGTCGGCGTTGAGCGTCCATGCATCGGTCAGCTCCGCCACCCCCGTCGTGGCAGCGAGGCCGAAGCTGGCGTCCATACAGTCAATCACGCCGCGCTGGGTCGCCTCGTAGACATCGGGCTGTGGCACATCGACCGATGACGCCCCGAGATGCTCGACCAGGGCCGCGCCCGCCGCGCTCTGCACCCGAATCGACTTGCCTTCGACCGTATCGAGCGACGTGACGGCCTCGTCGCGGCAGAGGAGCTCGGAGCCGCCCGATGAGGTGAACGGGATCAGGGATTTGATCCCGTTCCGCTCCAACTCCTCGATCACGGCATCAGTGTCGTACCACATCTCGTTCGCGGCGCCCATCAGCTGAAGGCTGCCGGCTACCGGATGCGTATCATGTAGTGTCAGGAACTGTCCGAGGTAAGACGTCACCGGAAAGTCCGATTGATGGTAGTCAGGGCGATGCTGGCCCATATCGACCAGGCCCTCGGCAAGCGCATTCTCCATCTCGGTGAGTCCGGCGATCGATCCGCTATAGGCGATATTGAACGAGATCTGGCCATCTGACCACTCCTCGACCGCCGCCGCGTAGTTCTCCGCGGGCAGCGAGTAGGCCGATCCCGGGGGCGTCGGCAGCTGTAACACCAGTTCGATCGGATCGACGTCGCGGAGCGCTTCGATGTAATCCTCTTTCGAAGTACCCGCTTCAACACCATCTCCGGAGTTGCCGCCGCCCGTCCCCGAGGAACAGCCGGCGAGCATCACCCCAGCGAGCACCACCGCGCATGCCGGCGCCTTGTTCTTCAGCATATATTTTCCGTTCATTGCGCGTCCACCGCTGTGAGCTAGGTCATGTCTTATACTGTATGAAAAGCATCAGGTAGTCAATAAGTGCTGAGTGATAGCTGTTCTTCGTCTTTTCCTCAGCGGAGGGTCACTCGGTCGAGCCCGCTCGCGAGCATCCCGTGGTAGACATCGGGAGCCGTGTTCTCCGGATCGGAGATGGGCAGGCCGTGCGTTGAGCAGATCATCCGCACGTCCAGGTCCGCAAGCTGCCGCTTCAGCGCCTTCACGAACGGCTCCATTTGAACGAGAGTCATCCAGTGCAGGGAGAACTCGCTGAAAATCCGAGCATGCTCCGCGATGGCCAGGCCTTCGACCTCCTCCACGAGATGACCGCAAGCGTCGTCCTCGTGATAGTGGCCATAGCAGAATCCGTCACCGGGGAAAAGGACGCCGCGTGAGGTATCCAAAGCCCATTGAGTGCCGTTGAGGTCTTTGATCGTCGGCTCGACGATCCGGAAGGTCGAGCCGCCGAGATCGATTTCGTCGCCGATCTCCCACGTTTCCATCCTGTCGACATAGTCAGGAAAGAAGAGGTGGTGATCTCGAACGTCACCCACAAGTCTCAGATCTGGAAACTTCCTCATGAGCCTTCCGACGCCTCCGGAATGAGGTGTTTCCTGGTGAGTCGTCCACAGCCACCGAATCGGCGGGATCTCATCCGCCAGGGCATCGAGCTGAGCTTCCATCACGGGAAGATGCACCAGGTGACCGGTATCGACGATGACTGATTCGCTCTCTCCGGTCACGAGGAAAGCGGAGTTGTAGCTGTGTAGGAGCCTCCCGCCGAATCTCTGAATGTGGCATTCGCCGAGCCAATAGACTCCCGGCGCGACCTCCCGAGGCAGACCGAATCTCTTCATACCGCCGCCCGCCGTTCTGTGGCCAGGGACTCGGCGGTGGCGTCGCCGAGCTGCCCGAGAACCTCAGTCAGCAGGCCGACATGACGCTCAACCACCTCGGACCCCAAGAGAACGGCGCCACGAGCCGGCGCGATGGCTTCGACATCGTGCTCAGAGAAGATGCGTTGGACATCCTCCTGAAGAAGGCTCGTCGCGGCATGGGCGAGCCACCAGTACCGTGTCTCGAGAAGATGTCGGCGGACGTCATCGACGGTCGTAGGATCCTTGTCCCCGTCCCTGATGGCCAATGCGGCCGACTCCTCATCGGCGAAGACATGCCCGAAGGAATCCGAAGTGTACAGGACCCGTGTTGTCTCGTCGTACACCCAGTACGTGGGCAACAACCTGAGCAACGGGCGAATCAGCTTGAGCCGCCGGCCCCCCACGGTCACGTTCTCAACACCCCGGATCATGTTCACTTCGATCCTGTGGAGGCGCGCTCGGTGATGGGCGTTGAGAACCTCATCCTCGGTGGAGTAGGCGCCCCACATCGGCGCGTCGTCAAAAGTCGAGTAGATCCGTTCCAACGGTTTCATCTCCTCGATCTCGACGAGATTAGAGGTGGAGTCGAACTCGCTCATCCGAAGGAGGAGCACGGAGAGCGGATGGCCTGACGGAAGGGTCCTCTCGAGCTCACCCAGTACCGTCGCCCGGTCGGCGGCCAGCCCCGTATCGATGAGCAACGATGCGCCGTCGCCGTTCACCAGGTAGCAGTTGGTTGGCGCATAACCACGGATGCCCCGAGGAAACCAGCTGATCCGGCCGTCTAGCTCATGGATCGCCTGTATAGCGATCACCTGAGAGCCGGCCATCTGAGTGGTACTCATCCGTCGACCTCCTGTCCGATCCGAGTCTGCAGCGTGTGATATCCCCAGTCATCGCGCGCCTGACGAAGTGACCGCCCATCTGCAATCGCCTTACGGATGTGCTCCTCCGCGGTCGCGACTTCCCGGGCGACCTCGATCACCTCGCGCGCGCGGCCCGCGGGGACCACGACCAAGCCATCGCTGTCGCCCCGCAGCCAATCTCCGGGTTCGACTCGGATGCCACCGATCGACACCGGCACCTGGATCGCCTCCACCCGCACGCGGTCCTTGCCGGTTCTCATCCAGTTACCACGGGAGAAGATCGGATAGTCCAGTTCCAAAGCGCGATCGACGTCCCGGCAGACACCGTCGATCACCGTCCCACCAACGTTGCGCAGGTGAGCGGTATACGTCAGGAGGTCGCCCCAGACGGTGACATCCGTCCGACCCTGGTTGTCCAGCACGACGATCTGCCTTGGGCCAAGGTCGTCGATGTAGTCACCAACCGTCCCTCCGTCTTGTCCGATCGGGCCATAACGCAAGGTCCATGCCTGTCCGACCAACCGATGGCCATGGGCCATCGGCATGATTCCGCTGCACTGACTGGGGATGCCGAGGCGATCCATCGCGTCGCTGAGATCGGTGCAGCTCAGTGCCTCGAGGGCCGCCAGATTGGCCTGTTGCTCAGTCATGGACATCACGCTTCCGCCTGGGCCAGAGTTTCGTAGTTCTTTCCCATCACCGCCGAGACGGCGCGCCCAGACCGGACCTGTTCGACCAACGCTTTTTCGGCGGCGACGACCTCCTCGGCCACGGCAACGAGATGCTCGGCGCGCTCGGCTGGAATCACCATGACGCCGCTGGCATCAGCAATGATGAAGTCTCCCGGCCGGACGGTGACGCCGTTCATCTTGACCGGTCGATTCCAGCCGACCTCGACGTACCGACCCCGGGCGGACACCGGTACCGCCGTCTTGGCGTACAGCGGCAGGCCCAACTCGATGACTTCGTCCAGATCTCGCGTAGCACCGTCGATTACGACACCGGCGACGCCTCGCTCCACGGCACCGAACGAGAGGATGCCGCCCCAGCTCGCCGCGTCGGTCCTTCCCTCATTCGCCACCACGATGACCGAGTCACCGTCGGACGAATCCACTGCCGAGCTGCACAGGTGCCGATCGGGCACGGCACCTGTGAACAAGCCGAGTTCGACGGTGACCGCGCGTCCCACCACCTTCGCATGTCCTGACAGGCGGTTCAGCCCTCTGACCGCACCCTCGATGCCTTCGCGATCGAGGACGTCGGACAATGCGCCCGTATCGAGTGCCGAGAGGCGTGGGAGGAGTTCATTCATGCGGGCTCTCCTTGAGGGTGATCGTGCGCGACCGCGAGAGCCTCGCACTGCACCAGCTGTTCACCCGGAAGTGACGTGACCTGGAGGTGACGGGCGGGACGGGAGGATGGGTCCGGAAAGTGCCGGATCCAGACCTCGTCCAACGCGGGCCGAATGCTGCGGTCGCGCGCCCAGATCGTCACTTTGAGGATGGAGTCGACAGAGCCTCCGCCGGCATCGACGATGCTGATCAGATTGTCGAACATCGAATGGATCTGGTCCCGGATGTCTGCCGACAGAGTTCCCGTCGCGCGGTCGACCCCGCGAACGCCACCGGTGGCGATGAAGGGGCCGACACGCGAACCCGCCGGTAGGGGAAGGTCTCCGTGGGCCAAGCCGTCAACGTCGATACTCGCTCGACGCGCCTGAGTCGCCATCCCGTTCACCTCCACACCGCGAAGGCCAGACCGATCCCCGTCCCCGCGGGAGTCCGGCGGACCGGGATGTAGTCGGAGTCGACCATCGACAAGGACGTCATCGCCGCCCCAGTCATGATCCAGTTGAGGATCTCGGAGTTACCCGACCGGAGAGCCTTGACGGGGATCCCCTCCAGCGTCTCCATGTCGTTCTTCTCCAGCGCAGTGAGCACCTCCCGGTCAAGCTCATCGTCCGTGACGAAGTGGCTCAGACCACCGGATGCGACGATGCCCACCCGACGCTCACCGGGCCACTGCGACACGACATCGGCGAGGTACCGGCCGAGTTCGACGCATCGTCGTGGCGTGGGCACGTTCGGCGGAAAGTAGGTGTTGAGCATGATCGGCAGAATGGCGATCCGCTTGCCTTTGATCAGTCGCTCCGCAACGAAGCCGAAAGCATGACCGAACCCGGCGGCCACAGGGTCGACGACCTGGCTGGCAATCGACACGTCAACGCCTCGCTCGATCAGTCCTTCGACGACCGCGGTGGCTAGTTCAGGGTCGGCCAGATGGCGATTGGCCGTATCCATGCTGTAGCCCTCATTCGCCGTACGGTGCCACTCCGGAAGATCGGGACTGATCTCGTTCTTCGGGTGCATGACCAGCTCGTCACCGGTATAGACAGTGAACGCCGGGTTATGGGTCAGACTGAACAGTTCGGCCTGGTCGTCGCCGATGACGATCAGAACGTCCGGCTCCGTGTCCTCGATCGCCGTGACGATGCGGTCGAGACCGGCCTGCGCGCGGGCATACGCCTCGTCGAAGATCTCGATGGTGGCTTCGGCCGTGTACCGCGCATCGACCTCCTCTTCGAGCTCGGGGTACGACAGTACTCTGCCGTCCGCGAGATGGAGATCCGTGCGACGCAGATCGTCCTTACCTCGATCGGCCCATAGCCTTCCTTCCATCGCGAGCAAGGGACTGTGCGACGTCCCTATCCCGATGACGATCTCACTCATGTGATGACTCCTCGTGGCTATCAGGTGACGAATCCGGGGTGAAGCCCGCGTGGTGAACCGCATTGATGCGCCTCAGGTCTTCTTCGCTGAGGCCGGGAGCATCCGAGGCCGCCGCCGCATCGGCGATGTGCTGCCGGGCTGAGAACCCGCCGATGATGCTCGTCACCTCTGGGTGACCGAGGATGTAGCGATAGGCGGCATCGACCAGGGTCTGTCCCTCCGACTCCAGGAACGCGAACCGTGCCGCGCGTTGGCGCTCTGGCTCGAGTTCTTCCGGATGGTCCCGGTACCAACCGCCAGAAACTGGGTGGCGGCCGTCCGGCCCCTGCTCATAGATGGCCCGAGTGAGCGCCCCGCCCGCCAACGGCCTGATCACACCGACGCCCACGTCGTTACGCCGCACCGCCTCGAAGAAACCGTCATAGTGTTCTGTTTCGGGCAGCCCGTCCACCGGCCGCACCGCGCTGGGATTGGCGAGGTTGAACCAGGCATAAACCATCTGGAACAACCCGCTGTCGAGAACGGCACCGACTGCCGCCGGCTCGGAGCGCTCTTCGCAGACGCCGATGAAGCGGGCCTTGCCGGCCGCGCGCACCTTCTCCAGCGCCGGCGCCACTTCCTCGAGAACCTGCTGCGGGGTCAGCGGCGTCCACACACGGATGTCCAGGTCGGGGGTGAGGCGACTGGGATTGTGCAGGAGAAGGAGATCCACATGGTCACGCCGGAGCCGCAACAGGCTGTCGTGGATGCTCTGCTCCACCTTCTGCGGGATACGGTGGAGCTCCTCGGGCATGATCTCGACCTTCGTCGCGACCGTGACCGAGTCAGTGGCACCCATGTCACGCAGGATCCGGCCGAGGTTCGCCTCACCCAGCCCCTTGCCGTAGTCCGGTGAGCAATCGAAGTAGTTGATTCCGGCGTTGAGCGCGTTCTCCACGAGCTCGTATTGTTCTCGGGTTTCCGCATAGACGAGGCCGCCCGCGTTGTCGCCCGTACCGAAGGCGAACTCCGAGACCGAGAGATCCGTCCCCGGTATTTTTCGATACTTCATCGCGCGATCTGCCTTTCCTCCATCACAGGTTGAACAGTCGGCGAGCGTTCTCACCGAGGATGTTGCGCTTGCCTTGCTCGGACAGGAACGGCAGCGAGGCGATCGAGGACGGAGCATCGAAATCCCAGTGCGGCCAGTCCGAGGAGTACAAGAGCGTGTTCTCGCCGTCGATCAGATCGATCGTGTACTCGAGCGCCTTGAGGTTCGTGGCCTCCATCGGCTGCGTGCTGTAGAAGCAATCCTTCATGTACTCGCTCGGCAGCCGTTTGAGCAGCGGCGCATCCGATTGCCGCATCAAGAACTCGTGGTCTAGCCGCTGCATGAGAAACGGAATCCACGCGAGCCCGCTCTCGACCCAGATGCTCTTCAAACGAGGGAACCTCTCGGGAATACCGTTGAGGATCCAGTTGGTCATGTGCACGATGTTGCAGGTCACGAAGGTGACCGCGTGAATCGCGATGAACTTGTTGAGCGCACGCGACGCGGTGTCCTGAAACGACGGCCCCGCGTGAAAGGCGATCGGCTTGCCGGTGTCCTGGATCAAGTCGTACAGCGGCATGTAATCGCGATGCTGAACGCCTTGATGGCGTTGGCTCGTGACCATGAAACCCAACACCGCCGGATTGTCAGCATGCTCGTTAACCATGTCGATGCAGGCCTTCGGATCAACGAAGGGAAGGGGAATCAGGCTCTTGATCCTGTCGTCCTCCTTGAGCGTGTTATCGACCAACCAGCGCGTATACGCTTTGATGAGCGCGACTTCGACATCGCCCTGCGGGTGCAAACCGATCTCGAGCATCGGCTGGGGAAAAATGACCTGGATATCGATGCCCATGGACTCGATCGCTCGAATGAGCAGCTCGACGTCCTCCGATCGACCTTCAGCGACGTTTTCGATCAACCGATGAGAGTTGGAATGTGGGATGCGCCCCGCCACATCCTGATAGTTCAGACCAGGCGTGTGTCCCATCAGCGCGCCGGGACGTAACCGGTTCATCGCCAGCGCGTTCCTGCGCATTACCGGGTCATCGATATATTCCAGCACCGCGTCCCAGTAACGCAGTTCATGGTGGTGGGCATCGACATCCACGATGAAGTAGTCATGGAGTCCATACCGGTCGATGTCTTTACGGGCGTTGGCCAGCATCTCGCGGGTATCGGTCTCCTGCACGATCTGCTGGACGGGACGAGGTGTCGCGAGCGGTCCGGCGGCCGGTTTGACGGTCTCAGTCATGGTGTCCTCATTTCCACGATCTTCACTGTTCCGAACTGGGCATCGCGCCCAGATGCGATAGCCAGAGCGACAGATCGAAGGCGTTGATGTTCTGTGATGTGAGAAGCGCGCCGACGAGTGTCAGCGCCTCCGTGGCCGACAAATTGGCCGCGTTCAGTTGATCGACGGCGCCGGCCTCGGAGCGCGCGAAGAAGAAGCGCGTCACATGGGTCACCAGCTCATCGACGACGGACGGATCGATCTCGACCACCGCCGCCTGGTCGGCGACCATCGTGTCGACCCGCGCGCACAGTTCCTCGGCGATGGCGACAAGAGAGTCGTGTTCAGATTTCAACGTAGATCACTCCATCTCTTTCATCGACGGGAAAAGACCTCAGCCGAGGACGACCAGCACCGGCATGCCGACCTGTATCGATCGAGAACTCGAAACCGTGCCAGGGACACACGATGCGCAGGTCTTCCTCATCGAACTCCTGACCCACCGTCATCCCGCCTTCGTCAAGGTTTTCCCTGACGCCTGGGATGATCAGCCCCTGGCACACCGGGCCGCCCATATGCGGGCAGGTGTTCTCGTAGGCGCGTAGCTGTCCGGCGACGCGGAAGACACCGACCGTCCGGTCGCCGATATCGACGACGAGCCGTCCCCGTTCGGGAACGTCCTCACTGTCGCCCACCGCCACCGCCGTCACTGAGGCACTCACAGCGCCACCTCCTGTAAATTTGCATATACTAGAATTTTCATGCTGCGGATCTCACCACTCCCGATGTCTCCAACACCTCGATCTCTTCGGCGCTGTAGCCGATCTCGCGGAGGATCCGGCAGGTGTCCACGCCCTGCGCGGGAGCCGACCGGCGAGGGAGAGCGGGGAGGCGGTAACGGCCGAGCACAAAGGGGGCTCCGAACCATCCGGTGACGGGCCCGTGCGCCTCGTCATCGACATGCAGGACGAGACCGGCTGTACGCGCCGGAACCGAATCCCGTAGCCGGGACCACCCGTCCTCGATGCACGGCTCCGCCCACACGCCGGCACCGCGCACTCTCGACAGAGCCTCACTGGAGGTCAGGGCGCGGAGGCGAGACGCGATGCGTCCGACGTCAGCGTTCCCGCTCCCCTCGGCGTCGATGTCGAGGACACCCAGAAGACGTTCGAACATCTCCCCGTCGACCGCCGCGATGGCGACCCAGCCATCAGCCGTCTCGTAAAGTCGCTCGGATGCGCCGAACCCCATTCGATCGTGATCGAGAGCGGGCCCTTGCTCGACGTCTCCATCGGGGGCACGTCGAATGTCCGTCAACAGGAACAGACCCGCACGCAGGAGGTCCACCTGCGCTTCGACCACTCCTCCTCGGACGGCCCGCACGTAAAGAGCCGCCAATGCCGCGGCGGCACCGAGCAAACCGCTGACGTAATCGACCGTGATGGTTCTCACCCACAGAGGCTGGCCGCCCGGCCCGCCGGCCCGCCGCTCGACGCCGGTGTAGGCCTGGATGAGCATGTCGAATCCGGTCTCGCTCCGCTTCGGGCCCGCCATCCCGAACGCCGACGTTCGCACCGTCACCGCACGGGGGTTGATCGCCCGCACGTCCGCCTCGCCCAGGCCGAGTCTCTCCGCGACGCCGACCCGGAAATTATGGAGAACGACATCCGATCGCCGGATCAGACGCTCCGCGACGTCACGACCGTCCCTCGATTTCAGATCGACCATGATGCTGCGTTTACCTCGATTGGCGACGACCAGCTGTCGATGAGAGGTCAAGCTACCCGCCGCATCGAGCGGCTCGACGTGAACGACCTCCGCCCCGAGATCCGCCAGAAGGCGAGCGCCGAGCGGCCCTGAGACGAAGGCGCCGAAATCGACGACGCGGATACCTTCCAGAGGTGCCCCTACCGGGCCCTCAACGCAGGTGATCTCCGGTCGCGGCCGCCCGCCACCGCGACGCAGCACACTGAACGATGGTCCGACGTACTGATAACCGCCGTGCTCGACGAGGCAGTCGTTCTCGACGACCTGCTGCTCGTCCCAGCAGTCGCCCGGGCCCCGAACGAGTTCCACGCCGATCCTCTGGCGCCTCAGCTCATCGACCAGAGTCCCGCTCTCCCAGGCCGCCACCGCTGGCGCGAGCCTGTCGTAGTCGGCGAAGTAACGACGCGGACCCTTCCCTGCCGCAGCTCGACCACCAGGAGAGGCATCGACATCACCGCCGAGCCGGAGGATCTTTTCGAGCCGCGCGACGGCACCGACGTCACCGAGGGTGAGCTGGACATGACAACCGTCCGCGGTCGGAAAAATAAGCTGCTGAACATCCCGCGGTGGATAGACCTGCAGTGGGCTGTCACTTCGGGCGGTCGTCATCCACAAGGCATTGAACAAGGACGCGAGCCCATGTGTATACGTCGTACGCACCAGCTGTCCGCAGCCGGACCGTGCGCGCTCGACGAGGGCGGCCCAGCCGCCGACGATGGCATTGAGGGCCGCTCCATAGGTCGCGGGCCGCAGCCCATGAACATAGGGACGATCAGCGAACTGCTCGAACACCATGCCATTGCGGGCCTGCGCCAGAAGCTCGTTGCCGACATCCGACTCACCATCGACCAGATCAGACGCGATCTCGATGACGACCAGGCGCGGATGGGTCTCGGCAAGTTTCGCGGCGTCGAAACGCCACCGAGCAGCCGGATCGGTCTCTCCCCCAAGAATGCAGACGTCAGCACCGGCCACGGACTGCTCAACGGCATGGCGCGGGACTTCCGTCATCAGGCTGGACCAGTAGGCGAAAGCGGGATAGTCCTCACCGCGATCAGGGCAGGAGGGCCGAACGCGCTCGACGTTCGCGCCCAGCTCCGCGAAGTGTTTGGCCACCACCATCGGAGCAAGCCCGAGGCCGAGAGTCGTCACGCGGAGCCCCGAGGCCACGGCCGTCGGAAGAGTAGCCATCCTAGCCCTCACGAACGAGATTCCGGACGAGCTCACCGAGGTCGTCGCAATGCTCTACATCCATGACGATCGACGCCACCCGATCGATCTGAGCGGCGGACAGGATACCCCCGCAGAAGTCCTCGAACTTCGTCACGAGGCGGTCGTAGTCGAAGGCATATTCCGGGTCGAAGACATCGCCCTGGGCGTAGACCGCCTCGCGCTCGTAGATCCGCCCGTCATCGACACGGACGCGAAGACGAGTCGGCATCCGAACCAGATGCCCGCGCGTCGAAAGATCCTCAGCAGCCAGTTCGCCGGCACCCTCGATGGGCCGGATCGTCATCTTCCTGGCGAGATCGGCGATCAAGGGGCTCATCCGGACTTCCTCGCTCAGCCAACCAGGCCCCGGCGGCCCCGCATATGCCGCGGCTCCGAGCAGATGCGGGAGGCTGAAGGTGGCATCGACGAGACTTTCCGCTGGGAAGACATCCGCGCGATGCTTCTTGAGCCCAGCCGGGGGAACCTCGACGACGATCTCGGCGATGCGCGCCGGATCGACCTGCTGGTCCCTCAGGACCTCGAGAAAGAGATCAATGGCCGGGTTGTTGAACCTGCACGCCGGATACGGCTTGAAGCAGGCGTCCTGGATCAACCAGCGGTTCTCAACTCCACGAACGAGGACCTCCACATCCCTTCCGAGAGAGCCCAATGCCGGGACGATGCCCCCATCGTCATCCTCGAAGAGCCGGGCCTTGCCCGTGAAGCCCTGCTCGGCCAGCATCGCCGCGAGCGCCCCCGACTGAGCCGCGTTGCCGTACATCACGTACTTCGTCATGGGACGAGGCAGCATGGAGCCGAACATCGTCGACGCGGGGATGATGAGCGTGCTGGCGCCAATGCCCACGGCATTTCTCATCTGCTCGACACTGACACCGAGGAGCCGGGCCACGGTCACCACCGAGCCGAAGCCGACCCAGCCATAGCCGGACACCTTCTGGAAGGCCGTCTCTCCCGCTTCATTCACCCGAAGCCCTTGGAGAGACAGCCCGATCCGGGCGGCTATCTCATAACCCGTGATGACGGTGGTGAGGAAGTCCCGGCCCGAGGCGCGCTGCCGCTCGGCGAAGGCGAGGGCGGGCGGAACCGTCGCCGCCGCGATGTGCCCCTTGTATCTCATCGTGTCATCGGCGTCGATCACGTTGGCGCTGTGCGCGTTGACGTAGGCGGCGTTGAGAGCCGGCAACCGCGTTCCCGCCGCGGGCCCGCCGCCGAGAAGGGTCGCTTCGGCCCCTCCTCCCAGCTGGGAGAAGACTCCCGCCGGGATGGTCGCCGAATCCTCGACAGAGCCGGCGACCACACAACAGAGCGTATCGAGAATCAAAGACTTGCCTGCGCGAAGAGCCTCGTCGCTCAATGCCGAGTAATCGGTCGACCACGCCAGGTCGACCAAGCACTCGGTCACCTCTGCCTTGGTCTCTACCGCCATGACGCATCCTTCCGCGAGCGAGGTGTCATCCTCCGTCTGAGACCAGTCTCACGAATTTCATGCACTATGTCAATTATAATCTATACTGAATGTCCACAGGCCTCTGCCGAGGTTGAAGTTCACGCGCGAGAAGGGCGACGCGGGCGCAGACCGGTCTACACGGTGGGAGCGGGCAGCTTGCCGAGCAGGCTCGCGCGGCCGGCTTCCAGGTGTGACCGCGTCAATCGAGCGATCAGCCGCCCGTCACCCTTCTGGAACGCCTCGACGATCTCGATGTGCTCAGCGTGCACCGTCGAGGCGACAGCCTGATCGCGAAGAAGTATCGCGCGATAGCGATCGGCGCGATCCCACAGCCGGTCGAGCACCGCGGTAAGCTCCACGTTGCCGCCCGCCGAGTACATGGCGCGATGAAGCGCGCGGTTCTGCTTGAGATGACCAGCCATATCGTCGGCAATCGGCTCCTCGAGCATTTTCAGCACCAACGCCCGCTCCTGGTCCGATGCGTTCTTGGTGCCCAGCTGAGCGCCGTAGGATTCCAGCCGGATACGTAGCGCGTAGAGGTCTTCCAGCTCCTTGAGCGAGAGCGGCGCGACCCTCATCTCACGATGAGCGACCTGGTGAAGAAACCCCTCGGCCTCCAGCCGGCGCAACGCCTCGCGAAGCGGAGTGGTCGAGACCCCCAGCTCTCGGGCGAGCATCTCCTGTTCGACCACGGAGCCGGGCGCAAGCTCGCCGAAGAGGATGCGCTGCCTGATCGAGGCGTAAGCAACATCCGTCTTCGTCGCCCAACGGGGGACGTCCAGGTCGGAAGAAATATTCGGCTCCTTATGGTCTATCCTCTATTAGCCTATCCTAAGGCTCTCGCCGCCCGGGGTCCACTCCGGTCGCGGGCGACGGCGGCCCGAGAGACCCGCCCCCGGACCACCAATGTTCGCCGTGCGGCGCGAGCTCAGAAGGCGCGTGGGTACAACCGCCGAGCGTTGTCCTCGAAGATCAGTCGCTGCCCACCGTCATCCAGGTTCGGAAGCTTCTCGATCACCGGTTTGAGGTCCTCGAAGGCGAACCCGCTGCCCGGGCGCTCCGTTCCGAACAGCACCCGGTCGGCGCCCACCACATCGATCAACAGCGACAAGGCCTCGGGGGTGTAGAGGCAGGTGTCGTAGTAGAAATGACGCAGGAGCTTCTTCATCTCGTTCAACGAGTCCTCGACACCACCCCAGCCGCGGTGTTTCCCCATATGCGCGGCCCATCGCCCCAGCTGATAGGGAACCGAGCCTCCACCATGCGGAACAATCAGTTTCAAGGTCGGAAAGTCCTCGAACACCGTGCCGCGCAGGATCGCCAGGATCGCCAGTGACTCCTCACTGATGAAGTGCTCGCTGAAACTCTCCCGGCCGTAGCAGCCGGCACAGTGCAATAGGGCGGGAACGTCGTACTCGACCAGCTTCTCGTAGAGCGGGTACCAGTACTCGGAGTCCATTGTGGGTGTCTGGCCGTCGCCCTCGCCGGGATCCGGGTTCACGAGGACACCGACGAAGCCCAGCTCCTCCACGCAACGAGCGAGCTCTTCGAACACCACCGTGGTGGGCTCCCCCGCCTGCTGTGGCAGCGCCCCCACGCCTTTGATCCGGTCCGGGCGCGCGGCCGCCTGCACCGCGATGGCGTCGTTGTTGTTCTGAACCCACCATTCGACGATCTTGCCCGGCTTATGCGAGTGCTTGAGGGTATAGGGCCGCGCCGAGGTGAACTGCACATCGGTGCCGACCTCATCCATCATCGCGATCTGCTTGTCGGCCCACTCCAGGAGTTCCTCGTCCGAGGTGTGCATCCTGGTGCGTCCGCTGTACGTTCCCGCCGCTTCCATCATCGTCCAGGCCGCCTGGAAGGACGGCGGTGCGACGAGGTGGGCGTGAGAGTCGATGATCATGAGTCTCCTCGAGATAAAGGTTGGATACGAATAGAGTCAGCCGTCATCGGATCGACGCGTGACGGCAACAAAATCGAGGGCGATGGCGGCGTCCGGGGTCAGCCGCAGCGGATTGATCTCGATCTCCGTGATATCCGCGGTGGTGGCGACGATCTCAGACAAGCGAGCGATTCCCTCGCAGGCGGCCTCGACGGCGACCGCCGCCGCGCCGCGGTATCCCTGCAGCAAAGGCCAGCTCTTCAGCTGCTTCAACAAAGCATGGATGGTCTCGGGCGCTGCCGGCGCTATGGCGCGCGCGATATCGCGATACAACTCCGTGGCGATGCCGCCCGCGCCGACGGTCACCACCGGCGGGTAGCCGTCACCCTCTCGGCGGACACCGACGATGAGATCGACCCCGGGTCCCTGCTGCTCCTGCACGAGAACGCCCTCGATCGATGCCTGGGGCACCTTCGCTGCCACCGCCGTCCGTATCTCATCGATGCTCCGCGCGAGATCGACGGCTTGGACCCCCAGCCGAACGCCCCCGACCTCGGTCTTGTGGAGGACATCAGGCGACTGGACCTTGACCACGAAAGGAGCGCGGAGCCCTGCCGCGGACGCTACGTCGCCGATCCCGTCGATCAGCACTCCCGAAGGAGTGGCGATGCCGGCGAGCTCGAGCAGAGACCGCCCACGGCATTCGGTGATGACCCCCTTCGGCTGACCGGCGACGACCGCGTCCACGAGCCGCAGGCGCTCATCATCGAGCACCCGTGACGGAACGGCCTCCGGTGTCATGGTGCTCAGCCGATAATGCATCGACCGCGCCGCCGCCGCCAACGAGCCATGCACCCTGATGCCGCCTTTCAGCAGGGCTTCCCGGGCTTCACCGATCCGGTCAGCGGGAGCCAGCCACGCCACCTGGACCGGAGCCGGATGATCAGCGGTCGCTTCGACGATGTCCTCCGCCACCTCGCGGGCCGTCGCGCCCGTCAGGTTGGTCACCACCACCAGAACGGCATCGATCCCGGCATCGCCACACACCGTCGCGCAGACCTCACCGAACACCGGTTTTTCAGCGGCGAACATCTGAGCCGTCACATCAACCGGATTAGCGGTCGAACCGAAGCTCGGCACCAGGGCATCGAGCCGCCCCCTGGTGGCGTCGGAGAGAACGGGCACATCGATACCGAAGTCGTAGAGGTGGTCGGCAGCGAGTCCGCCCGCGCCGCCAGAGGTCGTGACGATGCCGACCCGCCGGCCAATGACCGGAGGCGCCAGTGACGCCTCCACGACATCCAGCGCGGTGTCGATGTCATCGACGACGGCGATCCCCGCGCTCCGCGACAGCAGGAGGAATGACTCGTCGCCCCGTGACATCGCCCCTGTGTGCGATGCGGCGGCGCGACGGCCGGCGTTCGACCTGCCCGAGCGTATGCAGACGATCGACTTGCCGGAGTGTCGAGCACGCTCCGCCAGCGTCAACCACATCGGACCGTCCGGGATCGCCTCCAGGTGAATGACGATCGTCTCGATGTTCGGCTCGCGCAGCAGCGCCTCGGCGGCATCGGTAGCGGTCAACCCGGACTCGTTTCCTGTGCTGAACCAGGAGCTGACGCCGATCCCCCGTTCCATAGCCAGGCCGAGGACGGCGCCGCCGAGCGCACCGCTCTGCCCGACATAGGCAACGGAGCCATCCGAGCTCAGGCCATGGTCGAGCGTCGTCGAGAAACTCGCGACCACCGACGAGCCCAGATGGAAGAACCCCTGGCTGTTGGGACCCAGCAACGTCATGCCGCGCGCCATAGCCATGGCGCTGATCCGCTGCTGAGTCTCGAGACCTTCGCCACCGAGCTCGGCGAAGCCCGAGGAATAGATCACTCCAGCGGTGACGCCGATCTCGCATGCCTGGCGCACGGCGTGCTCGATCCCGGAGGCGGGGATCATGAAAAGCACCAGATCGGGCACCGTGGGTACCTCGGCAAGGGTGGGGAAACACGGATACTCGAAGACCTTCTGGCGCCGTGGATTCACCGGGTAGATCTCACCTCGATAACCGAACTTCGCCAGGTTGCGCAGAACCTTCGCGGGATAGCTCCCTTCCGTCTCCGAAGCTCCCACGATGGCGACCGACGACGGGCGCAGCAGTCCCTCGAGCACGGAGCCATCGGCCTTCGGAATCTCGTCGATACCGAGCTCAGGCTTCACTGTCACGTCATGCTCCCTCATAGTGGCCCTGCCGACGCTCGCGGAACGCCCGCATCGCCTCGCGGTGGTCTTTGGTCGCCATCGCGATTCCCATATGCGAGGAGATCAGATCCAGACTGGTCGCCAGATCGGATGTGCGGGCGCGTCGAACCGCCGATTTGATCAACTGGACATGAGCCGGCGGCGCCTCGGCGAGTCGGCGCGCGAACTCATAGGTCTTGGGCAGGAGCTCGTCGGGGTCGAACAGCTTCGTCGCGAGGCCGATCCGCAGCGCTTCCTCGCCGTCGACGAGATCGCCGGTCATGAGCAACTCGAGAGCCTTCGCCTCGCCGACGATGCGCGGCAGATAGAAGCAGCCTCCGTCGCCGGGCACCAGGCCTACCTTGACGTACCCCTCGGAGAACTTCGCCCGCGGAGAGACAAACCGCATGTCACACATCAGCGCCATGTCCATGCCCGCGCCGACCGCCACTCCGTCGATTGCCGCGATCAGCGGTTTGTCAAGCTGCTCGACGGCCCGCGCGACGGTGTGGACTCGTCGAGTGAGCATGTGCTTGTGCGCCAGCGGGCTGTCCTCGACGGTGGCGATCTCCGAGAGTTCGACACCCGAGCAGAATGCGCCCCCCGCCCCGGTCAGCACAACGGCGCGGACCTCGTCGTCGGCCTGAGCCTGTTCCAGGGCCCGCGTCCACTGCTCGAGCATCGCAAACGTAAAAGCGTTCTTCAGGTGGGGGCGATTGAGCCGGATAGTGGCAACCTGTCCCTCAACCGAGTACTCCAGATCCATCGTTCTCCGTTCATGCCATGTCAGTCGAGGCTGATCTGAGCCCAGGCGTCAGCCGGCGCGCGTCCCGGCAGAGCGTCGGCCAGCTCCGTAATCCATCGGCGGCCGTCACTGAGTTCTTGCCTCCATGTCCACAACCGCGTGGTACTGCGGTGAAGCGCATGCTCCTGGGTGAAGCCGATCGCGCCATGAAGCTGGTGCGCCTGAGCAGCCACCTCGCCGATCGCCTCATGCGCCGCGACCAGTGAAACGACGACCAAGAAGGCCGAGGAGTCGTCCTCGTCTCGCGACAGGACATCCACCGCGGTGGTCGAGGCGGTGTGAAGGAATCGAGCCGCGGCCGCCAACCGGGCGACGCGGTGCTGCACCGCTTGAAACTTGCTGAGAGCACGGCCGAACTGAACGCGTGTCGTGACGTACTCGATGCTGAGACGCTCAGCTCGGTCCGCCGCGCCCACAGCCTGAGCCAGCATCGCGACCGACATCCGCAGCGCGACATCCCGGTAGGAGACCGGCGCGGGCGTCAACTCGGCGGGGCTGAGGACGAGATCGTGGAACTCCACCGCATCGCGGGACGTGCCGGCGATCGTCTCGCCGGGGACGACCTGGACCCGTCCGGCATCGATCAGGGCGATCATGCTTCCGGGGCCATCCTGCGGAAGCATCACCACCAGACCACGCGCGAGCGCGGCCGCGCCAATACCGTCGACTCGGCCGGTCACCACATAGGCGCCGTCGGAGCGACGGGAGGCCAGCGCGTCGAGGGGGACCACGGACAGAGGCTCGGCGGGTACGTCCAGTCCGGCCGCCGCCAGAAGCCAGCCGGCGCCCCAGCTCGTCTCAACCAGGGGCGCGTCGGCGCTCACCGCGGCCATGGCGCGCAGGATGATGGCGGCTTCCTGCCAGCTCCCACCGCTTCCGCCGCGATCCTCGGGGATTCCCACGCGCGTCATTCCCAGCGATTCGAGTACATCCCACGCCGCGCGAGGATCCGTTGCCGGAACGTCGGCGAGAGCTCCTTCGACGGTCTGCGTCAGTACGGCGTATTCCGCGGCGCTCATCGCGCGCCCACCGACTTGGCCACGATGCCGAGAAGAATGTCTGTCGCCCCGCCGCGCACGCCGAATGTCGGCGCATGAGTCAGCCCATGAGCCAGCTGCGTCTCGAGCTCGGTGCCACTGAACGAGGGGACCGCGCCGAAGAATCTACTCACCGACTCCACGACTCGTTGCTCGAACTCGCCTCCCAGGGCCTTCACCATCGCCGCCCGGGTCTCGGGCACCGATCCCTCTTCCAGCTCGGCCGCGATCTCCACCGACATTCGCCGCAACATCACCAGCCGGGCTATCAGGGCGGCGTACTCCTCACGCGCGCTCTGGTCCTCGGCTCGCAACGAATCACCCCAAGCGAGGAGGAGCGGAACGGAGCTGGAAATGCGCTCGGGCCCGCTTCGCTCGTAGGCGAGTTCCATCGTCACCTGTCGCCACCCCTCACCCTCGGTGCCCAGCAGGGCGTCTTCGGGCAGCGCAACGTCATCGAACACCACTTCGTTGAAGTGGGCTTTACCGTCAATCGTCTGAATCGGTCGTATCGAGACTCCGTCCCGAGGCAGTTCGACCAGGAACTGGCTCAGCCCCACATGGCGCCGCTCCCCCAGCGGTGACGACCTCGCCAGGAGCAGAATCGCCCCCGCGACCTGAGCATGCGATGTCCACAGCTTCGTCCCGTTGAGCACCCATCTCCCGTCGGGATGACGCTCGGCCCTGGTCCGGACGGCAGCGAGGTCGGATCCAGCGTCCGGTTCACTCATACCAAGGCAGAAGATGAGTTCAGCGCTCGCGATCCCAGGAAGAAACTTGCGACGTTGCTCCTCGGTGCCATGTCGCAACAAGCTCGGCGCGACCTGGCGATCACCGATCCAGTGGGCGGCCACCGGAGCCCCGGCTGCGAGCAACTCATCCGTCACGACCCATCGCCGCAGAGCTGTCGAACCGGCGCCTCCGTACTCCCGGGGGACCACCATGCCCACCCAGCCACGGGAGGCGAGGCGCCGACTGAACTCAGGGTCGACCCCCTGAACCCAGCCGTCGACCATGGGGCGATATCCGCCGCGCTCGCGCTCCTCGGCCAGAAAGGACCTCACCTCGGCCCGGAGCTCGGCCACCGCGCCGCGCCATGCCGCGTCCAGAGCCATCAGAGTCCACCCGGCGATCCCGCCACGGCGGGGAGGTCATAGATATCCACGGTGCGCTCCCCGGCGCGAAGACGATCCATGTACTCGGCCTCATCTCGCTCTCGCGCATGTGAAGCCTCGATCACCGGCGCCACCCGGCCTTCGGGGATCACCACGACGCCATCCGCATCGCCGACCACCAGGTCTCCTGAGCTCACCGTCACCTCACCGACGCAGATCGGGCTGCCGAGCGATCCCGCCCCCTTCGGGTCTTTCCCGGTGCCTCGTATGCACAGACCCGCGCTGAAGACGGGAAAGCCCACTTCTGGGAGCTGGTCGCTGTCCCGAACGCACCCGTTGATGACGAGTCCGCCAAGGCCCTGAGCCATGGCGGCGACGCTGAGGATCTCTCCCCAGTAGCCGAACTCGGCGCCCGCTCCGACATCGACCACCAGGACCGCGCCGGCCGGGGCGGCATAGACAGCATGATGCAGCCACAGGTTGTGGCCCGGAGTACAGGAAACCGGGTAGGCTGGCCCAAAGACCCGTGCGGATGGGCTCACCGGCTTGATGGAGAAGGGTAGCGCGCCGATACGCCCCGCCGCTTCGTGGAGCGTGGCAGTGGAAAGCGCCCGGTCGGCGGCGTCGAGCGCGTTCCACCAATCGGCGCCTGTCGTTGCTCGGATAGTCACCGCAGTCACTCCGGACGATTCGGGTCGAGGATCTCAGAACGCAGTCGGTCGACGTAGGCTTCGAGGTCGACCTCGTTCTCGGCGAACCACGTCTGGGCGTCGGCCCAGCCAACCTCGTCCTCGTAACCGAGCTCCTGCACGATGCCGAGCCATTTCTCATGAGTCTCGACAACGTCGTCGACGATGTCAGCGGCATCCGCCGTCGGCAGGTCCGCTTCGGCATAGCGGTCGCGGGCCTCGTCGAAGTAGCCGTTGACGGCCTGCGCGAGGTCGTCAGAGGCCGTCTCGATCGTGACACCACTGGCCGTCGAGGTCTCCAGAGCCGTGGAGAACATCTCAAAACCGGCGGTGCTCGCCACGGTTTCCTCGAGGAAAACGTCCAGGCGATCCCACAGCAGCTGCTGTGCCACGAGCGGCAGGCTCTCCCATCTGTCCAATCCGATGCTGACTCCCGACGGGTAGGTGGAGAAACCGAATCGGTCATCCAGGGTCCAGCTGTCACCCGCTTCGATGAATCCCCCGCCCTCGGCCATCGCCAAAGAAGCGATCACACAATCAACGACACCTCGCTGAAGGCCGTCGTACACCTCAAGGAGCGGTAAGGTCACCGGGGTCGCGCCAAGCGCTTCCAGCTCGCCGGCCTGCCCCTCGGACCCGGCGCGGATCACCTTCCCCCGCGCGTCGTCGAGGCTGCGCACCGGCTCACCGCGGCACAGCAGCCCCGAACCCTGGTTGGGCGCGAAGGGCACGAGTGGCTGGATGCCGTTCTCGATCAGCTCGTCCTTGAAGGGGCCGGGCACCGCGCCGGCTTCTGCCCACGCGGCAGTGAGCTGAAGGGTTCCGACCACCGGAGTCGGCTCCTGGAGGAAGAGAAGATCAGCACCCAGGCTGGTGACCGGATAGGTGTCGGCCTCGTAGGTGGTGACATGATGCCCCATGTCGACGAGCCCTTCCGCGAGCGCGCTGGTCATCTCCTGAAGCGCCACCCGTGAGCCGCTGTAGAGGAGTTCGATCTCGATCTTCCCGTCGGACCATTCCTCGACAGCCTCGGCATACCGCTGGACGGGCGCCGCGACCAGCGACTCCGAGCCAACGGCGAGCTGGAAACTGAGTGTTACCGGCTCGACATCGGCGAAGGCCTCCTGGTAGGTCTCCAGGTCGGCACCGGCCTCCACCCCATCACCGCTCGGGCCGCTATCACCGCCGCCCGAGCACGCCGCCAGCACCACGCATCCAGCCGCGCCCGCGGCCAGCCACTTCAGCCCATATCGCATCCGCACAATGCCCTTCCATCCTCGCAGTTCTTATGTAATATAACTTACATACTACGTTACTGTCACGCCCCATCTGGCAAACGACCGCAGTACTGGAGGAACCCGTGACCATCGAAGGCGCCACTCGGTTGACAGTGATCGACGCGGGTTCCCTACTCGCCACAGCTCTGTTCGCCAAGACTTTCCGAGAGCTCGGAGCCACCGTCGTCCGCGCAGAACCGGAGCCTCAAGCGCCGATCACCCAACGCCACCCATTCATCGAGGGCTGGGAACCCTGGAACCGCGCCGCGCCCGTCGACGACCTCGACGCGCTGGCAGCGACCGCCGACGTCCTTATCATCGGCAGCGAGTCTCGCGTATGGAACGCGGAAGCCTTCCGCGAAGCGCACCCGTCGTTGATCGTCGTCGACATCGGAGGGTGGCCAGGAGATCCCGACTTCCCCGCAATAGAACTCCTGGTGCAAGCGAGATCCGGCATCGCCTTCGAGCAGCATCCGGATCGTCCGGTTCTTCACGGGCAGCAGCCTGGAATGTACGGCGCCGCGATCCTCGCGCTCTGCGGCGCCTGGGCGGCGATCCTGCAACGGCGGACATCGGGACGCGGACAGACCGTGCGCACCAGCCTCCTGGAAGGGTTGGCCCTCACCTTCCCGTCGCTATGGATGGACGCGGAAAAGCCCGACGCGAAATTCAATCTCGTCCAGCCTCGCGGCGTCCAGAACATGGTGTTCCCCTGTGCCGACGGCCGCTGGATCCAGCTGGTGCTCGGCACCCGCGGAGCACTTCCACGGCTCCTCACCGCGCTCGGCATCGAGGCCGACATCGACTCCGACCACTCGGGAGCCCCTGATCCCCACGGTGGTCTGCGCAACTACTACGGCCCCTACGACCTCATCGCCGAAGGTGTCGCGCGATACGACCGCCAGACCCTCGTCCAACGGCTGCGCGATGCCGAGGTGGGAGTCGAACTCGTCACGGAGCCGGGCGAGAGCTGGGACGATGCCCAGGTCCGATGCGCCGAGATCATCACACCGACCGGCCAAGGCGGACGGCGCGTCGGGCTGCCGCTCACGGTCCGTCCGACGGACAGCACGGCGCGTCCAGCGGACACCACGACGCAACACGGGGATGACGCTCGCGCAGCGGGCGGACCGCTGTCCGGAGTCCGCGTCGTCGACTTCGGCAACTTCGTCGCCGGCCCCATGACCTCGAGAATCCTGCACGACCTCGGCGCCGATGTCATCTGGGTCGAACCGGTGGCCAATCCCCGACCGGTCAGTACCTTCCGCACCATTCTGGTGTCAAATCGTGGAAAGCGAAGTCTGCGCGCCGATCTGAAATCGCCTGAGGGGCTCGCGATAGTACGCACGCTGAGCGCGACCGCCGATGTGGCCACTCACAACTTCCGCGTCGGCGTGGCCCAACGGTTGGGCATCAGCCCGGCGGACCTGCGACAGGCGAACCCCGCTATCGTCACCCTCCAGACCAGCGGATACGGGCAGCACGGTCCACGGTCCACAGCGACGGGCTTCGATCCCATCTTCCAGTCTTTCTCCGGTCTTGCCGGGCGAGCGAGCGGGCCCCAGAACCCGCCTGAACTCTGCCGCTCGACGATCGTCGACTACTGCACAGCGGGCCTCGGCGCCCTCAGCGTCCTCATCGCGCTGAACGAACGCGCCGAGACGAGCCGAGCCCAAGAGACCGAGGTCGACCTGCTGCGCACCTCGCTCTTCCTGCTCTGCGATGTCATCGAGGACGCGGCCGGAACACGTCGCGGCGCTTTCACGCTGAACCCCGAACAGACCGGCTTCGAAGTGGCCGAGCGAATCTGGCGCACCCAGGACGGCTGGATCGCGGTCAGCGCGCGCTCCGAGGCGCAACGCCACCGCTTCATCTCCGCTCTCGGCCTGCCGAAGAACGCCGATCTCTCCGCCTCGGCGGGCACCGCGGAGGCACTGGCGCTCGAGATATCAGGGCAGAAGACCGTGGAGATCCTCGACAGGCTCACCGACGTCGAGGTATGGGCCGCTGCGGTGTCCGAGACCGGGTGGAGTGGCATGCGTGACGACCCAGGGGCCCGCGCGAGCGGCCTCGTCACAGCGGTCGAGGACCAGCGATACGGTCGCGTCGGCGGTTGGTTCGGCTCGCTGATCCGGCTTTCTAGCTGGCGGGACGAGAGCGAGCAGCGCTCCGTTCCGCGGCCAGGTGAACACACCGTCGAGATCCTCGAAAGCCTTGGTCTCGACCACGCCGAGGTCGATCGGCTGATCACTCGCCGAGCGGTCGCCGGAGACGATTCCGGTTGGTAGACCATGGTGCCGGAGATCGTGAGACCGACCCGGCGGCCATCGGGTCGGCTAGGCGCTATGGCTCAGTCCGACAGTCGATCGGCCAAGAGCGCGCGTGATTCCTTCAAAGACGCTTTCATCAGTCGGGCGACCTCAGCACCGTTACCCGCGACAAAGGCATCGACCGTCGCGCGATAGTCTTCAAGGCGGATACCCGTCGCGGCTACTTCGCTCATCACAATCACTTGGTAGCGTCCCGCGCGGTCCCACAGCGTATCCAGCAACTCGGTCAACGGCACGTTGTCAGCCGCCGAGTACATCAGCCGGTGTGCCACCCTGTGCTGACGGATCATCTCGTCTACCGGGACGTCCGTGCGCAGTTCCCGCATCTCGGCGAGTTGCTCGCGCACCGCCGCACTCGCTTGCTGAGCACCGAGACGACCCGCGAAAGGGTCGAGCTGCAGCCTGATGTCATAGATGTCGATGATTTCCTTCCGCGTCAACGGAGGAACCCGCATCTCCCGGTGCGCCAACTGCCTCAGGAAACCTTCTGCCTCAAGACGGCGCAAGGCCTCGCGCAGCGGCGTCGTCGACAGACCCAACCGCCGCGCGATCTCTTCCTGATCCATCCGCGACCCCGGCTCGAGGGTCCCATCGAGGATCTCGGCGCGGAGGATCCCGTAGGCGGCATCGGTCTTCGTAGCCCACATGGCAGTCACCTGCCGAATCGTATCCCCCGTATCCCACCGAGTCGGCCAAGACCCGCCCCAGTGCGGTCCTGGATTGCGCAGCAGAGGAGACTCATGGCACCCCCTGATCGGAAGCCCGGCCACGAGCCCGCCGATGATCGTCCCCGCGGAGCCGTCCAACTCGCCTTCTCTCGATCATTCGGGCCCTACTTCTGGGCGCTGCTGACCTCCGTGTCGGGCATGTGGATCTTCAATATCGTCGCGGTCATCGTGGCGTTCGACATCTCGGGCTCAGCGCTGGTGGTCGGCCTCGTCGGCTCGATGCAGTTTCTCCCCCAGTTCTTCATCACCCCCATCAGCGGACGTTTCGCCGACCAAGGGAACGCGGTTCTGCAGATGCTGCTCGGACGGATCATCATGACGACGGGCACCGGTTCCCTGGCTCTTTGGATCTGGTGGACAGATCCGGCGCAACGCGACGCCTGGCCCCTGCTCGCCGTTTCTCTCTACATCGGCCTAGGGTTCGCCATCGGTGGCCCAGCGATGCAGACGCTGATTCCCACCCTGGTCCGGGAGCAGGAACTCCCGGCGGCCATGACGCTCAACAGCGTTCCGATGACCGTAGCGCGGTCTGCCGGCCCAGCCTTCGGCGCTTTCATCGCCTTGCACTTCGGTGCCGGCGCGGGATTCTTCACGGCGGCTCTGTGCAACCTGGCGTTCGTCATCGTCGTCGCAGCGCAACGCTATGGACGTGGTCTGCGGCGCAACGAGCAAGCAGACTATTCCGTGCGCGCCGGTATCGTCTACGCCCGCAGAACACGACCGCTGTCGCTGCTCCTGCTGGCTGGAACCGCCACCGCCCTGGCCGCCGACCCCGCCCTCACCCTGCTGCCCACGCTCGTCGACGACAGAAGTGGCGATGCCGCGATGGTGGGATGGATCGCCTCGTCATTCGGCATCGGTTCGGCATTCGGCCTTCCACTCGTGCCGACGCTAGCGCGTCACATCGGGCTCGAACGATTGTCGGCTTGTGGCCTGGTGACCATGAGCGCTGGCTTGGGCATCGCGGCCATCCCCTCGGCACTCGCGGCACTCACGGGATTCCTCGTGTGCGGGACCGGCATGAGCCTTGCGCTCACCGCTGTCATGACGCTTACCCAACAACACGCCGTCGCTCACATGCGTGGCCGCGTGATGGCTCTTCTCCTCGTCGCGTTACTGGGTTCGCGGCCGGTCGCCGCCACGGCCAACGGCGCGGTCGCTGACCTGACCTCGGCGACCGTCGCGATGCTGATGATCAGCGCGCTGACGCTGTTCATCGCCTATCTCTCGCGACCCGGAAGACTCCGGGTTCATGGCCGGTGAGGCATGAGAATCTCATCGACATAGACCTCGATCAACGGCTTGAAGTCGATCGCGTCCTCGTGAGCGGCATACCAACTGTCGAAGTCTCCCCAGCCCACCTCGGCTTCGAAGCCGAGATCATCGCGAACGATGCCGAGCCATTTCTCGTGGGCGGCCTCGACCTCGACGAGGTCGGCCTCGCCGTCTCGACCGTCTACCGCCTCATCGGCGACGCTCTCGCGGTACTGCTCCCAGAATCCCTCGATATCAGCAGCAGCCTCAGCATCCCAGTCCTCCCAGGCGAGGCCGGCTTCATTGGAATCTTCGACGGCCAAGGCATTGGAACCCCACTGGCCGACCATGAGATAACTCTCCAAGTAGACATCGAGACGATCCCATAAGAGCTGCTGAGCCGCCAAAGGCAGCGACTCCCACTTGTCGAGACTCATATCGAAGCCGGTCACAGGCGCCGGCCCAGCAGTGGGGTCAACGGTCCATCCGTCAGTGACATCGGCCAGTCCCGCAGTCGACAGCAAACCGAACGACGCCTCCATGCAATCGACCACACCTCGTTGAGCGGCCTCATAGAGTTCGTTCTGAGGCAGGCTCACCGCCGAGGCGCCGAGGTGATCGATGAGCGCGGCGCCGGCGGGCGTCTGAGAGCGGATCGATATGCCCTTGGCGGCCGCGAGCGACGTGAGGGGCTCACCGCGACACAGCATCGCGGCGCTGCCGGTCGCCGTTGCGGGCACGAGTGGGCGGATGCCGACTTCCTCAGCCTCCTCCCACAGAGCGTCCGTATCAGACCAGATCTGGCCCAAGGCGCCGAAGAGCTGCAGGTTGCCGACGATGGGGTCGGCCTCGTGAATCGAGAGGTACTTTCCGAAGTAGGTGGCGACAGGGAACGAGTCCTGCATGTACTCAGGACGGTGAATCCCCATATCGACGAGACCGTCACCCAGCGCCTTGCCCATCTCCGGCAGCGCCGCGATCGCACCGCTGTAGGAGACGTCGAAGGTGATCTTGCCTCCCGACCACTGCTCGACGGCTTTCGCGTACTCGTCACCTGGAGTAGTGAACGGGTTATCGGGAGGCGTGGGCATCTGGAGAACGATCTCGATCGGCTCCGCATCCGCCAACGCCTCGATGTAGTCCTCCTGGCTGGCGCCCGCGGCAACGCTCGGCCCGCCAGCGGATTCCTCGCCGGAACCCGAACTCTGGCAAGCGGCAGTCGCCATCGCCAGCCCCCCTGCCAGAGTCAACGTAACAATTCGGGATAAACGCACCTGTCATTCCTCACTGTCGGTCCAAAGATTCGGGATGCCGCGGATGCGTCTGCGCATACGGCATGCGTCGGCTACCTTCGACACTTCCTTGCATTAAACAGACTATAAAATATAGTCTACGTTTGTGATCCGGAACACCGCAACATTTTCGCGCTCACGCCAACCGAGAGGACTCCTCTGTGTCCTATGACTACATCGTCGTCGGAGCCGGAGCAGCCGGCTCCGTCGTGGCCCACCAGCTCTCAACGAATCCCTCGACTCGCGTTCTCCTCCTCGAAGCCGGCGGAACCGACCGCCATCCCATCAACCTGGTGCCTAAGGGCTTCTATTTCACGATGTCGAACCCGCGATTCTCAAAGACTTTCGTCGCCGGACCCTACGGAGCCGTTGACGCCACGGAGCCCTGGCACCGTGGCCGAGTGCTCGGTGGCTCGACCACCACGAACGGCATGATCTGGAATCGCGGCTGGGCACCCGACTACGATGCGCTGGTCGACGCAGGAAACGCCGGTTGGGGGTGGCGGGAGTTTCTCGACGCGTTCCGCTATCTCGAGAACCACCAGCTCGGCGGCTCGGAGCTGCGCGGTACGGGCGGTCGCGTCGACGTCTCCATCGCCGCACCGCCAGATGATCTGAGCGAGGCATTGATCGCGGCTGCCGAGGCCGATGGCCTTCGACGCGTCGACGATTGGAACGGCACCGACGATGAGCGCATCGCCTATGTGCCGTCCAACATCGGGAAGGGACTTCGCGTCAGCTCCGCGCGCGCCTTCCTCCGCCCGGCGCTGCGACGCGAGAATCTGACCGTTGTCACCGGCGCCGAGGTCCACTCGGTCGTTCTCGACCATCGCCGAGCCACCGGCGTGCTCGCCCGGGTCGGTGGATCCGAGCGGACCTTCTCCGCTCGACGCGAAGTCCTCCTCTGCGGAGGCACACTGGATACGCCGTTGTTGTTGGAACGATCCGGCATCGGCCATCCAGCGGTGCTCCATGCCGCGGGCCTGCCACTACGCGTGGAGAGCCCCAACGTCGGCGAGAAGCTGACCGAGCACCGCGGCATGGATTTTCGATTCCGCATCACTGGCGCCGAGGGGCAGAACAAACTTATCGCGGGACAGATCCGTCGTTACCTGACCGGCGCGCGCTATCTCGTCGAGCGCAACGGCATCATGTCCTATGGCGGCTTCAACGTCATCGGAGCGTTCGCGGCGCACCCCGACGCGACCCGGCCCGATGCGCAGATCGTTTTCACACCGGTCTCGATCGACGGATCACGGCTCGGCCCGAAGCGCGCGCAGCCGGAAAAAGAACCTGGCGCGATGTTGTCGATGCTGCCTTTACGTCCAACCAGTCGCGGGAGCATCCATTCGACCGGCGCCCGCGCTGGCGATGTCGCTGCCATCGCCCCGAACTTCCTCGCCACGGAACACGACCGCGAGGTTCTCGCTCATGGGGCGCGGCGCGCGCGCGGAATCGCCGAACACCCCGAGTTCGGTCAGTATGTCGCCAGACTCACCAAACCGGTCGATCTCGACCTATCGTCCGACGAGGCGCTTGCGCACCACGCGATCAACTTCGGCAACAGCGGCTATCACACCGTGGGCACGGCGGCCATGGGGCCGGACGATGACGATGTCGTGGACGCCAACCTGCGGGTGCGCGGCACTGAGAACCTCCGCGTCATCGACGCCTCGGTCTTTCCCCACATCACCTCGGGCAATATCAATGCGCCCACCATGGCCTTGGCGCTGATCGCCTCCGGACGCATCCTCCAGGGTGACTGACGTATGCCCGAGGAGAGACATATCGACGAAAGGGATCCGCTATGGCAACCGAACTGCTCAAGGAGCTTCCGGCGCCTGTCTTGCGAGTGGGTGGCGACAAGCTCGCCGCCGGGTCCGGTGGATACCACCGGCACATCAATCCTTACGACGGAACCTTCCAAGGCGATGTCCCCCTAGCCGGTCGGGAGGAGGTCGACCAGGCGGTCGAGGCTGCGCTGGCCGTCGCGGATGAATGGCGTTCATGGCGACCTGAGCAGCGCCGGGAAGTCCTGTTGCGACATGCTGAGCTTATCCGGAATCATCGCGAGGAGTTCGGGCGCCTCGGCGCGCTCGACAACGGGATGCCGATCACGATGGGGCGCGGCAGCGCTGATCTCGCCGCCGAATGGACCGCCTACTACGCCGGATGGTGCGACAAGATCGATGGCGACCTGCTCGCCACCTACGGAACCCGGAACAGTTTCTCCTATACCGCCCCTGAGCCCTACGGCGTCATCGGCGTGATTCTCACGTGGAACGGACCGCTGGTATCGCTCGGGATGTCAGTTCCGGCTCCACTCGCCGCCGGCAACTGTGTCGTCGTCAAGCCCTCGGAGTTGACGCCGTTCTCGGCTGAGCTCTACGCGGATCTCGCCGACCAGGCCGGTATTCCCGCCGGAGTGATCAGCGTGTTGCCAGGCGGCGCCGAGGCCGGCGACGCGCTGGTGCGCCATCCGAGGGTCGACAAGATCAGCTTCGTCGGCGGCCCGACCACGGCGCGCAAGATCCTCGCCGCCTGCGCCGAGAGCTTCACACCATCGGTGATGGAACTCGGAGGAAAGTCCGCGGGCCTGGTGTTCCCCGATTGCGACGACCTCGACGCCGTCGCTCAGCGGGCGGCCTTCTCCGCCTTCGGGAAGATGTCGGGCCAGGCTTGCGCTGTCCCGACCCGGCTCGTGATTCACGAAGATCTCCATGACGAACTGGTCGCCAAAGTCTGCGATGCCGCGCGTGCCTACACGATGGGCGATCCGCTCTCCGATGACGTCCAGATGGGGCCGGTCATCAACGCCGCGGCACAGCGACGAATCCTGGCGATGATCGACCAGGCCGTCAGCGATGGCGCAGGGCAGGTCGTCCAAGGCGGAAACGCTCCGGCCGGTCAGCTGGGCGGCAAGAACTTCGTCGAGCCGACGGTGCTGATCGTCACCGACCCTTCCCATGAGATCGCGCAGACGGAAGTCTTCGGCCCCGTTCTGTTGGTGTTCCGCTTCACCGACGAGGATGAGGCGATCAAGCTTGCCAATGACACCGACTACGGTCTCGCCGCATACATCGAGTCGAACGATCTCCAGCGGGTCCACCGTGTCGCCGAAAGACTCCGGGCCGGAGGCGTGTACGTCAACGGCGCGACGACAATCAACCCCTACACGCCTTACGGCGGCCTGGGACTCAGCGGATACGGGAAACAAGGAGGTCGGGTCGGTATCGACGAGTTCGTTCGCTACAAGACAGTGTCGATCGCCTGAACATCCCGTGTCTCGTCACCGACGGGCGGCCTTCAGGAGGTCCTGCCAACTGCTGAGCTTCACCCTGGCGGCCTCACGCGTAGTCCCGGCGTCGACCTCCGCCGCGTCGATGTCCAGCCAGTTGGACCACTCGATCATCTCCGGAAGATCCTCACCAGTCAGTGGGCGCGCCTGAGGGGTGACCGATTCAAGATCGGCGACCAGCGTGGCGACCGTCGCCGCGGCATCCGCCCGATTGACGCCGATCACGCCGGACGGTCCCCGTTTGATCCACCCGACGACATACTCTCGGCCGTGCCTGTCGGGGGAGTGAACACGGCCCTCGGTATGCGGGATGACCCCGCTCTCCGAGTCGAAGGGAACGTCATCGAGGGAACGCCCGAGACTCCCGACCGCAACCAGCGCCAGATCGGCGGAGAACGACCGGGCCTCGCCGGTGAGCGTGTCCGTGAAACTCACCGACCGCACTCGCTCGTCACCCTGGATCGCAGTCGGCGTCAACCCGAAGTGAAAATGCACGGTGCGGGCACGCTTGACCTCCGCCTGGTGCTTCCACTGCCGGAAAAGGTCGAGAACCGTGGAACCCGCTGGCGCCTGTCCCGGTTCGTCCCCCAACTCCTCGGGATCGGCGTGAACGACGACCCCGGCGTTCAGCAATTCGCCGAACTCCGCCAACTCCTTGAAGGTGAACTTGACATCAGCCGGACCGCGTCGGGCGAAGACATGGATATCCTCCACCCGACTGGTCTCGAGCCGCTCCAGGACGCCCGACGGGATGTCCGTATGACTGAGTTCGGAGGCCGACTTCGCCAGCACCCGCGCCACATCGAGAGCCACATTGCCCGCGCCGAGCACGGCAACGGACGTAACCGTCGATAGATCAACGGGAGTGACAGCATCGGGATGGCCGCTGTACCAGGAGACGAACGAGGTGGAGGGTAGGACACCGTCCAGTCCCTCCCCGGGAATGTTCAGCTGGCGGTAGCCGGGAGCGCCCACGGCATAGACGATCGCATCGTACCGCTCGCGCAACTCGCTCACCGTGACGTCCCGGCCCACCTGGACGTTCCCCAGAAAGCGCACTTCCTCATGTTGGAAGACACGCTCCAAAGCTCGTGACAGGCTTTTCATTCTGAGGTGGTCGGGGGCCACTCCGTACCGCAGCAAGCCATACGGGGTCGGAAGCCGGTCGATGATATCGACTCGCCAGCCCTGGGCGCGCACGATCTCGTCGGCGGCGTAAACCCCGCTCGGGCCCGCGCCAACGACCACCACATGTGGCACTTTCACCAACGGACTCCTTATCCGGTCTGAGACGACTGCCCGGACTCCGCCGGAATGACATCTCGTGATTGCGGACCTATGTTGCGCGATCCACCCGGCATGCCCAGCGGCTCGAAGAACTCGCGCGCGGCATCAAGGTGGCCCTCCTGCCCAACGGGAACCGTCGCGTCGAGAAAGATCGCGTTCTGCGGGCAGGCAGACTCGCAGGCGCCGCAGTCGATGCACTCGTCCGGATGGATATAGAGCTTCCGCTCACCTTCGTAGATGCAATCGACCGGACAGTAGGTGACACACGACCTGTCCTTGATGTCAATGCAGCCGTCTCCGATCACGAATGTCATCTCAACCACCCACGGAGATCGGCTCGATCGTGACGTCCTCCTGATGAAGCGCCCGATTCATCTTCACCCGCTTACCGAGCAATCCCAGCGGAAGCCCGGCGTCGAGCTCTGCCCGACGGATATAACTGAGAATGTCGTAGACCTCGGGGCTGACGTTGATCGCATCCGGCTCACGACCGGCGCGGCGCTCGACCATGACACACTCACGAGCATTGTCGATCAGAATGCCCAACGACACGCTACTGAGCGGGGTCCACGGATCGACCGCGCCACCACGAGCGGGGCCAAAAGCGGGATGAGTCATGATACTTTCCCCGCGGGCTCATCGGACTCCGCCTTGAGTACCGTCCACCAGTCGGTCGCCTTCGGGATGATGCCCTCTCCGCCCCGGAGCGACGGATAGGGAACCGGCTCGGCGAGGCCGGACGGCGCCTCGCCGGCTGCAAGCTTTCGTAGCGACTCCAGCAGGACGCGACGCAGCCGGATGACGGCGACATCGCTCATGCCGAGGTGCTCACGGGTTCTGTCGTAGATCGGACTCATGCTCTCCTGCACCACGAAGTCCTCGTTGTTGATCCCGCGGAGGCCGGAGAAACTGGTGCCGTTCTTCATCGCCTCACGGTCCTGCAGCCACAGGTTCTCCGCGGAGGGAAGCTCCCGAGCCTCCCCGCGCCCGTGCTCGAGACTGTCGAGCTCGACACCGGCGAACTCCAACATCGCCGGCCGTTCTTCGTCGGGGATCGGAACGCCGTCGGTCTTGTACTGGATGTAGAAGAACATGCAGTTGTGGTCGTCGATCGGGACGAACGCCTGGTGATGTGCCCAATGACCGGCCGCTCCCGGGAAGTTCGAGTGGAACGGCATAACGAACTCCGTGGCGCGAATGTACTTGGAGTCGGGATCGTTGGGGACCGGGCGTATCGCGCCGTACCGGAAACCATAGGGCTGTGACTGCGCCTCCAGCCGTGGTGCCTCCGGCGTCAGGTTCGCCAGCAGCTCGCCGCCGGAATCGGGGCCGTCAGAGGCATGTGTGAGCCAGTCCGGACGGGTGATGTTCGTGTGCAGCCAGTTCAGATGCGCTGAGTCCACCGCTCCCTCGAGGCACTGCAGCCAGTTGCAGTACTCGACCCCTTTGATGATCATCAGCTGTTCTTCGGGGAGCTCGGTGAAATCGAATCGAGGTTTCTCCGGCTCCAGCTCAGCGGGCCCGAGGTAAGTCCACACCAGGCCTCCGGCCTCCCACACCGGATAGGCGTTGGCGCGCACCCTGTCTTTGAAGGTGCTGTTCTCCGGCTCGCTCGGCGTTTCAACGAGCTCACCGTCCGGGGCGATCCTCCAGCCATGGTAGAGACACTGCAGGGTGCAGTTCTCATTGCGCGCCAGGGCGAGCGACGCGCCACGGTGCGGGCAGTGTTCGTCGAGGACGCCGACCTCGCCTTCCGTATTCCGGAAAGCCACCAGGTTCCGACCGAGCAACCGGATCCGTTGCGGCGCGCCGTCGGCCTCCAACTCGGCACTGCGCGTCGCCGGCAACCAGTAACGCTCCATGAGCTGGGCCATGGACGCATCGCCCTCAACCTGGGTGACAGCGTTGTTCTCTTCCTGAGTGAGCATTCCGAGTCCTTTCTGTGTATCGCCACCGACGACTGCGGTGGTGCGAAGTCCGCGTGCCTATTCGTCACGCACGTCTGGTGTTCGGTCAGAGCTTCGCGGCGACCGACAACTTGAGCAGTTCCGAGGTGCCGGCGAGAATCCTGAACTGTCGATTGCTGGCATAGATTCGCGAGATCGGCATCTCGTCGGCGAGCCCCGCGGCACCGAAGATCTGCACGGCTCCGTCCACGACTCGCGCGCTCACGTCGGTGATGAAGACCTTGCCGGCCGCGGCGGCGGTGCGATCCAGAGCATCGCCCCGGGCGGCATCAATGTTCTGCTTGATGAGAGCGCGCGCTGCCCGCAACTGCACCGCCATCTCGGCGAGACGGATCTTGGTGTTCTGGAAATCGAAAAGGGGACGGTTGCCCTCGACCAGGCGCTCCTTCGAATAGTCGATGGCGAGGTCCAGCGCCAGTTCGGCTTGCCCCAGAGACCGGGCCGCTGTCTGCACGCGATCGATCGCCATCATCGACGAAAGCAGTCTCGCTCCCTCCCCCTCGGCTCCAAGCATCCGGTAGGCGGGAACACGCACGTCGTCGAACGCCAGTTCGCCGAGACCATGGACCGGAAGGCCCACCATGTCGACCCTTCCCCGAGAGAGTCCCTCGGCATCGCCATCAACCGCGAAGATGCTGAGGCCGGCGCGGCTCATCGCGCGGTTGGGGTCCGTCCGAGCGACGACATAGATCACATCGGCCTGGTCTCCCATCGAGATGTACATCTTGTTGCCCCGTAACACCCAGTCCTCGCCGTCGCGACGGGCAGTCGTCCGGATCGCGGCCGAGTTCGTCCCGGCATCCGGCTCCGTGAAGCCGAGTGCCTGGATAGCGCCGGTCAAGATCCTCGGGAAGAGCTCGGCTTTCAGCTCGTCCGTCCCTCCCAGAGCAAGCAGGTTCGTCGCGTTGTCCGTGCAGAAGCAGGTGCCAACCGTCCCATAGCCGAGTGATCTGCCGAGTTCCCAGCTCATGATGAAGTTGAGAATCTCGGTGCCGCCGATCCCGCCATGCTCTTGGGGGACTCGCGAGCCGATGACGCCCGCCTTCGTGCCGACTTCCCAGAGGTGCCGAATGGGCAGGTCACCGGACTCATACATATCGATCTTGGCGTCGATCTCACGGTCCATGAAGCTCCGCACCGTTTGCCGGAACAGCTCCTCGTCACCGGTGAAGATCGACTCGCCACGAATATTGCTTGCCATCAGGCAATCCCTCCTTGACACACAGCGCACACGGGTGATCACGCACCCGGACGATGGGGAGCGAGCACGACGTCCACGTACTCGGAAACGAACGGCTCGAGATCGATCTCGTTGGCTTCCAGCCACGCCGAGTCGAAGTCCTGCCAACCCACTTCCTGGTCGTATCCGAGCTCATTGGTGACCAGGTCGTACCACCCTTCGAAGGCGTCGGTCACCGCGGTCGTCGCGGCTTCCCCGTCGACGCCCTCGGGTGCCGAGTCGGCCAGATGGCTCAACTGGTCATCGAAGAAGGAATCGATCGTCGCGACGACTTCATCGTCGTAGTCGTTGAACGTGATGCCCTTCTCGATCGCCACGTCGATGACCTTGGCGTTCGAGGCGAAGACTCCGTTGCGCAAGAAGGACTCGACGAAGACGTCCAGCCTGTCCCACAAGAGCTGCTGGGCAGCGAGAGGCAGGTCCTCCCATGCCGCGAGGCTCATATCGAACCCACTCGGGTTGGCGGATGCGGAAACCCGAGAATCGAAAGCCCAGTTCTTGCCCACATCGAGCAAGCCGTACACCTGCGCCGCGGTCAGCCCCATGTCGGCGCATTCGACGGTCCCTCGTTGCATCGCATCGAACAGCTCCGAACCTGGAATGTCCACCGGAACCGCGCCCAGCTCCTTGAGGAGCGCCGCCCGCTCGGTCGCCGACGCCCGAACCTGCCGGCCGTCGAAATCGTCGAGCGTGCTGACCGCGTTGCCTTCGGTGCAGAGGAACGCCGAGGGCCCCGTCGCCGTCGCCGGGATCAGCGGCTTCAGGCCGTTGCGCTCGTTCTCCTCGACCAGCGCGTCCTGCTCGCTCCAGATCTGACCCATCGCGCCGACCATCTGCATGGTGCCCACAACCGGTGAGGACTCGTAGAGGAAGGTGGCGCCTCCGAAGTAGTTGCCGACGGCGAACTCCTCCGGTTTGTACTGGATCTGATGCTGGCCGACGTCGACCAGGCCCTCGTTCAGGGCGTCTTCCATCGTTGTGGCATCGGCGATCGATCCGCTGTAGGCGATCTTGAAGGTGATCTTGCCACCCGACCATTCTTCAACCGCCTCCGCCCAATCGACCGCCGACTTGGCATAGTCGGCGTCGGCGCTGACGAGAAGCTGCATCGTCAGCTCAACCGGATCCATCTCCGCAAGGGCATCGATGTAGTCCTCCTTCGATGCGCCCACTCCCACACTCACCTCGTCACCGGATCGCTCGTTCGCACCGCTTCCGCAGCCGGCTAGCACAAGGCCTAGCGATGCTCCGGCGATGACGGTCCTGATGGAAGTTTTCATTGCGCCTCCGTAGTTGAAAAAGTGCCGCCGGTCTTTGAGACCAGAAGAGAAGTAGCGTTGCTCATCAGCTGCCCGGCCTCGGCGACCATGCGCTCGATGATCGTTCGAGTTGGCAGACGCTCGTCGATGAAGCCCGCAACCATTCCGGCTGCGGTGAGACCGTTCTCCACCTCGCCGTCACGCTGCGCGATACGCGCGCGCTCGGCCTTCCAGTCCATAAGTTCGACCTCGGTGAGAGCGCCGTCCTCGATCAGCCTGGTGAGTTCGTCGGTCGCCTTGCCCTTGAGGTACCGGCACGGACCGTAGACGCCGGGCATCAGGATGGAATCTTCCACGCTGGACTTGACGACCTGGTCGATGTACCGCTCATGCCAGTCGTTCTCCACGGAGGTGAGGAAGCGCGTTCCCATTCCTCCGGCCGCCGCTCCCATGGCGAGGACCGCCGCCAGTCCGGCGCCGTCTTTGAGCCCTCCCGACACCACGACGGGCACGTCCACACGACAAAGGACCTCCGGAGCGAGCACCATCGTGCTGATCGGAGTCTTGAGCGTGTGGCCGCCCATCTCATGGCCAGAGGCGATGATCGCATCGACACCGTTCGCCACCGCTTTCTCGGCGTGCCGAGGAGCGCCCACCTTGTGTTGATGAACCATTCCCTCGTCATGCGCCCGCTTCACGAGATCAGGGGAGGGAAGACCCGCCGACGTCGTCAGGACTCGGAGTTGACGCTCAGCCGCCGGATCAGATCTCCGGATCTCGAAGATGACGTCCAGAACGACCTTGGCGCCGGGTCGCTCACCGCCCTCCACCGTGGTACCCACGGGACAGTTCACCGCGACAGGACGGTCCGTCTGGCTCAGCACCAGTTCAACCTGCGCGCGCATCGCGCGCCGGAGAACGACAGGATCCTCGCTCAGCCCAGGCGTACTCAGGCTTCCGAGCGCGCCAGTATTGCTCACCGCCGCAGCAAGGCGCCCAGTACCGAGTACCCCCCCACCCATACCATCTTGCAAAACCGGATGGTGAACGCCAACTAGACGGGTCCACTTCGTTGCGAGTGTTGGCTCAATCAGATTCATCTCGACCTCTGAGGGTGATGTCCTATCGCACGTCAGATGTAATTAATACTCTATAAGACAGAGGGTAGCAGAAATGTGACGGTCGCCACCACCTGCTGGCCGACGCTGCAAGCCGACAGGGGGATCTGTCCACGTAATCCCACGGAAACGGAGTCCGAAGACATCCGAGGCTGTTTTCGCCCACAGGAAGAACGTCGAAGAGGTACCCGGTCGAGCTGCGTTGAGCGAGCGGTCCGGATGGTGACCTGGGTCAGGGGACCACGAGTCGGAGTGGAGGCGATGATCGTGTCGGATAGGAGTCTGAATATGCCTGCAGCGAAGCCGCCGGAGTTCCGGCGTCGTGCCCTGGATCTGGTCGAGGCCGGTGAATCGGTGGCCCGGGTCGCGAGGAATCTAGGGATCAGTGAGTCGTACCTGCGCCGCTGGATGGATCAGGCCGCGGTCGATTCCGGTGCGAAGGAGGGCCTGACCAGCGTGGAGAAGCGTGAGCTGGTCGAACTGCGCCGCAAGAACCGAGTGCTGGAGATGGAGAACGAGATCCTCAAACACGCCAGCGCCTACTTCGCCCGGGAGAACACCCTCCCCAAGAATGGGGTTCCGGCTCGTCCACAAGCTTGCCGACGACGGGTTCCCCGCCGCGGTGACTTGCCGGGTCCTGGAAGTCTCGACGTCTGATTACTACGACCGGCTCAAACGCCCGCCATCAGCGCGAGCGAAGGCCGATGTCGTGCTGACTGAGTCGACCCGGCAAGTGCACTATGAGTCCCGTGGGAGTTCATGCCGAGTTGCAGCTCGAGATGGGCCTGCGATTGGGCCGCAAACGCGTTGCTCGGTTGATGCGCGAGGCCAGAATCCAGGACGTGTGCCACCAGCG
This sequence comes from Aeromicrobium sp. YIM 150415, assembly GCF_016918125.1. Taxonomy (NCBI): domain Bacteria; kingdom Bacillati; phylum Actinomycetota; class Actinomycetes; order Propionibacteriales; family Nocardioidaceae; genus Aeromicrobium; species Aeromicrobium sp. YIM 150415. Next base: position 279,040 of record NZ_JAERWM010000011.1, on the reverse strand, counting down.
TGCGGCGGATCGTAGGCTGGTCAATCGCGGACCATTATTCGCTCCGAGCTGGTCGTCGATGCCCTGGAGATGGCTCGCTGGCAACGTCGTCCCGAACCAGGAACGATCGTCCACGCCGACCGCGGAGCCCAGGACACATCCTGGGTCTTCGGCCATCGCTCCGTTCCACAGGGTTACTCGGATCGATGGGTCGCGTCGCCTCCAGCGTGGACAACGCGGTCATCGAGTCGTTCTGGTCGACCATGCAACGCGCGAGTTGCTGGACCGCCACGACTGGGTCAGTCGTACCGAGCTTGCCACGGCAATCTTCGAATGGATCGAGGGCTGGTACAACCCCTGCCGACGACACACCTCCATACGGAACCTCTCCCCGGCGGAGTTCGAAGCCCTTCACAACACCGCTACCCAGGCGGCACGATCACCACAAAAGAACTGTCCGGGAAACCGGGGCAGACGCCCTCGTCCAGGACCTGAACATCCGCATCATCAACGCGGCCACCGCAGAACTCCTCCGCGAACTGACCCTCGACCCCACCCGGCGTTGCCAGGGAACCGGCCGACCTTCACCCAAATAAGAAACTCCTGAACCCACAAACCGCGGGTTCAGGAGTTTCCCATGTCCTGCGCCATCAAACGGAGCCCCCGACAGGATTCGAACCCGCGACATCCTTATTACAAGTAAGGCGCTCTACCAACTGAGCTACAGGGGCGTGCGCGACCATCGTAGGGCACGCCCCGAGCAGGGGAGCACCACTGGTGCCGCCTCCCACGCGTGGCCTGTGATCTGGGCGATACTGGATCGATGCCCGACTATGAACGGCTGCTGGCCGCCACCGCCGCCCTCGACACGCCCTATGCGATCGTCGACGAGGAGGCGCTGTGGGCCAACGCGCACGATCTCATCGCGCGAGCCGGCGGTCGCCCCATCCGCCTCGCCACCAAGTCGGTACGCGTGCGGTCGATCATCAAGAACGCCCTGACCCTCGAGGGCATCAGCGGACTGATGACCTACTCACTGGCCGAGTCGCTCTGGTGGGCCGATCAGGGTGTCGACGACATCCTGCTGGCCTATCCCACGGTCGACCGTCACGCCCTGCTCGAGCTCGCCGCCAAGGACTACCGGCTCACCTCGATCACCCTCATGGTCGACTCGGTCGATCACCTCGAGTACATCGACCACGTGCTCGGGCGCGAACATCCGGCCGTCCGGGTCGCCATCGATGTCGACGCCTCCTGGCGGATCGGTGGCGCCCATCTGGGAGTCAGGCGCTCCCCTGTCCACACCAAGCGGCAGGTGCGCCGGCTCGCCCAGGCGATCGTCGATCGCCCTGGCTTCACCTTCGCCGGGTTGATGTTCTACGACGCGCAGATCGCCGGCCTGCCCGATACCTCCCTCGCCGTACGGATCGTCAAGCGGCGCTCGGATGCCGAACTGCGCCGTCGTCGCAAGAAGATCGTCAAGGCGGTACGCGCCATCACCAGCGTCGGCCTCGTGAACGGCGGAGGGACCGGCAGCCTGCACGTCACGGGCCGCGATCCGGTCGTCACCGAGCTGACCGCCGGGTCCGGACTGTTCACGCCGACGCTGTTCGACCACTATCGCGCGTTCACCCCGCGCCCGGCGGCCTTCTTCGCGTTGTCGGTCGTGCGCAAGCCCGCTCGGGAGATCGCGACCTGTTTCAGCGGTGGCTACATCGCCTCGGGCCAGACCGGCCCCACACGCGCGCCACGGCCCGTGTGGCCCGAGGGCCTCTCGCTGCTGCACTCCGAGGGGGCGGGCGAGGTCCAGACGCCCGTGGAGGGCCGCGCGGCGCGCTCGCTGTCGGTCGGGGACCGGGTCGTCTTCCGGCATGCCAAGGCCGGAGAGATGTGCGAGCGATTCGACGAGGTCGCCGTCGTCACCTCCGGGGGACAGGTCGTCCGCACGCCCACCTACCGCGGCGAGGGCAAGAACTTCCGATGACCACCTGGACCAATTGGGGCGGCAACGTGACCGCCTCCCCCGCCCTCATCGCGACTCCCGGCACCACGGACGAGGTCGCCGCGCTCGTGCGGGAGCACACGTCGATCAAGGCCGTCGGCGCCGGCCACTCCTTCACCGATATCGCGGTGACCGACGGCGCGCAGTTGCGACTCGACCGGCTGAACCGGGTGCTCTCCTACGATCCGGCGACCCGACGGGTGCGAGTGCAGGCCGGGATCTCGCTGCACGACCTCAATCCGCAGCTGCAGCGGCGAGGTCTCGCCCTGCCGAATCTCGGCGATGTCGATCCGCAGTCGGTCGCCGGGGCCATCTCCACCGGGACACACGGCACGGGCGGGCGCCTGTTCGGCATCGCCAAGGCCGTCGTGGCACTGCAGCTGGTGACCGGCGACGGCTCGGTGGTCGAGGTCGATGAAGGGCACCCGTGGTTCGACGCCGCTCGCGTGGGGCTCGGTGCGCTGGGCATCGTCACGGAGGTGACCCTCCAGTGCGTGCCCGCGTTCCTGCTGAACGCTCGCGAGGAGCCGATGACGCTCTCGACGGTCCTCGCCGATCTCGACGATCTCGTCGACGACAACGACCATTTCGAGTTCTACTGGTTCCCGCATACCGAGAAGGCGCTCACCAAGCGCAACAACCGGGTCGGGGACGGCACGCTCCGTGCTCCGCTCTCGCGCTGGAAGCACTGGCTCGACGACGAGTTCCTGTCCAACACGGTCTACGAGCGCATCAACCGGATCGCGGCTGCCAAGCCGGCGCTCATCCCCCGACTGAATGCGATCTCGGGCTCCACGCTCGGCGCCCGCGAATACACCGATCACTCCTACGACGTGTTCGTGTCGCCGCGCACAGTGCGTTTCCGCGAATCGGAGTTCGCGATGCCGCGCGAGGCGGCGCGACAGGTGATCGCGGAGTTGCAGCGCTGGTTCGAGCGGCGCGAGCAGTTCATCGGCTTCCCGATCGAGGTGCGGTTCTCCGGCGGCGACGATATCTGGATGTCGACGGGGTACCAGCGCGACACCGTCTACGTCGCGGTGCACCAGTATCACCGCAGCGACTACGCCTCCTACTTCGCCGCCGCGCAGGACATCTTCGTCGCCCACGAGGGGCGGCCGCACTGGGGCAAGCTGCACAGCCTCGACGCCGCCTACCTCGCCCAGGTGTATCCGCGCTTCGAGGACTTCCTCGCCGTCCGGGAGCAGGCCGATCCCGAGGGACGCTTCATGAATCCGTATCTCGCCCGCGTCCTGGGCTGAACGTCCTTTCAGCGACGTTCAGCCGGGCTTCAGCGCACGCGAGTGAGGCTGGGGCCATGAACATCAAGGACACGCTCTCAGGGAACAAGAAGAAGACCGTCGTCGTGGGCGGGATCGCCGCGGTGCTCGTGCTCGGAGCCGGCGGCGCCGCGATCGCCGGCGTCGCGGGCAACGACAACCTGCGTGGCGGCGACCGCGACCGGGCCGGTGAGGCGGCCCTCGAACATGTCGGCAAGGGCGAGGTGACCGATGCCGAACGCGGGGACGACGACGATGTCGAGGCCTACGAGGTCGAGGTCACGCGCCCCGACGGCAGCGAGGTCGACGTCAAGCTCGACCAGGACTTCACCGTCATCGACAGTGACGACGACCGGGACGACAGCGGGCCCGAGGCCGATGACCGGCGGTTGAGCGAGGACGAGCGGACCAAGGCGGCCGAGGCCGCTCGGGCCGAGGTGCCGGGCACGGTGCACGATGTCGAGGCCAGCGACGACCGGATCGGCGACGCAACGGCCGCCTACGAGGTCGAGGTCGTGACCGAGGACGGCATCGACTGGGATGTCTGGCTCGACGACCAGTTCGCCGTCATCGACAGCCGCCAGGACTGACCCGGGAGCAGTGATCTACACACCTCTCCCATCGGGGCGCGGTGGATTACACACCTCTCACTCGCGACGAGGGGTGTGTAAGTCACCGCCCCGGTCGGCGAGAGGTGCGTAGGTCACCGCCCCGGGTCAGGGGAGGAAGATGCGGGCGACGAAGTAGAAGAGCGCGGCGACGGTGGCCGCGGCGGGGATGGTGACGACCCAGGCCACCACGATGCCCTGCGCCACGCCCCAGCGCACCGCGCTGAACCGCTGCGTCGCCCCCGCGCCCATGATCGCCGAGGTGATCGTGTGGGTCGTCGAGACGGGCGCGTGCAGGCCGATCGCCATCACATAGAGCACCGATGCCGCGGTCGCCTCGGCGGCGAAGCCCTTCGGCGGATCGAGCTCGATGATGCGCCGGCCGAGGGTACGCATGATCCGCCAGCCACCCGAGTAGGTGCCGGCCGCGATCGCCGAGGCGGCCGCGACGATCACCCAGAACGGCACGTCATTGCCGTCATGCAGTCCGCCGGCCACCAGCGCGAGCACGATGATGCCCATCGTCTTCTGCGCGTCCTGGAGTCCGTGACCCAGCGCCATGCCGGCCGCCGAGACGGTCTGCGCGAGGCGGAAGCCGCGATTGACACGCGTCGGTCGGGCCTTCCGGAAGACCCACATGATGATGACCATGAGCAGATAGGCGCCGATGAAGCCCACCGCGGGCGACAGCACCATCGGGATGGCCACCTTGCTGATCAGCAGATCCCAGCTCACCGTCGTCGCCGAGGCGATGCCCGCGCCGACGATGCCGCCGATCAGGGCGTGCGAGGACGACGACGGGATGCCGAAGTACCACGTGATGAGGTTCCAGGTGATCGCACCGATCAGCGCGGCGAGCACGATCGTCAGCGCATGGGCAGAGCCCTCCCCTTGACCCGGCGCCGTGTCGATCTGGATCAGCTCCTGGATCGTCTGCGCCACGCCGACGCCCAGCCAGGCGCCGACGAAGTTGAGGATGGCCGCCATCGCGAGCGCGACACGCGGCGTGAGCGCACGGGTCGAGACCGAGGTCGCGATCGCATTGGCCGCATCGTGGAAGCCGTTGGTGTAGTCGAACACCAGCGCGATCACCACGACGGTAATCACCATCGCCAGGGTGAGATCCACCGGTCAGGACTCCTTGACGGTGATCTGCTCGATCGTGTTGGCGACCGACTCGAAGGCATCGATCGCCTGCTCCACCGACTCCACGACGTCCTTGAGCTTCAGCACCTGCATCGCCTTGTAGCTGCCGTCGAAGAGGTGCGCCAGGATGCGGCGGTGGTTGCGGTCGCCTTCGTTCTCGAGCCGGTTGATCTCGATCCAGTACTCCTCCAGATCGGTCATCGTCCGCAGGCGCGGCATGGCCTCGGCGGTGAGCTGCGCGGCGCGCTGCAATACCGCGATCTGGGAGGCGAAGGCCTCGGGGAACTCGCTGACTCCGTAGAGCACGATGCTGTCGACCGCTTCGTCCATGTGGTCCATGACGTCGTCGAGGTTGCTGGCGAGGTCGTAGATGTCCTCGCGGTCGAAAGGCGTGATGAAGGTGCTGTTGACGCGCTTGATGATGCGGTGCGTCGTCTCATCGGCCTGGTGCTCGGCCTCACGCATCCGCTCGGCGATATCGCCATTGTCGATGTCGGCGTCGAGCACCTGGGCGAGCAGGTTCGCGCCGCCCACGAGATGCTCGGCGGCTTCGGTGAAGAGCTCGTAGAAGGTCGTTTCGACCGGTCGGATGCGGAACCGCACGCGGTACTCCTAGAGAGGCGGAAGTTGGCCGCCCACCATGCTAAAGGGCAGGTGCCCAGCGGCACGAGTCGCGGTCGCTGAAAGCGGTCTTCGGCCGACCGGCGACGGAGACGTCCTCGGTCGTCGAGCAACCCAACCGTCGCGTCACCACCTCGGTCGTCAAGCAACCCAACCGGCGCGTCACCACCTCGGTCGTCGAGCAACCCAACCGTCGCGTCACCACCTCGGTCGTCAAGCAACCCGACCGGCGCGTCACCACCTCGGTCGTCGAGCAACCCAACCGGCGACGGAGACGTCCTCGGTGGTTGAGTAGCCCGACCGGCGACGAAGGAGCTCGGTCGGGCGTATCGAAACCACCCCTCCGAACACCGGATCCCCCCTACTCCGTGATGAGACCACCAGGATCGATGCCGAGGAGGGCGTCGATCTGCTCGGCGGTCAGCGGCGTGACAGCTCCCGATGCAGCGATCATCAACCGGCTGACGAGGTCGATCTCGGCCAGGACGGCGTCGTCGCGCAGACGCTCATCGAGGGGTCCGAGCTCGCCTGCGGGGGGATGCGGCTCCACGGAGCGCAGCGTACCGCTCACCGCGCTTGGGCGTCGATCGTCCCTAGAACTGCCGGGAGCACGGCGCTCCAGCGATCGCTGAGCTCGGCCACTCCCACCTCGAACTGGCCGTCGACGACGATGCGATCCCCGCCGGTGCGGCCGATCGAGGAGAGCTCGACATCGAAACGCTCGGCGAGGGAGACGAAGGCCTCGTGGTTCTCCTCGGCGACGACGACGAGCGCGCGACCGGTGGTCTCGCTGAACAGATCCGCGAAGGGATCGTCGAGCTCCAGCGTGACGCCGACGCCGTGACGGAAGGCGGCCTCGGCCACGGCGACCGCGAGCCCGCCATCGGACAGGTCATGCGCGGACTCGACGATGACCTCCTTGGCGGCATGCACCATGAGATCGGCCAGCCGGCGCTCGGCGTCGAGGTCGACCGCCGGGGGCAGTCCTCCGAGGTGGCCGTGGACGACATCGGCCCACGTCGATCCCGACAGCTCGTCGGTGGTCGCGCGGCCGACCAGCAGCACGTGCGCGCCGTCGCTGCGGAAGCCCGTGGCGATGCGCTGGCGCACGTCGGCCATGACACCGAGCACGCCGACGACGGGTGTGGGCAGGATCGGGGTCTCGCCGGTCTGGTTGTAGAACGAGACATTGCCGCCGGTCACCGGGATCCCGAGTTCGGCGCAGGCGTCCTTGAGCCCGTGGGTGGCGCGCTCGAACTGCCACATGACGTCGGGGTCCTCCGGGGAGCCGAAGTTGAGGCAGTCGGTGACGGCGAGCGGCAAAGCACCGGACATGGCGACATTGCGATAGGACTCGGCCAACGCCAGTTGGGCGCCGGCGTAGGGGTCGAGCTTGGCGAAGCGACCGTTGCAGTCGGTCGAGATCGCGACCCCGAGGCCGGTCTCGTCGTCGATGCGGATCATGCCGGCATCGTCGGGCTCGCCGAGCACCGTGTTGCCGAGGACGTAGCGGTCGTACTGCTTGGTGACCCAGCTCTTGTCCGCGATATTCGGGCTGGTCAGCACCTGCTCGAACTGCTCGCGCAGCTCCTCGCTCGTGGCCGGGCGCGGGAGTCGCTCGGCGGCATCGGCCTGCAGGTCGTCCTGCCAGGAGGGACGCGCGTAGGGGCGTTCGTAGACGGGGCCGTCGTGCGCGACGGAGCGCGGGGGAACGTCGACGACGGTCTCGCCGTGCCAGTCGATGACGAGGTGATCGCCGTCGGTGACCTCGCCGACGACGACGGCCTCGACATCCCACTTGTCGCAGATGTCCATGAAGCCCGCGAGATGCTCGGGCTCGACGACCGCCATCATGCGCTCCTGGCTCTCGCTCATGAGGATCTCCTCGGGCGAGAGCGTGGAGTCGCGCAGCGGGACGTGGCTGAGCTCCACGTGCATGCCGCCGTCTCCGGCGCTCGCGAGCTCACTCGTGGCGCAGGACAGTCCGGCGCCGCCGAGATCCTGGATGCCGTTGACCACGCCGGCGGCGAAGAGCTCGAGGGTGCACTCGATGAGCAGCTTCTCCATGAACGGGTCGCCGACCTGGACGGCGGGGCGCCTGCTGGGGCCCTCCGCGTCGAAGGTCTCCGAGGCCAGGACGCTCACGCCGCCGATGCCGTCGCCGCCGGTGCGGGCGCCATAGAGCACGACCTTGTTGCCGGTGCCGGTGGCGTGGGCGAGGTGGAGGTCCTCGTGGCGCAGCACGCCGACGCAGAGCGCGTTGACGAGCGGGTTGCCGACGTAGGTCTCGTCGAAGACCACCTCACCGCCGATATTGGGCAGGCCGAGGCAGTTGCCGTAGCCGCCGACGCCGGCCACGATGCCGGGCAGCACGCGGGCGGTGTCGGGGGCGTCGAGGGGGCCGAAGCGCAGCGGATCCATGACCGCGACGGGCCGGGCACCCATCGCGAGGATGTCGCGCACGATGCCGCCGATGCCGGTCGCGGCGCCCTGGTACGGCTCGATGTAGCTGGGGTGGTTGTGCGACTCGACCTTGAAGGTGACGGCATACCCTTGGCCGATGTCGATGACGCCGGCGTTCTCGCCGATACCGGCGAGGGTCTTGCCCAGCGGCGTCTCCTGCGGCAGCTCGCCGAACTTGCGCAGGTGCACCTTGCTGGACTTGTAGGAGCAGTGCTCGCTCCACATCACCGAGTACATGGCGAGCTCGGCACCGGTGGGGCGGCGGCCGAGGATCTCACGGATGCGCTCGTACTCGTCCGGTTTGAGGCCCAGTTCGGCCCAGGGCTGCTCGTGGTCAGGGGTGGAGGAGGCGTGCTCGACGGTATCCAGCGTCACGATCCCAGCCTACTGGTGTCGCTCGGCCCGCCCAGCCGGCACTCGCCTCCCCGCCAGGAGCGGTGAGTTACGCACCCATCCGGGGCGCGGACAGGTGCGTCAACCACCGCCCCCGGGTACGAGAGGTGCGTAGCCCACCGCCCTCTGCCACGTAGCGACATCGGCGGGCCAGGCGGGCACTTGTGTCAGTCGATCAGCTCGGAGGGCACCAGGCTCAGGGCGAGAGGTTCTACGACCTCGAACCGCTCGGCGCCGGCGGCCCGGGCCACCTCGGCGTACTCGCCGTCGATGAGCGTCCAGGCCGTCACCGACGGCACGTCGGGATCGACCACCCAGTAGTGGGCACAGCCGGCGCGCTGTAGCCGCTCCTTCTTCAACAGCAGATCGAAATTGCGCGTCGACGGCGACAACACCTCCACCGCCAGCAGCGGCGGAACGGTGACCCCTCGATCTGTGAGGTCACGCCGGGAGACCACGAGGAGATCCGGCTGCATGACCGTATCTGCCGCCAGCGCCACATCGAAGGGCGCGAAGAACACTTCCTCGCTCTCCGGGCAATGGTCCTCGACAATGCGCGACAGTTTTCGGATGACCCGCTGGTGCACCGGACGCGGTGCCGGGCTCACCAGGAGCACCCCGTCGATGAGCTCGTAGCGGTGCCCGTCATCGGGCATCGTGTCCAGATCGTCGCGGGTCAGCGCCCTGCCGCGCGGCAGGCCGAGGACCTCCGGAACAGCCATGGCAGTCATCGTAGTTCGCTCCTTTCCCCATGACCATCATCGAAACGGACTCCGGGCCTGGCCACCAGGCCCTCGGCGAAAGCTGTGGACAAGCGCAGCGTCCCCCGAGTCTGTGGACAGCTCTCGGGTGATTCGGCCGATCGGCCCCGGCGGCGGCTCCGGGCTGCGACGATGAGGCATGGATGTCGAACTGCTGACCGCTGCGCTCATGGAGCCCGCCCTCGGTCCGGCGGTGCCCGCGCAGGTGCTGCTGTGTGACACCGGGAAGGGTCTCGTGCTGATCGACACCGGCTTCGGCCTCGCCGATCTGACCGACCCGGCGCACCGTCTCGGACCGATGCGGCATCTGCTCCGGCCCCGTGTCGACCCGTCCCTCACCGTCGTCGAGCAGCTGCGTCGGCGCGGCATCGAGGCAGGGGCGGTGACCGATATCGTCCTCACGCATCTCGACCTGGACCATATGGGTGGCGTGGACGACTTTCCGGAGGCTCGGGTGCACACGACCGCCGACGAGTACGCCGCGGCGGTCACCGATCCCGACCCGCTCGATCGGATCCGGTACCGGAGAAGCCAGCTCGCGACACTCCCCCGGCCGGTCCTCCACACCGGCCGCGGCGACGTGTGGGAGTTCGGCTTCACCGGCCACGAGGTGCTGCCCGGGGTGGTGCTGGTGCCGATGCCGGGACACTCACGTGGCCACGCCGCGGTGGCGGTGGCGCAGGACGACCGGTGGATCCTGCACGCCGGCGACGCGCTCTTCGACGCGAGCGTCCTCGATCCGGCGCTGCCACGGCGCGGCACGCTGCGGGCCTTCGAGCGTTCCGTCGGCCGCGATCAGCGGGCGATCTCGCGCAACCACCGGCTGCTCTCCGAGCTACACCTGCTCCCGCAGGTCACCGTCGTCCTCGCCCACGACGACCGCACGACCCTCTGACCTCGGCCCGGTTCCGTGGGCGGGACATCGGGGACGCAGGATGTGATTTCGTGGTCGTCCTGGCAACCACAGAATCACATCCTGCGTCGCCGGTGGCCCAACTGACACAGGCGGTGAGTTATCCCTGACTTCAGGCGCTCAGGTGCGTGATTGCCCACCGCCCACCGGAGGTCAGGCGGGGAGGAGCTCGTTCACGACATCGCGCAGCAGCTCGTAGCCGCGCTGGGTCAAGATCGACTCGGCATGGAACTGGATGCCGCGATAGTGCGGCCCGGCCACGAGGTGGACGTCGCCGTTGTCATCGGTCTCGACGCCGACCCCCTCGGGCAACCCGGTCTCGGGCACCCGCGCGACGAAGGTGTTGTAGAACCCCACCGTCTCGGTCCGGCCGAGCACGTCGAGCCGGCTCTGCGTGCCCTGGAAGACGATGTCCTTGAAGGTGAGATCCAGGCCCAGCTGGTGGCAGAGCGTCTGGTGACCCAGGCACACGCCCAGGAACGGCCGGCCCGAGGCGAGCAGCCGGTCCACGGCCCCCCTCAGCACCCGCATCTTGGGCTCGTCGGCACGAGGATCGCCCGGCCCGGGCCCGACGACGACGAGGTCGTAGCCGTCGAGGTCCCCCTCGGCGTAGTCGTCGTGACGCACGATATCGGTGGACATCCCGAGGACGCCGAACACGTGGGAGAGCATGTTGACGAAGTCGTCCTCGCCGTCGAGGATCACGACCCGCTTGCCGACCAGATGCGGTTCCGGCTCGGTGCCGGACTGGTCGCTGAGCCAGAACTGGCTGAGTCGCTGGTTGCGCGAGCCGAGGGCGATGAGCACGTCGTCCTCGCGGGTGAACGCGTCGAATCCCTCGGCGGCGGGCGGTGCTGCGTCCACGAGCCCGAAGGCGCTGAGGATGCCGGCGGCCTTGGCCCAGGTCTCGGCGGTCTCATAGGCGGCATCGGAGTCGCGCACGAGGGTCGCGCCGGCGCTGACCTTGAGACGGCCGTCGAGGTCGACATCGGCCGTGCGGATGAGGATGGGAGCGTCGGCCTTCTGCCGGCCCTCGGCGTCGCGCCCGACCAGTGCGGCGATCGAGGCGTAGTAACCGCGTCCCTCCGGCTCGTACTGCGCGATGAGCCGGCAGGCGTTCTCCACCGGGCTGCCGGTGACCGTGGCGGCGAACATCGAGTCGCGCAGCACGTCACGCACGTCGCGATCGGTGCGGCCGGCGAGCAGATACTCGGTGTGCACGAGGTGGCTCATCGGCTTGAGGTAGGGACCGAGCACGAGTCCGCCCTCATGGCAGATGTCGCACATCATCTTGAGCTCCTCGTCGACGACCATGAAGAGCTCGTAGATCTCCTTCTCGTCGGAGAGGAAGCGCAGCAGCTCGCGCTTGCGGTCGGCGTGGGTCTCGAGGCCGCGCATGCGGAAGGTCCCCGAGATGGGGTTCATGCGCACCTGGCCGGCGTCGAGGCTGACATGGCGCTCGGGGCTCGCCCCGATGAGATAGCGGTCGCCGGTGAAGATGAGGAAGGTCCAGAAGGCTCCGCGCTCGCGTTCGAGCAGGCGGCGCAGCACGGTCAGCGCGCGCTCGTGGCCCCAGTCCGCGACCTGCGCGCGGTAGTGGCGGCCGATGACGAGATTGGCCCCCTCCCCCACGCCGATCTCGCCGTCGATGATCTGCCGCACGATCTCGGCGTAGTCGTCATCGCTGGTGTCGAAGCCGCCGCGGTCGACGAATTCGACGGGAGCGTCGGGCAGCTGGTCGAGCACCTCGGCCAGCGGGACCTCGGCGAGGAGGTCGGCGCGGATGACCGACAGCGGCGTGCCGTCCTGGTGGGCGTCGAATCCCCGCTCGCGGACCTGAGCGTAGGGGACGAGCACGAGGTGATCCCATCGCTCCTCCGCACCGTCGACGACGGGGATGTCGGCCAGGCTCTCGATATCGGTGCGGGGGCCGCCGATGAGCGTGACGGTGTCGGCCTCACGCCCGCGGATGAGGGCGAAGGCCGGTTGAGCGAGCAGATCATCGAGCAGGGTCATGGTCTTCCTACGTGTCGCGGCCGTGGACGACGAACGCCCAGTACCGGCCTACGGCGGACTGGGCGTTGGGAACAACGGGACGACAGGCCACCTAGGAGCGGCGCCACCAGGTGCGAGTCGTCATGGACGGCAGCGTAGCGCACCCCCGCTCGGTCCCCAGCGCGGCGGTAGACCATCAACCCTTCCTCTCGGGAGCGGTGACCTACGCACCCCTCCCCGCTCAGGGCGGTGACGTACGCACCCCTCCCGACGCTCGAGACGTGCGTAACCCACCGCTCCCCAGACTGAGAGGTGCGTAGGTCACCGCCCTGCGGAGGTCGATGGCGGGTGCTGGAGAGGTAGCGAGCACGGATGCCACACTGATCGCGTGGAGATCGACGAGGACACGTTGCGCGATGACCTGGCCACCCTCGTGGGCTTCGGGGCGATCGGGGGCTCGGAGGCCGAGGTGGCCATCCAGCACTGGTGCGCCGAGCGTCTCACCTCCCTCGGCCTCGAGGTCGATCACTGGCACGCCGATCTCGAGGATCTGCGCGGCGATCCGGACTATCCCGGCGAGGAGGTCGAGCGCGAGGAGATGTGGGGCTGCGTCGCCGCCACCTCCTCCGATCGCCCCGCGTTGATCCTGGCCGGACACGTCGATGTCGTGCCGATCGGCGAGGTCGGTCTGTGGGAGTCCGACCCGTTCACCCTGACCATCCGCGACGGCCGTTGGCGAGGTCGCGGCACCTGCGACATGCTCGGCGGGGTGGCGGCGATCTTCGCCGCCGCGCGGGCCGTCGACCACCGCTCCCTCGCTCGCCCTTTCGCGATCCACACCGTCGTCGCCGAGGAGGACGGCGGGCTCGGCACCTTCGACACCCTGCGTCGCGGGCACGCCGGCGATGCCTGTCTCATCGCCGAGCCGACGGCCGGTCGGGTGGTCGCCGCCAATGCCGGATCGCTGACCTTCCGGCTCGAGATCCGCGGCGCCGCGACCCACGGCTCGATGCGCCGCGACGGCGTGTCCGCGATCGGCCTGCTTCCGCGCGTGCTCGCGGCCATCGATGAGCTCGAGGCCCGGCGCAATGCCGATGTCCCGACGCTGTTCGGACCGCTGCCGTTCCCGATCTCGGTGGGCATCCTCACCGCGGGCGACTGGGCCAGCACGGTCCCCGACCGGCTCGTCGCCGAAGGCCGCTACGGCGTCCGTCCGGGGGAGAGCTTCGCCGACGCCGAGGCCGCGTTCGAGCGCCACATCGGGCAGTTGTGTGCACAGGACCCGTGGCTGCGGGAGAACCCGATCGACGTGAGCTGGCCTGGGGGTCGCTTCGCGGCGGGCATGACCGATCCGGACCACCACTTCGTGCGGCAGGTGGGTGAGCTGACCGGGGCGGGGGCCGCGGGTGCTCCCTACGGCTCCGACCTGCGGCTGTACGTGGGAGCGGAGATCCCGACCGTGCAGTACGGGCCCGGGGCCATCGCCGATGCCCACGCCGTGGACGAGTCCGTGCCGATCGACGACGTCGTGCACTGCGCCGAGGTCTATCGCGATCTCATCCTCGCCCGTTGCACGTAGCCTTCTGCCAGGCCCGTAGCCCGAAGGAGCACGATGAACGGTCGATCCGAACACGCGGCGATCGCCCTGCGCACCCTCCTTCGCACCCGTGTCGACTCGGTGAAGGCGCTCTCCGAGGAGAGCGACCTGAGCATCGCGGACCTGCGTCCGGCGTTGGCCGAGCTGGCGGAGGCCGGGCATCTGAGTGTGGCGGGAGACCGCGTCGAGCTGTTGCCCCCGCTGCAGGCGGCCCAACGGCGGATCCTGGCCGTGACCGAGCAAGCCCATCGGGCGCTGGAGACAGTGAGCGCGACGATCGAGGATCTGCCGACCCTGCTGGCGGACTGGCAGGCCGGCAGCACCGCCGGCGCACACGGGGATCTGTTCTCAGTGGAGGTGCTGAACGGAGCCCAGGCCGTCACGAGCTTCTGGAGCCGCACGGGCTTCGGGTGGGCCGATGCGAGCAAGCCGGTCCGGATCCTGTCGCCCAGTCTTGCCTTCGTGGACGATTTCGGGGTGCCGGATGTCTCCGCCGCGGATGACTACATGCGGGACCATGCGATCGATGCCCGATGCCTCCTACCGCTGGAGGCGGTCACGGAGCCTCCGGACGGCCGGGATTTCGCTGCGTTGATCGCGCCGACGGCTCAGGTCAGGCTGGCGCGCCGGGTGCCGAGCTGGTTCATCGTCCACGGCGACACCGTCGCCGTGCCGCTCAGCTGGGGTGAGCCCCGGTTGAGCAGCATGCTCGTGATCACGTCGGCCTCACTGGCACGGCTCGCCGCGGAGTTCTTCGACGAGCTCTGGCATCAGGGCGTGCCCTTCGCGCCGGCCGATGACCGTGAGGAGGCCCCCGATTGGAGCAGTCTCCTGGAGTTGATGACGCAGAGCGCGACCGTGCAGGGTGCTGCTCGTGCGCTGGGCATCTCCGAACGCACCGCTCGGCGCCGGCTGGCCGCCGCGATGCGCCACTACGAGGTCGATGGCCTCTTTGCGCTGGGCGCTGCCTGGCAACGCACCGACGCTCCAGAATGACCGCAATATGACATGGCCAGTAATGGTCACGTCTCTGGCATATATCAGCCACTCATCGGTCTTACCGTCATGCTGTGCCTGCCTCCTTGACCCGGTGTCTGATCGCCCGTCCCTGGCGCGTGATCGTCGGCGCGCTACTCCTCCTCGCTGTCGGCGTGGGCGTCGGTCTGCCCGTCGTCGACCAGCTCAATCACGATGTCGACTCCTTCGCCGACCCCGGCTCGTCCAGTGCCCGTGCCGTAGACCGGATCGAGCAGGTGCTGGGAGAGAGCGCGGTCCCGGACCTCCTCATCCTCAGCGAGTCCGGAGATCGCGCGGCTGAGGCGGTCATCTCCGAGATCGGTGACCGGCAGGGAATCGCGCGGGTCGAGGGCGGTCCTGGCGCGGGACCCGAGTTCGTGTCCCGAGACGGGCAGCACCTCCTCTGGACGGTCGGCTTCCAGGCCGATGCCGACGCCGACGCCCTCACGCGCGAGTTGAGGGCCGAGCTCGACGCCGTCCCCGGCATCGACGTGGGAGGGTTTCGGCCCGCCTTCCAAGAGGTGAACGAGCGCATCGATCGCGATCTGCTGCGGGCGGAGCTGATGGCGCTTCCGGTCCTCTTCGCCATCGCCCTCTGGGTGTTCCGCTCGGTGGTCGCGGCGCTGCTGCCCTTGGTCGTTGGCATCGTGACGATCGTCTTCACCCTGCTGACCTTCCGACCGATCGTCGAGTTCATGGAGATCTCGGGTTTCGCGCTGAGCCTCATCACCTGCCTGGGACTCGGGCTCGCCATCGACTATTCGTTGTTCATGGTCAGCCGGTATCGCGAGGAACTGATCCGCCGGGGCGAGGGTCACGCGGCCGTCCAGGCCACTGTCGCCACCGCCGGCCGGACCGTGCTCTTCTCGGCGCTGACCGTCGCGGGCGCCGGCGCGGCCCTCCTGGTATTCCCCCTGAGATTCCTCTACTCGATGGGGATCGCGGTGGTAGCGGTCGCCCTCGTCGCTGCCGCGACGGCGTTGCTCGTGCTCCCCGCCGTGTTCGCGCTACTCGGGACCCGCGTCAATGCTCTCGCTCCGAGACGCTGGGTCCGGGCGGCCGAACGCGAGGCGAGGGCCGAACGGAGCGGCGGTTGGTACCGGCTGTCGTCCCTGGTGATGCGCCATCCGGCGCTCTTCGCGGTCGCGACGGCCGCGACCCTCCTGGTGCTGGCCGCGCCGGCCGCCCAGCTCAAACTCACCGGGGCCGGGGTCGCGATGTTGCCGACCGACAGCCATGCGCGGATCCTCGACGACACCCTCCGCGAGGACTTCGGCACCGAGATGCTGTCGCCGATGATCGTCGCGGTCGAGGCTCCGTCAGCCCGCTGGACCGAGGTTCAGCAGTATGCGAGCGCCGTGCGCGAGCTCCCGGGTGTCGATCACGTCACCGCGCCCACCTATCTCGGCGACCGTCTCTGGCAGTTCGAGGCGACCAGCGCCGGCGACCCCCTCGCACAGTCGTCCCTGGACCTGGTCGGCGAGATCCGCGGACTGCCCACCGCCTTGATCGTCGATATCGGTGGCGAGAGCGCCGAACAGGTCGATCAGGTCGCCGCACTGACCGATCGCCTGCCGTGGGCGTTGCTCATCCTGGGTCTGCTGACCTTCGTGATGCTGTTCCTGCTCACCGGCAGCGTGATCCTGCCCCTCAAGGCCATCGTGATGAATCTGCTGACCATCGCGACCACGTTCGGCATCCTGGTGTGGGTCTTCCAATGGGGGCACGGCGAGGGCGTGCTGGGCTTCACGAGCCAGGGGGCGCTGGAGTCCTCGCAACCGGTCCTCCTGTTCGCGGTGGTCTTCGGCCTGTCGACCGACTATGCGGTCTTCTTGCTGACGCGGATCAAGGAGGCGCGCGACTCCGGCATCGGCGACCGGGAGGCGGTGGCGATCGGACTGCAACGCACGGGACGGATCGTGACCGCCGCCGCACTGCTGCTGGCGATCGCGACGGGCGCGCTGGCGCTGTCATCGATCGGGACGATCAAGGAACTCGGCATCGGGATCGCCGTCGCGGTGCTGATCGACGCGACGATCGTCCGGGCACTGCTGGTACCGGCGTTGATGGCCCTGCTCGGACGCGCGAACTGGTGGGCGCCACCAGCCCTACGCCGATGGCACGACCGGTTCGGCCTGCGCGAGACGGACGCCTCGACACCGGCCGTTCAGCCAGGTCAGGGCGTGGGGGTGGCGTCGTCGGCGTCGTCGCCCGGCAGGGGTGAGAGCTCGAGCTCGGTGTAGTCGCCGACGTCGATGATGCGGCCGGGCTGGAAGGTGATGATCTGCAGACCGACCGGGCGTCCGTCGTCGAAGGTGACGAGCGTGACCTGGGCGTCGCGGCGGAGCTTGCTGCCCAGCGCGAAGGCGTACACCGCGCCGCCGGTCGAGGCCGTCGTGAGGGCCGTGGTGATGCCCTCCTCGCCCTCGGTCACGTCCGGGCCGACCTGCCGGTGCAGATGCCCCGAGAGCACGAGGTCGGCGCACCCGCGGTCGATCGTCTCGCGAGCGGAGGCCGAGCTGTGCACCATCATCACGCCGATGCGCTCCTCGGCATCACAGGCGATCTCGGCCAGCTCGGCGTCCTGGGCGCCGATCGCGTCGATATTGTCGTCCTCGTTGCCGGTGTACCCGGCGGTGAGGCCCGAGCTGCGGGGGTCGCTGTCACCGAGGATCGAGATGCCCTCGATCTCCTCGATACCGCCGTCGAGCACGGTGAAGCCGACGCGTTCCATCTCCTCGCGGATGAACGGCCCCTGGTCGTGATTGCCGGCGACCGCGTACACGGGAACATCGGAGAAGGCCGCCGCGAGCGACTGGATGCTGAAGTCCTCCCACGAGGCGCCATTGGAGGTGTCGTCGCCGAGATCCATGACGAAGGAGATGTCGGCGCGATCGCCGACGGCCTTGGCGACCTGATCCATGGTGATGTTGTTGTGCCGGTCCGTGACCACCAGGGCGGTGATCTCGTCGCCCTCGGGGGCGCGGATGCCGTCGACATCCTTCACGTCGTCGGCGAGCTTGCCGTAGAAGTCGACGGACTCGGAGTAGGTGGCGATGGCGCCGTCGAGCAGCGCCTTGCTGCCCGCCACCGCAGCTCCCTTGGACACCTCGACGTCCTGCAGGGCACTGAGGTCGGCGGGGATGTCGCCGAGCTCGGGGAACTCGGTGGTGATCGGCACCCAGGCCACCGTGCGCGTGTCATCGGAGCGATGCGGAAGCGCCACCCACAGTGAGGCGACGAGCACGATGGTCAGCGTGCCGCCGACGAGGGCCGTATGGCGGCTGGGCGGCCACGCGCCCGCCAGCTGTGTGCGCCGGGCGGGCCCCAGCAGCCGCCAGATGACGGCGATCACCACCACGGTCGCCAGGCCGGCGGCGACGCCACGGATCACCGACACGAGGGCGACATCCTGCAGGACCGCGGTGACCTTGGCGATCTCGCCTTCGGGGGCTGCCGCGATCGCGGCGTCCTGCGCCAGGATCTGCTCGAAATTGGTGATGGGGCTGTCGCGCAGCACGATATCCGCGCCGATGCCGAGCGGAGCGTCGGTGCTGATCCGGAACTCGGGAAGCAGCGGACCGGCCTGCACGGTGGCATGGCCGTCGAGGTTGCCGGTGACCGTGGCGTTGTGCGCTCCGATGGTGACGGTGCGCTCAGTGTGGAGGAAGGACGCTGTCGCGACCCACGTTCCCACCACGAGTCCTGCGAGCACCAGACCGACGATCGCGAGTACGCGACGGGTCATCACACCTCCTGTAGCCATCGTTGTGTCGTGCCGACCGTGGCCAGCCGGGACGTCGCCCTCGTCAGCACGACGTAGAGCGTGCGCCAGCCAGCAGCCGACTCCGCGACGATAGCGTCAGGTTCGGACACCAGCACGCCGTCGAACTCCAGCCCCTTGGTGGCCAGGCCGTCGAGGACCCGCACCCGGTCCGGCGCGACATCGGCCAGCGAACGCCGCCAGTGCTCCACGTCACGTTGCGCGGCGACGACCGCGACGGTGCCCTCGGTCTGGTCGAGCAACCAGTCGAGCAGTTCGCGGGAGCGTTCCTCGACCCGGTCGGTCACCTCGTGACGTGGCTCGACATCGGTGCGCCGAACCGCCTCAGCGAGATCGGGATCGTCGATCGTGCGCTGCGCCACGCGGGCGGCGAGGTCGTAGATCTCCGCGGAGTTGCGGTAGTTCTTCGACAGCCGGAAATGGTGCAGGGGTTTGTTGCCGATCGCCGCGTCGCGGGCCGCGATGGTCTCGTGCGGCCTCGGCCAGGACGACTGTGCCGCGTCGCCGACGATGGTCCAGCTCGCCAGGCGTGCCCGACGACCGAGCATCCGCCACTGCATCGGCGAGAGATCCTGCGCTTCGTCGACGAGGAGATGGGCGTAGCTGTCGTCCTCGATGCTGGAGGTCGTACGGAGTCGTTCCTCGGCCTCGTCCCGCTCCCGGCGCTCGAAACTCATCAGCTGCTTGGGCAGGCCCGCATCGAGATCGATCTCGGGCGGCACCTCGCCGAGCAGATGACGGAGCTCGTCGATGAGGGGGACGTCCTCGATGCGGGGAGCATCCGGGGACCAGGTGTCGCGCACGACGGCGATCTCCTCCGCGGTGAGCACGTCGCCGGCCAGCTCGGCGATGCGCTGCGGCAGGGTCCGCCAGGCCTCGACGGCGTCGACCTCGGGCCACCACGACTCGACGAAGTCGACGAAACGGTGATCGCCGAGCAACTCCTCGATGAAGGCGTCCTCACCCTTCTCCAGGGCGCGCTCGGCGGTGACCTGGGACCAGAGCGCGGCGAGCACCGCCGCCGGCACCTGCCGGAAGACCTGGTTGCGCGAGCCTCGGGAGAGCAGCCGACGGCCGATCCGGCGCAGATCGCGACTGCTGAGATGTAGGCGTTGATCGCGATAGAACCCGGTGTACTCGCGGGGGGCTTCGGGCATCGGCGAGCGAGCCAGGCGCCGCAGGAGGGTCGCCATCTGTTCGGAGCCCTTCACCGCCGCCGCGGCGGGGACGTCGTGTTCGGAGGCGCGGATGCCGTCGACCACATCGCCGATGGCCCGCAAGGTCACCGCGGTCTCGCCGAGGCTCGGCAGTACGCGGTCGATGTAGTTCATGAAGACCGAGGACGGCCCCACGACGAGCACGCCACCGGTCTCGAAGCGACGGCGGTCGGTGTAGAGCAGGTAGGCCGCCCGGTGCAGTGCGACGACGGTCTTGCCGGTGCCGGGCCCGCCGGTGATGATCGTGGCGCCACGGCTGGGGGCGCGGATCGCCTCGTCCTGCTCGGCCTGGATGGTGGCGACCACCGAGTGCATCTGGTCGTCGCGTGCACGGCTGAGGCTCGCGAGCAGCGCGCCCTCGCCGATGACGACCATGTCGTCGGGGGCGTGCTCGGCATCGAGCAGATCGTCCTCGACGCCGATGACGCGATCGGCGCGCGAACGAAGGACACGACGACGCACGACACCGGAGGGCTGCTGGGCCGTGGCGCGGTAGAAGGCCGAGGCGGCCGGTGCTCGCCAGTCCATCAGGAGGATCTCGCGGTCCTCGTCGCGCACACCGATACGACCGATGTAACGACGGCCGCCGTCGAGGAGGTCGAGACGTCCGAAGACGAGTCCCTCGTGGGCGGCGTCGAGGGAGGCGAGTCGTCGGTTGGCCTGATAGACCATCGCATCGCGTTCGACGAGTCCGCCTTCATGGCCGATGTGACCGCGTGCCATCCCCTCGGCGACCAGGGACCGGGCGGTCACTGCCGAGGCGTCGAGCCGCTGGTAGACGACATCGACATAGGCCTGCTCGGCGGCGATCTCCGCGCGCTCTTCTGCCTCGGTCAACCGGACTCCTTCACGACTCGCACCGAACGCTCGATTCTAGCGAGCGCCGCGAAAGGGGTGCCGGCCTACTCGGTCACTCCGGATCCAGGCCCCGGGGCGCTCTCACGACACATCCCGCGGATCTCAGCGCGTGCCGTCCTGAACTCAACGCGCATCGTCTGCGTGAGCAGCAAGCACCTCAGCACGGCGTTCACCGCAAGGCTGATGAGCACGATCGCGATCAGCGCCCATATCTGCGCCTCTGTCGTCACAGTAATCACCGACGACGGCATCTGTAGTCGACCATCGATCGGTGGTAACGGAGTCCGGCGGGATGCCGATCACTCGGGACGATGGAAGACGTGCTTCATCAATGCCTGGACATCGCGGTCCAGATAGTCCAGGCGCTCGTTCACCGCCGTGAACCGAACGACCATCTCGCTCCGCAGGCCGCCCATCTCGCTCCGCAGGCCCCCGATCTCCGCTCGTATCACCCGGATGAACACTGCACCCACCAGGCCGATGATCGCCACGAACGTCGTGAGCACACCCACGATCAACGTCCATGTCTGCGCATCCGTCATCGACAACACCCCTTCAGTATCGCTGAGAGATTCCGAGGATGCCAGGAACCGGAGACAAACGGGCGAACCTTCCACAGGCCTGTGGACAACCAGGCCGGCGGGGAAGAACTCAGCTCGCCATCGCCGACGACGGACACGGGAGCCCGCCCAGCACGCCGAAATCGCGATTCCACCGCAGGAGGGGTGTGCCGCCCTCGGTGACGACGCCACGCACGACATTTCCCACCACCAGCAGTTGATCGTGTACGGGCATCGTGGAGTCGGTGCCGCACCAGAAGGTGGCCAGGGCGTCGGGGAGCCAGAGCGGACCTTCGGGCGACGAGTCCGCGCCGGCCGCCTCGAGGGCGTTCAGTCGTTCGTCGCGGGTGCCCGGCTCCGACAGACGGCGCGCCAACGGCAGGTGATGTGCTCCGAGCAGCGATATCGCCCACGTGGACCCGGCGACGATGGCCGACAGGGCGTCGCGGTGCCGGCCGACGGAGATCGCCACCGTGAACGGGTCCACCGAGACCGTGAGCATCGGCGCGGCGATGAAGAAGCGATCGTCGTCGCCTCGGACGGTGACGAGGGTGACGCCGCTGCCGTACCGGGCGAAACCGTCGTACAGCGATGCGTCGAGAGAACGAGGAGGCATGAGGACGTCACTCAATTCTGGTCGAGCAGAGCCGGTTACCGAGGTCCTGCGTTCGCGTTGAGTGTGAGGTACCTCCCCACACTCAACGCGAACGCGGGTCTTGGGGTTAGAAGATGATCTGTCCGCCGGTGGTGGCGGCGGTGAATCGTTCTTGGGCGTCGGCCCAGTTGGCGATATTCCAGAAGGCCTTGACGTAGTCGCCCTTGACGTTGAGGTAGTCCAGGTAGAAGGCGTGTTCCCACATGTCGAGCTGGGAGATCGGGATCAGCGTCGCGGGGATATTGGACTGCTGGTCATACAGCTGGACGATGACCAGCCGCTGGCCGAGGGTGTCCCAGGCCGTGATGGCCCAACCTGACCCCTGGATACCGAGGGCGACCTGCTCGAACTGGGCGCGGTAGGCGTCGAAGGAGCCGAAGTTGTCCTCGATCGCGGCGGCGAGCTCACCGGTGGGCTTGTCGCCACCGTCGGGGGACAGGTTCTTCCAGAAGATCGAGTGGTTGATGTGGCCGCCGAGGTTGAACGCGAGGTTCTTCTCCAGCATGTTCACGGTGTCGAACTTCTCGTTCGCGCGGGCCTCTTCGAGCTTCTCGATCGCGGTGTTCAGGCCGTTGACGTAGTTCTGATGGTGCTTGTCGTGATGCAGCTCCATGATCTTGCCCGAGATATGCGGGTCCAACGCCCCATAGTCATACGGCAGATCCGGCAAAGTGTACTCAGCCATGACGATCCTTTCGCAGTGATTGCTCACCACGCTAAAACCTCATGTTCACATGAGGTCAAGGGAATGTGATCGCTCTCACTCGTCCGGGATGCCTTCCAGTCGCCGCGGCCCCGAACCGGTGGCCGCGAGGGCGTCGTCGGGATTCAACAGAGCACAGGCCTTCATCGACAGGCAGCCGCAGCCGATGCAACCGGTCAGCTCGAGCTCCAGCCTCTCGATCCCGCGGCGGCGCTCTTCCAGCTGTCGCTTCCACGCCCGCGAGGCGCGTTGCCAGTCCTCGTGGCTGGGAGTCCGGTCGAGCGGCACGTCCGCGAAAGTGGCTTGAACGTCGGCGAGAGGTACGCCGAGATTCTTGGCTACCGCGATGAGCGACACGCGACGCAGCATGTGACGCGGGAAGCGACGCTGATTGCCGGTCGTCCGCACCGACGCGATCAGCTCGAGGCTCTCGTAGTAGCGCAGCGCGGAGACAGCGACCCCGGTGCGCCGGCTCATCTCGCCGATCGTCAACAGCTCGTCGGGCGCGTGATCGGGTGACATCGCCACTCCTCACCGACTTGACCTCTAGTGCACTTGAGATTCTACGGTCGAAGCGACCCGAATCGAAAGGCCCTCGATGACCTACGTGATCGCCCAGCCCTGTGTCGATGTGAAGGATCGTGCGTGCATCGACGAATGTCCCGTCGACTGCATCTACGAGGGCGAGCGATCCCTGTACATCCAGCCTGACGAGTGCGTGGACTGCGGAGCCTGCGAGCCCGTCTGCCCGGTCGAGGCGATCTACTACGAGGACGACGTGCCGGCCGAGTGGTCCGACTACCGCCAGGTCAATGTCGACTTTTTCGCCGAGCTGGGGTCCCCCGGGGGTGCGGCCAAGACCGGTGTCCTGCCGTACGACCACCCGCTCGTCGCGGCCCTTCCTCCACAGGGGGACTGAGGCCGGCTACAGAAGCTGCCGGACCTTGGCCGCGGCTTGTCGAGTGACGGCGATGAGAGTCCGCTCAGGATAAAGATCCAGTTGATCCAGCAGGAAATCATCCGGATGGAGAACCGTGAGCTCGTACGGTTCGACGGCTGCCGGCGGGAAATCACGAAGATTCGCGGTGACCAACACTTCTACATCGGCACGCACCGCAGCGGCCAGCACATGTCGGTCCTTGGGGTCGCACATCATGGCCGATTCAAGGTCGCGATGTCCTGACACGGCGGCATCCGGGAACGAACGCCGCATCTCATTGATCCGGTGCCGCACCTGACGATCGTTCAAACCCGCCACGTCGACCAGGTTCCGCTCCAGCTCGACCAAGATGTCCTCCGACCACAGAGGCCGAAATGTCTCCGCCTCGGCAAGTCGCAGCAAGGTGTCGCACAGATGCAGCGGTTGGCATGTGCGGCCTAACCTGCGCAAACGTGGTTGACGTTGCTGGTGGCTACTGGTCGCCCTACGCTGTCCTGCCACATTTTTGCCACATCGCCGAGTCGCTCACACCGCTGCCGCCGCAATGCGGCGGACGAACTCGTTGACCCATTCGACCGCTTCCTCGACCGTCGGTAAGACGTCAAGCCCGTCGGCCGCTTCGGCATAGAGCGTGTCCCACCCGGTGCCGACCTGAATGGTCGGCGGCCATGCCTGCTGGCGGCGGTAGTCGAAGAGTCGGGCGCACGTCGCGGCCACCGGCCCCACGTTGAGGTCTTCGCGCTTGTCGAGAAGTTGGAGGTCGACCAGATCGCGTGCGCGTTCACTCCGCTCGCCTGACACGGCATGGAGCTTCTGGGCGACCTGATGGTCGGAGCGCATGACCGGGACCGGCTTCGGCGCTTCGAGCCCGACCTCGGTGAAGAGGTCGGCGAGGTCGGCAGCCAGTTGGTATTCGGGCTCGTCGGCATCGCCGATCTCGTTGTGGCCCAGCTCGAACTTCACCGTGCACCACGGCCTGCCTCGGTAGTCGAGCTTCACCTCGAAGGGTTGCATGACGTACGCCGTCGGCACGGCCGGCGGGCGAGGCGCGGGCTTCTCGACCAGCCTGCCTGTGAATCGTGCCCATCCGGACGCGAGCGATTCCTCGAAGTCGCTGCGGAAGGCGGCGAGCGGCTGGACCCGCGCGGCGTCGAGGTCTTGGGTGAACCGAGTGTCGCGCCCGTAGCGCAGCGCCATCGCACTGCCGCCCTTGATCGCACCCTCGGGGAGCATCTGGCCGACCACTACCAACGTCATGCCGATCCGACGCCGCAGCGCCAGGCCGTCGCTGCCTTCCAGGTTGCGTATGCGTTGGCCCAAGGACCGCACGTTCGTCGGGGCACCCGCGTAGCTCACGACCGAAGTCCTTTCCTGACCTGCTGCAACTCAGCCGTGGTCAATAGACCCTCGCTGCGCGCCTGCTTGGCAGCGTCCCGTAGCCGTTCTCGCTCGATGCGACCTCGACATTCGAGGATGGCGTCCGCGACCGGTTGGGCTGCCAGCCCCTCATAGAACGTGGTCCGTGCCCCTTCGTTGACTCGGGTCAGCTCGACGTACGGAGGCATCTTCGACCGAGCACGGCGGTGCACTGCCACCTTGATCTTCCGTGGGTTCACGTCGGCGAGATTGAACAGTGACAGCACCGACTCACCGTGCAGGTACGCACCTTCCCCCGCCCGCAAGAGCGCCTCGGCGAACTGGTCGTATGCGGTCGGCGGGATGTCCGGGACTCGATAGAGTCCGTAAGCGACATTCACGAGCCCGCCGCGAGCGGCAAGCTTCGGCAACTCGACGGGCGGCACGCCCGCCTCTGCTGCCTCCTTCGTGGTGACGTAGCCATAGTGATCGAGCGCGATCTCGCGCACGATCTCCCGGTACTTCACCTCGGCGGCCATGTCACAACTATACCGAAAATGGTAGTGTTGTGACCATCCTGAGCGACGGAGCCGAGCGCGTCCTTGGCCTGCACCTCGGTGGTGTAACGCATGACTTTCCCTCAACGAAAAAACGAACGCTGTCAGTGTGTACCGCTCCGCCGACACGCGGCTCGGTACGACGGCACGTTCGCGGAACCGTCGAACGGCTACCGCTTGCGGGAGAGGAAGGCGAGCATGGCCTCGCGGGCCTCGTCGCTGCCGAACAGCTCGGCGGACTGGCGCGCCACAGCCTCACCGTCGCGATCGATCCGGGCGAGGAGGCCGGCGTTGAGCAGTTTCTTGGTCTCGCGCAGCCCCTGCGGGGAGCCTTCGGCGAGTTCCGCGACCACACCGGCGACGGTCTCGTCGAGCGAGTCAGCGGGCACTGCGCGGGTGATGAGGCCCATCGTGACCGCTTCGGTGGCGTCGAAGGTCCGTGCGGTGAGGAAGGTGTCGGCGGCAGCTCGCGAGGAGAAGCGTTCGAGCAGGCTGACCGAGATGACGGCGGGCGCGAGGCCGAGACGCACCTCGGTCAGGGAGAAGGTCACCGAGTCCGCCGCGAGGACGATATCGGCCGCGCCGACGAGTCCGAGGCCGCCGGCACGCACCGGGCCGCCGAGCACGACGACGACGGGCTTCGTCGAGGATGCGATCTGACGCTGCAGCGCGACGAGGACACGTGCGCCCTCCTCCATCGCGCCCTCAGCCGCCTCGGAGAGGTCGGCACCGGAGCAGAACACCCGGTGTGCCGACCGCAGCACGATGACTCGTGCGGTGTCGTCGGCCTCGGCGGCCGTCAGTCGCTCACCGAGCTCGGTGACGAGCTGGCGGCTGAGGGCGTTGCGGTTGTGCTCGCTGTCGAGCGTGATCGTGGCGACCCGGTCGGCCACCTCGAGGTGCACGAGTTCACTCATCGTCGTTCCTTCCGTTCATCTCACCCGGTGGCGGTAGGCCGTCAACGTTATCGAGACCCGATGAGGTTGATGGTCTACCGCCACGATCGAGGTGAGGTTGATGGTCTACCGCCACCGGCTGAGTTCTCTAGTAGGACTTGGGGAGGCCGAGGGAGAACTGGGCCACGAAGTTGAGGGCCATCTCCCGGCTGACGGGCGCGATCCGGCTGAGTCGCGATGCGGCCAGGGCCTGCACGAGGCCGTACTCGGTCGCGAGGCCATTGCCGCCGTGGGTCTGAATCGCCTGATCGATCGCATCGCAGCCGGCCTCGGCCGCCGCGTACTTCGCCATATTGGCCGCTTCTCCCGCCCGCAGCAGGTCACCCTCGGCGTACAGCGCCGCGGCCTTCTGCGTCAGCAGCCGCGCCATCTCGATGTCGATGTGCAGCTTGGCGAGCGGATGGGCGATCGCCTGGTGCGCGCCGATCGGCTTGCCCCAGACATCGCGTTCCTTGGCATAGGCGACCGCTTTGCGCAGCGCCCAGCGAGCCGACCCCGTGGCCATCGAGGCGGCCATGATCCGCTCGGGGTTGAGCCCGGCGAACAGCTGGTCGAGTCCCGCGTCCTCGGACCCGACGAGGGCATCGGCCGGCAGGCGGACATCGTCGAAGAACAGCGTGAACTGCTTCTCCGGACTGACGATGCCCATGTCGATCTGCGTATAGGTGAAGCCCTCGGCGTCCGTCGGCACCATGAAGAGGGCGGGCTTGAGCTTGCCCGTCTTGGCGTCCTCGGTGCGTCCGACGACGAGCAGGTGGCTCGCCTCGTCGACGCCGCTGATGTAGGTCTTCCCGCCGGACAGGATCCAGCCGTCCTCGGAGCGTTTGGCCGTCGTGGTGATGTTGTGCGAATTCGAGCCGGCGTCCGGCTCGGTGATGCTGAAGGCATAGGTGGCGGAGCCGTCGGCGAGGCCGGGCAGCCAGCGCTGCTTCTGCTCATCGGTGCCGTACTGCGCGATGATGGTGCCGACGATCGCGGGGGACACGACCATCAGCAGCAGCGGGCAGCCTGCCGAGGCGAGCTCCTCGCAGACCGCGGCGAGGTCGCCGATCTCCCCGCCACCGCCGCCATACTCCTCGGGGATCGAGACGCCGAGGTAGCCGAGCCGGCCCGCCTCGCTCCACAGCTCGGTGGTCTTGCGACCGTCCGTGGCCGCGGCGACGAAGTACTCGTCGCCGTACTTCTTGCCGAGCGCACGGACCGCTTTGCGCAGCTCCTGTCGCTCCTCGCTCTCCACGAATGCGCTCATCTGCTCTTCCTTTCCTGACGACGTGACGTGGCCTCGATACGCTCCGGTCGAGTAGCGACCGCGAGCTCTGCGAGCCCATCGCGCTGGAGCGAGACCACCCAGTGCCCGCTCATTCGGCTTCCTCGATGACGGCGAGGACGGCTCCGGCCTCGACCTGTTGTCCGGCGCTGACGGCCAGTTCCCCCACGACGCCGTCGGTCGGCGCCGTGATCGTGTGCTGCATCTTCATCGCCTCGAGGACGACGACGGTGTCACCCTTGGCGACCTTCTGTCCCGCCTCGACGGCCACATCGGTGACGGCGGCGGGCATCGGCGCGAGCAGCGACCCTTCGGCCACCACATCGGCCGGGTCGACGAAGGTCGGCACGACCTCCAGGCTGACCGGGCCGTGCGGTCCATCGACGTCCACGACGCCCTCGCCCATCGTGAGCCGGTAGGTCTCCCGCACCGCGCCGTCCGCGAGCACCACGGTGTCGCCGCGTGCGTCGACGACGCTCACGCCGTCGAGCCATGACGACACGAGCCGCCCTCCACGCTGCTCGTACGCGACCTCGTGGTCACCGTAGCGGCGCACGCGCGGCTGGCTCGGCACATTGCGCCAGGCGGCAGGCATGCGGGAGAGCACTCGCGCGGCAGCGGCCGTCTGGGTCGCCTCCCCGATGGCGGCGGCGAGCGCCGCCTTTCGATCGGCCCGGTCGTCGCTGGGCGTCATCCAGGCATCGAGGCGTTCGTTCAGCAGCGCCGTGTGGACGCGCGCGGCCGTGAACTCCTCGTCGGTGAGGATCGCTCGCAGCAAGGCGGCATTCGTGCGGACGCCGTGCACCCGGGCGTTGCGCAGAGCGCCGTCCAGCATCCGCAGCGCCGCCCGGCGGTCGGGTCCGTAGGCGATGATCTTGGCGAGCATCGCGTCGTAGTGGATACCCACCTCGCTGCCGGCCTCGACCCCGGAGTCCACGCGCACACCGTACGCGCGAGGGTTCTCGAAGGCGACGCCCTCGACGTCGAAGGCGCGCACGGTGCCGGTCTGCGGGGCCCAGTCGTCGGCCGGGTCCTCGGCGTAAAGCCGCACCTCGACGGCGTGGCCGGACGGCTCGGGCGCGTTGCCCTGGAGTGCCGCGCCCTCGGCGATCGAGAGCTGCCAGGCGACGAGGTCGAGTCCCGTCACGCACTCGGTCACCGGGTGCTCGACCTGCAGGCGGGTGTTCATCTCCAGGAAGTAGACGCGATCGCCGTCGACGAGGAACTCGACCGTTCCCGCGCCGCGGTACCCGACGGCCTCGGCCGCTGCCCGCGCCGCGATGTGCAGCGTGGTGCGTGCCTTGTCCGAGAGATCGGGGGCGGGCGCCTCCTCGACGACCTTCTGGTGGCGTCGCTGGATCGAGCAGTCGCGGTCGCCGACGACCCAGACGCGTCCGTGGGTGTCGGCGAGCACCTGCACCTCGACGTGCCGGGCGGTCGGCAGGTAAGGCTCGACGAAGACGGTGCCGTCGCCGAAGGCCGACTGTGCCTCGGCCTTGGCCTTGGCGAGCTCGCCGTCGAGCTGGTCGAGTGACTCGACGACGCGCATGCCACGTCCGCCGCCTCCGGCCGAGGCCTTGACGAGGAGGGGAAACTCGTCGGGAGAGATGCCGTCGAGGTCGACCTCGAGGATGGGCACCCCGGCGTCGCCCATGATCTGCTTGGCCCGGATCTTGCTGCCCATCGCCTCGATCGACTCGGGCGTAGGTCCGATCCAGGTGAGCCCGGCGGCTTCGACCTGGCGGGCGAAGTCGGCGTTCTCGGACAGGAAGCCGTAACCGGGGTGGATCGCGTCGGCGCCGGCCGCGCGGGCAGCCTCGATGACGAGGTCGCCGCGCAGGTACGTGTCGCCGGGCGCATTGCCCGGGAGCCGGACGGCGACATCGGCGTCACGGACGAAGGGCGCGTTCGCGTCGGCATCGGAGTGCACGGCGACCGTGCCGATGCCGAGGTCGCGGCAGGTGCGGAACACCCGCCGGGCGATCTCCCCCCGGTTCGCCACCAGAACCCTGCTGATCATGCGGTAACTCCCTTCCGTCCGATGTGGTCTCGATACGCTCCGGTCACATGGAGCCATCGCAACAGGGCGTAGCCGCGATGGAAGCGACCTCCACTACTCGACCACCGAGGATCGGGATCGGTGGTTGAGTACCGACCGAGGAACGAGGGAGCTCGTCCCTCCCAGCCACTCGACCACCGAGGATCCATATCGGTGGTTGAGTAGCGACCGAGGAACGAGGGAGCGTATCGAAACCACCCTCCCCAAGCCTGGCCTCGATACGCCGCTCGTCCCTCCCAGCTACTCGACCACCGAGAGTCGAGCAACCTCGGTGGTTGAGTAGGAAGCTCGCTCAGCGAGCGACCGTATCGAAACCACCTTCCGCCAGCCTGGCCTCGATACGCCGCTCGTCCCTCCCAGCCACTCGACCACCGAGGATCGGGATCGGTGGTTGAGTAGGCCCGAGGAACGAGGGCCGTATCGAAACCACCCTCCCCAAGACCAGCCTCGCTACTCGACCACCGAGGGGTCGTCGTCACCGCGGTCACAGGCGGAACACCCCGTAGCCGCGGGCGCCCTCGACCGGTCCGTTGGCGATCGCCGAGAGGCAGATGCCGAGGATGGTGCGGGTGTCCCGGGGATCGATGACGCCGTCGTCGTAGCCGAGGCCCGATGTGAAGTACGCCAGCGACTCCTTCTCGATCTGGTCCTCGATGAAGGCCCGCATCTGCTGGTCGGCCTCCTCGTCGTAGGCCTGTCCCTTCGCCTCGGCCGCGCCACGGGCGACGATCGAGACGACGCCGGCCAGCTGCGCCGGTCCCATGACGGCCGATTTCGCGCCCGCCCAGCTGAACATGAACCGCGGATCGTAGGCGCGCCCGCTCATGCCGTAGTTGCCCGCACCGTAGGAGGCACCGAGCACGACCGACAGATGCGGGACCTTGGAGTTCGACACCGCGTTGATCATCTGCGCGCCGTGTTTGATGATGCCGCCCTGCTCGTACTCCGCGCCGACCATGTACCCGGTGGTGTTGTGCAGGAACAGCAGCGGCGTGTCGGTCTGGTTGGCGAGCTGGATGAACTGCGCGGCCTTCTGTGCCTCGGCGCTGAACAGCACACCTTGGGCGTTGGCGAGGATGCCGATGGGGTGGCCGTGCAGTTGCGCGTACCCGGTGACGAGGCTGGGTCCGTAGAGCGGCTTGAACTCGTCGAACTCCGAGCCGTCGACGATGCGGGCGATGACCTCGCGCGGGTCGAAGGGCACCTTGAGATCGGTGGGCACGATGCCGAGCAGGTCCTCGGGATCGAGCACCGGTTCGGCGTAGTCGGCCGCTGGAACGGGTCCCTGCTTGCGCCAGTTGAGCCGGCGCATGATCTGGCGACCGAGGCGGATCGCGTCGTATTCGTCGACGGCGAGGTAGTCGGCGAGGCCGGACTGCCGGGCGTGCATCTCGGCGCCGCCGAGGGATTCATCGTCGGACTCCTCGCCGGTGGCCATCTTGACCAGCGGCGGGCCGCCGAGGAAGACCTTGGCGCCCTCCTTGACCATGACGACGTAGTCGCTCATGCCGGGGATATAGGCGCCACCGGCGGTCGAGTTGCCGAAGACGAGGGCGACGGACGGGCGGCGGTCGGCGCTCGCCTCGGTGATGTTGCGGAAGGACCGGCCGCCGGGGATGAAGATGTCCTTCTGCGTGGGCAGGTCGGCGCCGCCGGACTCGACGAGGTTGATCGAGGGGAGCCGGTTCTCCTGGGCGATCTGCGCGGCCCGGAAGCCCTTCTTGACGGTGACGGGGTTGCTGGAGCCGCCCTTCACGGTGGGGTCGTTGGCGACGATCATGCACTCGACGCCCTCGACGACGCCGATGCCGGTGACGATGGAGCCGCCGACGGTGAAGTCGGTGCCCCACCCGGCGAGCGCGCCGAGTTCCAGGAAGGGCGAGTCGGGGTCGATGAGCAGCTCGATGCGCTCGCGGGCGGTGAGCTTGCCGCGCTTGTGGTGCCGCTCGACGTACTTCTCCCCTCCCCCGGCGAGCGCCTTGTCGTGCTGCTCGGCGAGGTCGTCGAGGCGTTCGAGCATGGCCGCCCGGTTCTCGCCGTAGGCGGGCGAGGCCGGGTCGATCGCGGTGCGTGCCGCTGGGCTCATTCCACGTCCTTCCAGAGGAGTTCAGAGGGTCGGTCGAGATGGTCGATGAGGTGATGTGCGTCGGTCTCGGCGCGTTGGCGTTCGTCGCGGGTGAGGACACGGGCCGGGGTGATCTCGATCGTGGTCGGGTCGGCCTTGCGCCGCGGTTTGCGGGTTCTCCAGGTGCCGGCGACGATGCCGTCGACGAGGAGCAGGTTGCCGCCCCAGACGTCGATCGTGCCGCCGGCGGCGACGGGTGCCTCGTAGAGCGTGCGGTCCTGGTAGGCGATGACGTACTCGTCGAAGAGCGACAGCAGCTGGGCGGTGGGGTCGACGGGCTCGTACCGGGACGAGTCGGCCAGGTCGACGAGCTCCTCACCGAGGTCGATCGTCTCGTGGGCCGCGTAGCCGGTTCTCGCGTCGGTGAGCGTCAGCCCGCTCCACCAGGCGAAGTCCCGCGCGGTGGCCGGTCCGTGGGCGGCGAGGTAGCGACCGGCGAGGCGGGCGACCGCTTCATCGTGGCCGAGGCTGACGCTCGGGATGCGCGAGGCGTAGGGCACGAAGGTGTCCCACGATCCGCGCCGGGGGCCGGTCGTGACGATCTTGTCGAGCTCGGCGCTCAGCGTCACGTGGCCCAGTGCCTGGCCCTTCAGCTCGGTGCCTCGTTCGGCGAGGCGATCGCCGATCTCGCGGCGGGTCAGCGGAGCGTCGGCGGCCTCGACGATCGCGCCGACCTGGGCGACGAGCCGATCGCGATCCTCGAGCAGGCCGGTGGTGCGCAACTGGGTGCGGAGTTGGGCGCCGATGCGCGGTGCCGTGAGGTCGAGCATCCAGTCGAGGTCCTCGACGAGGACGAAATGCCAGGTGGGGCGCAGCACGTGGTGCCGCACGATCCGGCCGTGCGCGACCTCCTCGGCGACCGCGCCGCCGCTGAGCCCGCCCGTCGTACGGCGGGCGAGCGACCAGCAGGCGTCCTCGAACTCTTGGGACTGGACCGCGGCGAGGTGATCGACGGCGGCCGCGAGGTCGGGGTACGGCGCGCCGACCAGGCGTTGCCTGGCCAGCCGTCCGTCGCGCACCTCCCTCGGGTCCATCGGTCTCAGTACCCCAGCAGCTTGGCGGCGAGGTCGTTGAGCACCTCGGTGGCGCCGCCGCCGATGCCGAGGATGCGGGCGTCGCGGTAGTGCCGGTCGATCTCGGATTCGCGCATGTAGCCCATGCCGCCGTGGATCTGCACGGCCTCGCTGACGACCCATTCGACCGCTTCGACGGCCTGGTTCTTGGCCATCGCGGCGGCGAGGATGAGCTGCGGGTCGGCCCGGTTGCCGGAGTCCTGGGCGCGTTCGACGGCCTGCCGGGTGAGGGCGCGGGCGGCCTCGGTGCGCCGGTGCATGTCGACGAGCTTGTGCCGGATGACCTGGCGGCTGATGAGCGGACGGCCGAAAGTCTCGCGTTCGCGGGCGTAGGAGACGGCGAGGTCGAGGGCGCGCTGCGCGGTCGCGTAGCTCTGCACGGCGAGGGTGAGCCGCTCGTTGACGAACTGCTGCATGACCAGGTAGAAGCCGCCGTTCTCCTCCCCGACGAGGTTGGCGGCGGGGACGCGGACGTCGTCGAAGGCGAGTTCACCGGTGTCCGAGCAGTGCCAGCCCATCTTGCGCAGGCTGCGGCTGACGGTGAAGCCGGGGGTGTCGGTGTCGATGACGAGCAGGCTGATGCCGCCGTGGCCGGGGTCGCCGGTGCGCACCGCGGTGGTGACGAAGTCGGCGCGGACGCTGGAGGTGATGAAGGTCTTGGCGCCGTTGACGATGTAGTGGTCGCCGTCCTTGACCGCGCGGGTGGTGATGCCGGCGACATTGGAGCCGCCGCCGGGCTCGGTGACGCCGAGCGAGCCGATCGTCTCGCCGGCGAGGGTGGGGCGGACGTAGCGGTCGATGAGGTCGCGATTGCCGGAGTCGATGATGTGCGGCACGGCGATGCCGTGGGTGAACAGCGACGCGAGCAGGCCGGTGGAGCCGCCGTTCTCGACGATGGCCTCGGTGACGACGGAGATGTCGATGAGGTCGCCGCCCTCGCCGCCGACGGACTCGTCGAAGCCGATGCCGAGGAATCCGGCCTTGGCGGTCTGCGCGTGGAGTTCGCGCGGCAGCTGTCCGGCGTCCTCCCACTCGTCCATGCGCGGCGCGATCTGACGCTGTGTGAAGGCGGCGACGGATTCTCTCAGCGCCACCCGCTCGGGTGTGTTCCAGCGGTCGGTCATGCGAGCAGCTCCCTCGGGATGTCGACGAGGCGGGCGCGCAGCCACTCCCCGACGGCTTTGGCTTGGGGGTCGAATCGGGTGGAGGACGCCACACCGTCGCCGAGCAGTTTCTCGACGACGAGGTTGACGGCGGCGAGGTTGTGCAGCGGGTGGACGGCGATGTCGAGGTCGGCGGTCTCGGGCAGCAGCTGGCGGACGCGATCGGCGGTGAGTGTCGCGGCGAGCCAGGCGTAGGCGGCCTCGCGTCGGGGATGATCGGAGGGGATCCAGACACCGATATTGGCGGTGCCGCCCTTGTCACCGGAGCGCGCGTAGGCGAGTCGGCCGAGCGCCTTGCGCACCGTGTCGTCAGCCCCCGGCCCCGAGTCCCCAGTCCCCGCGAGCTCCCCACTCCCCGCGAGTGGCGCACCACTCGGCGGACCCTGAGCTGGATCGGAGGAGGTCGTCGACGGTGCCGCGATGTCGATGCGCCGTCTGTCGTCCAGGACGACGACGTGCGGCACGTCGGCCTGCGGGACATAGGCCGCCCGGTAGACGCCGTAGGGCGAGGCCGCGCTGGGAGGGGCGGTGACGTGGAATCCGGGATAGGAGGCGAGGGCGAGCTCGATCGCCGCGCCGCTGAACGCGCGTCCCGCCGCCTTGGCGTCCTGGCTCTTGACGTGGCAGCGCAGCAGAGCCGCCGCCTCGGGTTCGGTCGCCGGGTCGGCGCGATCGGTGCGCACCAGCTCCCAGGTGACCTCGTCGAGCGGGAGCCGGTCGAGGGCGGCACTGAGCTGGGCGCGGACCCAGTCGGCCTTGGCCTCGATGTCCAGACCGGTGAGCACGAGCTCGACGCTGTTGCGGAATCCGCCGAGGCTGTTGAGCGCGACCTTCGTGGTGGCCGGCGGCGGTGAACCCTGCACGCCGCTCACCCGCACACGATCCTCGCCGTCGTCGGTCAGCTCGATCGTGTCGAGGTGGGTGGAGACATCGGGGTTGAGGTAGACCGGTCCGCCGATCTCGTAGACGAGTTGGGCCGTGACGGTGTCGATGGTGACGGCGCCACCGGTGCCGGGGTGTTTGGTGATGACGCTGGTTCCGTCGGCGGAGATCTCGGCGATGGGGAAGCCGAGGGGCCGGCTGGTGTCGATATCGGTGAAGCCGGAGAAGTTGCCGCCGGTGGCCTGGGTACCGCACTCGATGACGTGTCCGGCGACCACCGCGCCGGCGAGCCGGTCGAAGTCCTCGCGGCCCCAGCCGTATTCGGCGATCGCGGGGCCGACGATGACCGAGGCGTCGGTGACCCGCCCGGTGACCACGACATCCGCGCCGGCGGTGAGCGCCTCGGCGATACCGAAGGCGCCGAGGTAGGCATTGGCCGTCAGAGCGCCTTCCCAGCCGAGCTCGCCGGCACGGGAGATGAGGTCGTCTCCCTCGACGTGTGCGACCCGCACCTCCACTCCTTGCTCGGCGGCGGCCTCGCGGATCCTCTCGGCGAGCCCGGCGGGATTGAGGCCACCGGCGTTGGCGACGATCTTGACCTGCTTCTCGCGGGCTAGCGCGAGGCAGTCGGTGAGCTGGCGCAGGAAGGTCTTGGCGTAGCCGAGGTCGGCGTCCTTCATGCGGTCCTTGCCCAGGATGAGCATGGTGAGCTCGGCGAGGTAATCGCCGGTCAGGTAGTCGAGATGCCCTCCCTCGAGCATCTCGCGCATGGCGGAGAGCCGGTCTCCGTAGAAGCCCGAGCAGTTCCCGATCCGGATCATGTGTACAGACTGCCGCCTTTCAAACAAACAGTCAACCCTGATTGTTTATTAGTCGCGCGGCGGGACTGATGACGATGCGTTGAGGCTGCTATCACCGCCGCAATGCATCGTCATCAGTCCCGGGAGCGCACAGATTTCGATGCCTTTGGGTCGTCATGGCGACCCAAAGGCATCATCATCGGTCCGCGCGACGACGATGGGCGCAGACCTGGCCCATGGCCCCTGCGGGTGGACCTCGTGGCGCGTAGGTTGGAGGGAGAGCCGACACGAAGGAGTGAACTCGTATGACCGTCCCCGTCTCCGGCGCCGTCGTCGTGGGATACGACGCCTCCGAGCCCAGCAAGATCGCCGTCGAGTGGGCTGCCGCCGATGCCGATCGGCGGGGCGTGGATCTGGTGGTGGTGCACGCTGCCCGCCGGCTGAAGGGGCGCGACGACGCGGGCGGCGACGAGGGCGCTGATGCGATCGCCGAGGAGGGCGCCGAGCGTGCTCGTGAGCGCGTACCTGGGCTCACGGTGCATGCGGTCGCGCGCAAGCAGGGACCGGCGGCGGCGCTGCAGGAGTTGTCCGCCGATGCCGCCGTGGTCGTGGTGGGACACCGCGGACGGGGAAGGCTCGCCGCGGGGCTCGTCGGCTCGGTGGCGTTCACGATCAGCGCGCACGCGCAGTGCCCGGTGCTGGTGATCCGCGGCAATTCCGAGCACCTGCCGGGCCCCGACCGCCCGGTGGTGGTCGGCACGGATGATTCGGAGTTCGCTGCCCAGGCGGTCGCGGGTGCCGCGAGACTGGCGGCGTCGACGGATGCCCGGCTGATCATCGCGGCGGCGTGGGATGTGCCCGAGGCCAATCCGTGGTCGGCGGCGTATCTGGCGAATGTCAACGCCACCGAGGATGCGGCCCATGCGGCCGAGACCGAGGCGGTGGCTACGGTGGAGCGCGCTCGCGAGGCGGTGCTGGCGGAACATCCCGGGCTGACGGTCGAGGTGGGCACGCAGCGCGGCCGGCCGGAGCACGTATTGGCGGATGCGTCCGAGGGCGCGGGGGTGCTGGTGGTCGGCTCACGCGGCCACAGCGATCTGGTGGGCTTGCTGCTCGGCTCGGTGAGCCGTGCGGTGCTGCACACCGCCAATTGCCCCGTGGCCGTCATCCGCTGACCCGAGCCGCAAAGGGGCCCGGACAGCGCTGAGGCCGGCTCCCGTCATGCGGCGGGGATTCCGGCCTCCACTTCCCGGTCCCCCGAAGGGGCGGGCAATAACCCCAGCTTAACACCGCGACCGGTAAGGCATCAGACGGAATCCACACCCACCTTGTGCCCGAGCAAGGCGGACCCGGAGCGCACTGCGCAACCGAAGGCCCCTGGACAGCGCTGAGGCCGGCCCCCGCCCACGGCGGGGATTCCGGCCTCCACTTCCCAATCCCCCATCAGGGGCGGGCAATAACCCCAGCTTAACACCGCGACCGGTAAGGCATCAGACGAAACCCACACCCCACCTTGTGCCCGAGCAAGGCGGACCCGGGCGCACTGCGCAACCGAAGGCCCCTGGACAGCGCTGAGGCCGGCTCCCGCCCGCGGCGGGGATTCCGGCCTCCACTTCCCGGTCCCCCGAAGGGGCGGGCAATGCCTCAAGAATAGCAGCGATCAGACGCATGTCTATCGCCATCGGGGATATCCACAACCCTTGAGTCGCCACGCTGGCCGTCCTCGCGAATGGCTCCTAACGTGACCACCATGGAACCGGGTCTCAACGCATGGATTGACGAATCGATCCACGCGCCATCTGCTGACCTGGGGTTCTACATCCTGGCGACCGCCATCTCCGATTCGTCACGGGCCGAACGGACACGCGAACGGCTCCACATGCTGGTCTTCACCGGCCAGGAGCGCTTGCATTGGCGCGACGAGTCGCCGAAACGCCGCGCCCAGATCGTCGACGTCATCGCCTCGACGAGCCTGACCCACGTCATCGTCTTAGCGGAGGTCGAAGCCAGACGTCAGGAACGCGCCCGGCGCAAGTGTTTGCAACGGCTGCTCTTCGAACTCGATCAACGCGGCGTCACCCGCGCCTGGATCGAATCACGGCAGGCCGCACAAGACCGTCGCGATCAAGAAATGGTTGCCTCGTTACACGGTTCCGGCGCGATCTCGCCACGATTTACCGTTGCGTTCGCCAAACCCCTCGATGACCCCATGCTCTGGATCCCCGACGCAGTGGCCGGAATGACGCTTGCCGCGCTCCGCGACGACAACCACACCTGGCTCGACCAGCTCAACGACAGCTACACCCTCATCAGCCTCTGAAATACCCGCCCGCGAGCCGAGACTCGATGCATCAGGGTCGCCCCAGCGATCCTGACGCATCATCTTCGGTCCGCGCAGCGGCAGTTTAGCGGCCGGGGATGAGGTCACCCGGCGGCACGTCGAGAAAGCGGCACAGCAGCACGATGGTGTCGAGGCGCAACCCGCGCGTCGCCTCGGTCCACGCGCCTTCTTCAAGAGTCCGATAGCGAGCGGTGGTCACACCGATCTCCTTCGCCACGTCCTCCTGGCTGCACCCCGCGCTCTCGCGAGCCCATGCGAGCCGGCGTCCCATCTGCTCACTGAACACACCCCATTCATCTATAGATGACCTCACCATGGAATCAGCCTGCCAGACGACGCCGACAGCCCATCACCCGGTCCGACTTTCAGGAACCCCGGCGACCCCGCTGATCGCGCCCGAGGCCTCGAATCCCTCGAAATATTCACCTATAAATGGGATTTTGGAGTACTTTTCGGATGATCATCTGATCTCAGACCGCCCCTATGTGACGCAGGTCATTTTCGTGATTGCATAGCGCTGTAGACGCGTCGGGAGGAGCCGAATGACATCGCGCGCAGCGGGTATCAACCTCGCACGATCTATCGCGCTTGCCGTCCTCCATGACGAGCACGGTTACGTCGGCTATAGCGGCCCAGCCGGTGATCCTTCGGCGGCTCTCTTGGCCACGGGGAAGACGGTCATTGTGGAATGCGCTCGTGTCGACACGAGGACCTCGCCTACTCGATTCGCCGTCGAGCGTGCCGTGCTGGACGTGCATCTGGATTCTCCCGTACCGGTGTACGTCGCTATTCCCCAACTGGCCGAGTCGGGCGAGATCGCCGTGGGCCTATGTCCGGCAGAGAGACTGGCCAGACACTATACGAACGGCACCGAGGTTGAGACCTTCGCAGTCGGGCCGTGGCAGCGGTTCTGGCAGGCTCAATCCATACTCGCGCCGGCGACGGCTCCTCCGGCGCACCTCGCTTCCGCCGTCGAACTGAAGCCTGACGATCTGGCCGACCCACACTTGGCTACGCGTCTCTCCGCTGACGAGCCCCACTGCGATGCGGAGGAGCCGATGCCTGCCCACCATCTCGTCGGCGTGGACGGGTCGGACAAGAAGTACCTGCCGTGGGTCTGGCAAGTGCCACACCCAGAGCGCCCTCTCTTCCACTACGCGTGGACGAGCGATGGCTACCGGTTGACGGAGACCGAATCTATGCGCGAACGTCTTCGCGAGCATCTTCGACGGGTGGAGGAGGCTCGTTCTCAGTCCGACGGGGTCACGCTGGTGGTCACCCGGCCCTGGCGGACGTTGCGCCCCCTGTCTCGGCGCCTACTCGTCACGCTTCTGCTGGCGCGGATCGAGACTACCGCCGCGTCGGACTGGGCGTCCCCGATCATGGAATCCGAGGACGAGACCGACGCTCGGGGCGATGGGGAAGAGTAGGTTCTCAGCCCGCGGAGGGTTCGCCACTCTGCTGAGCGATGATCTTGCGGAGATCCTCATCGGTCCACGTCCGGTCCCTGCTTGCACCGAAGGACAGAGAACGACGAGTAGAGCCCTCGATCGAGGGGATGGTCCCCAACGAGTGCTTACGCTGCTCATCTAGCGATTTGGCCATCGTTCCTCCTGTGCTTACGGAGCTTAGCTCGTTTTTGGATACTCCACAGACCCTTCAATGCGGGCCTGGCTGAAAGGTATCGCCGGGCACTGACAAGAAGGGGTCCGGCTTGCAGCGCTGCCATCAATGACACGACGATGAAACCAATCAGCCACAGGCAACCGAGATACGGCTCGCGCAGGGCACCGACGATACTGGCGGCGATGGCGACGAGGAGCGCAGAACACGTCAGCATCGCCGCGCGAAGCGGGAGCACCAGACTCGACAGGACCGCGCTCTCACCCGCACGAGCTCCGAAGATGCCGTACGCGGCCGGCACCACCAGCAGAACAGCGACTGCACCATCCCCGGCGTCCTTGAGCGCTTGATCTGCGCCGGGCAATATCTGGTGCAGCAGGAAGACCATGAAGGTGAAGAGCGTGACCACGAGGGAGTTCGTGCGCACCCCGCGCCACTCCACCTTCATCGCGAACACCGCCTTCCAGGTCCGGTCTGCCTCTTGGCTGCTGTACGAGGCGACAGCATGGGCCACTGAGCCGCCACCCGGGTCGACGCGCCCCGACTCGTGGTCCGCCCCCTCCGGCAGCTCGAGTCCGGCCGCTTGGAGACCCTCCGAGACGTGGACTTCGAGATGGTAGGAGGCGACGTCCGATGCGCCAGCGATATCGAGGTCGAAGACGGCCGGCGAGTATCCGGCTGCGATGAGGATGCGCTGGAACCATCTTGCTTTGACCGTGCCGGGCAGGAGGTTCCAGGCATAGGAGTACTTGAAGATCCGCCGAGTGTTCGGTCGCTTCCTCGGCGCGAGGCAATACAGCACGAAGTGCGTGGACGTGTCGTACAAGAGGCCGAAGGCCTGGTCGCTGATCTTGTGTCTATCGGGGAAGGTCTGCATTGCGGCGACGGCCAGTTCCCGACCGCGCTCACGGGGCGCGAAGACCGCGGTCCGAAGCACCTCCTGCTCTGACCGGCTCAGTCTCCTTTCCAGGTCTCTGCTGAACAGATAACAGAGAGCCGACCACGTGATGTGGCCGTCGTCGGCGCGCCCGAGCACCGGTAGAGGCGTACCGGAGGCATCGACGAGATCGAAGTGCTTCATCGGTCTCTTGCGAATGAGGCCGAGCGGGACGACATCGGTGGCACCGGAGTGTCCGCAGGTCACACGCGGTGGCGTGCAGTCGATGGACACTTTGCGCCGCCCGCGGTCTCCGCCGAACATGCGCAGACTCTCGACCTTGCGGTGCCGCCATTTGCCGGCAGAGGCGAGCGCATCGGCGGTTCGGCGTCCGAGAATCAAGCAGGGGGCACCCGGGGAGTGTTTGAGCATGGCCTCCTCATATTCGCCGTTCCTCGCCGCCGGCGCTGCCGCTATCCACAGGCACAAGACGGGGTGGGCGGCATTGAGAGATGCCGCCCACCCCGCTGAGGGCAGGTCCACGCTGGGAGATGCAGTCCCGTGGACCTGAGGCCGGTGGCGCCACCCGTTGGGGTGACGCCACCGGTCGTCCGATCAGCTCGCCATGTGCTGACGTCGGCGCCAGGAGGCTGCCATCGTCACGGCTCCGGCGAGCAGGATCGCCAGGCCGAGCGGTGCGAGCAGAGCCGAGCTGTCGGCGCCTGCGTTCGGCAGGTCGCGACCCGGGCCACCCGATCCACCGGGTCCGCCTTCTCCCGGACCGGAACCGTCATCGGCGGCCGTGATGGTGATCGGCTGCCACCCGATGATGAGTCCCGACTCGGGGTTGTACACCGCGAGAGTGTGATCACCCGCGACGGTGTCGGCGGGGATCGTCACCGCGATGGTGCCGTCCGCCGAGACCGCATGGAAGCCGAGATCCCGCGGCTCGGAGTACAACCACACGATGACGTCCTGCCCGGCCCAATCGCCGCACTCCGACAGGTCGACGGTGATGGTCGACCCGGCCTCCGCGCTCTCCGGAACGATGAGGCACTCGTCGGGGTTCGGACCAGGCGGGTTCTCACCGTCGTCGCCCTTGGGCTCCACCGGACCGACCTCGTCCGAGGTCGACTCCAGCGTCTCTCCGCCACGGGTCGCGATCGTGCGGAACGCGATCTTCGCGCCCTCATGATCCTCACCGAGCGCCAGTTCCGTGCCGGTCGCGCCCTCGATGACCTCACCGTCGGCGAGCCACACGTTGGTCAGCTCCGGGCTGCCCCGGAACTCCGCCGGCGTGCCGGTCAGCGTGTGACCGACCTGAGCGGTACCGGCGATGGCCGCTGCCGTGACCTCGACGAACCGGTCCACGACCTGCTCGGTGGCTGCGGAGGTCACGGAGCGCTTCTCACCGGTGGCCGTCTCGGTCACCGTGGTGCGGAACCGGATGGACTTGCCGATGTGATCGGCGCTCAGCACCAGCGACGTGCCCGTCTGCAGGACGTTGCCGTCGGCGTCGATCCACTCGTTGACCGGATCGCCGTCGATGTCGCCGGTGAAGGTCGCCGGGGTACCGGTCAGCGTCTGCTCGACCTCGGGCGTGCCCTCGATGCTCGGGTCGCCGGTGAACTCGACCGGCACATCGGCGGCTGCGACCGGTCCGGTGGGCTCGGAGTCCGAGACCGCCGGGTCCTCACCGTCGACGACGCCCGTCGTCCGGAACACGATCTGCTTGCCCTCGTGATCTTCGTCGAGAGCCAGCGTGGTGCCGGTCTCGCCCTCGATGACGACGTCATCGGCCAGCCAGGCGTGGGTCACCGTGTCGGCGGCGCGGGTGAAGGTGGCCGGGGTGCCGGTCAGCGTCTTGCCGACCTGGGCGGTACCCGAGATGGTGGAGCGCTCGTCGATGCCGAACGGGGGCTCCGTCACGGGTCCGACCGGCTCGGAGACCCAGGAGATCGGGTCGCCGGAGACGGTCTCGGTCACGGTGGTGCGGAACCGGATGGTCTCGCCGACGTGATCGGCGCCCAGCGTCAGCGATGTCCCGGTGCCGAGGACATTGCCGTCGGCGTCGATCCACTCGTTGACCGGATCGCCGTCGATGTCGCCGGTGAAGGTCGCCGGGGTGCCGGTCAGTGTCTGGCCGGTGAGCGGGTCACCGCTGATGGTGGGCGCGTCGCCCGGCTCGACCGGCTCGGGGGCGGCCGGCTCGGTGACGGGTCCGACAGCGCTGGAGACGGACACGATCGGGTCGTGTCCTTCCTTGGTGGCCGTGGTCACGAAGACGATCGACTTGTCCACGTCCTCGGACCGCACGGTGTAGGTCGGCACGCCCGCGCTCTCGGGGAGCGCTTCGTCGCTGCCTTCGTAGCGGAACTCGGTGGTCACCGCATCGGGGTCACCGTTGAAGGTCGCTGGGGTGCCCGACAGGGTCTCACCGACCACGGGGTTGCCCGCGATCGAGGAGGCGGTGCCCAGCTCGAACTCCGGCTCGCCGCCCTCGGTGTACCAGGCGGCGATATAGCCCGACCGGCCGTTGTCGAGCAACTCGACCACCGTTCCGTTACGCACGTCCGCGGGCACCTGACGTGACTCCGCCACGGGGTCACCAGTGTTGTTGTCCCAGGCCACGACCTCGCCGGTACTGGTCATCAGATACGACAAGCCACCCGCTAGATGCGCCGCGACCGCACGGACCGGCTGACCCGTCAGATCGGCAGGTATGTGGGTGTTCTCTGTGTATTCCTCGGCGGTGTAGCGGTACACCTTGCCGTCCCCGCCGACCGCGTAGTCCACGCTGATGTCGACGATGCCCGCACTGGCCGGAATCACTTCGGCGTAGGCGCCGGAGGTGTTGACGACACCGACGGCACCGTTGGACAGTCGGACACCGCCGCCGAGCACCGCCTGCTCGGCGGTCACACCGGCCGGCAGGCTGACCGGATTCACCGCGCCCGACGCGTTGATGAACACGGCTGAGCCGTTCTGCAGCACGGTGAGCTGTCCAGCGGTCTGAGCCGCTGCACCGCCCAGATCGGAGGCGCTCCAGCTCCGGTTGGGCACATCGTTGGGACCGATCGCGCGCCCCCACTTGTGCAAGGATCCGTTCTCGGTCACGGCCCAGCCCGCCGCCGAGGAGACCACGATCGCGTCCGCGACCCGCGAGGTCCCGCTGGTGACGGCCGCCGGCATGTTCTTGATGTTGTTATTCGAGGAGTTGGCGGCGACCAGGCCGCCCTCAGGGACCCGTACCAGCCAGCTGCCGCCGTGCCCGGTCGTGAAGACCTTGTCCCAGACGAGGCCGTCGGCGAGCTGAGCCTCCAGCGGACGGGGCGCGCTGGTACCGAACTCCAGCATGCGGTTGGCTTCCGGACCGGCCGACTCATCCGCGACAGCGGATGTAGCGCT
This sequence comes from Aeromicrobium sp. YIM 150415, assembly GCF_016918125.1. NCBI lineage: Bacteria > Bacillati > Actinomycetota > Actinomycetes > Propionibacteriales > Nocardioidaceae > Aeromicrobium > Aeromicrobium sp. YIM 150415. The sequence continues at coordinate 235,064 of NZ_JAERWM010000011.1, read as the reverse complement.
GGCGCCGACGACCAGCGCACCGGCAGCTAGCGCGATCGCGCCAGCAAGCGCAGTGAACCGGCGCCCGACCGAGCCCCTCCTTCCCGGAGGGTGGTGAGGGGTGACGTGCACAGACATGAGGCTCCTCGAGAAAGTACCGATAGTGACGGGTGTTCCGCACCACGTGCGATCCCGGCACGGGGTGTGTCGACGCCTGGGTTCACGGCCTGGGCGACCAAGCCATGAACCGGGTGTTCCGCCGTCCCCCGAAACGGCAGATGCTCCCCCGACCATCAGCTCCGGCGCACAGCGGATGATCGACTACGGGAGAGACCGGGTGCGCGGGGTGGGTTCCGGATGTCCCGGAGCCCACCCCGCTCACCGTGGGGAAGTGTCAGTTGACCGCGCGACCGTCGGTCAGGTTCAGCTCGATGGTGTTGCCACCACCGGGGATGAGCGCGTTGATCAGGTGCGTCTGGGCACCGAGCAGACCGCAGCTCTTGAAGTTGCCGATCGAGTACTCACCGACGAGACGGCCGCCGGCGGCGATATCGAAGTACTCGCCAGCGGGCGTGTCGGCCGGCACGATCACCGGGTCCGCGGTGCGGCAGTTGGAGCCCGCGAGGGTCGGGATGCCGGCCACCTTGATATTGGAGAGGCGCACGTAGTACTGCGACTCGGACTCCAAGGTGCGGAAACGACCGGCACGGACGAGCACACCGGTGGTCGGCCCGACGGGCTCGAAGTTGACGTTGGCGCTGACCGGCACGAAGCCGATCACTTTGAAGGACGTGTGAGCGCCGGGGAGGGCCATGTCGCCGGTGAAGGTGCCATCGGTCTCCACGCGCGAGTTCATCACGGCGGGGCCGAGGGTGATGGTGGAGCCATTGGAGGCGATAGTGGTGGTGCCGTTCGCGTCGTAGTCGACATTGGTGGTCTGTGCCGAGGCGGGCGAACCGCCCATCACGAGGGCGGCGCTGGCCGCCAGAGCCGTCAGTGCGGTGAGGAAACCGCGACGGCGGGTACGTGTGGTCATAGTGATCGGTCTTTCTGTATTCGGAGGAGGGAACTACAGTTGGCGCGGACCCGGGGCAGGTCGAACGAGGTCTATGCGCTCGACCCGCCCCGGGCCGCTACTCACTCACCCGTGGCTGATGTCGCCAGCACCCAGGGTGTCGAGACCGAAGCGGCTCTCAACGCCGGTCGCCTCGTTGTGGTACCACGGGCCGGCCTGGTCGCCGGTCTCGATCTGGCCACCGCAGCTCGACGCGGCGGGGGAGCCGCTGCCGTTACCAGCAGTGACGTCCAGGTCGAAGCCGGTCTCCGGCGGACCGAAATCGGCCGCCGCGAGCTCCACGGCACCGTTCACGCCGTCGGTGGGACCGGCGTAGATGGTGGCGTCGACGGAGCCCTCGGCCCACAGCTCACAGGTTCCGCCACCGGGGACGTTGAGCATGTGCGCCTCAACACCGGTGATGGTCACCTCAAGCGGGTCGCCGGCATTGGCCGGGTGCTCGCGCACCTCGAACGAGCCGGCGTCCATGGTCACGGTCACCGGGATGTTCAGCGACGTGGCCGTGCAGTCGTAGAACAGCATGCTGGTGATCTCGCCGACGACGTTGCCGATCGCGACGGTCTCGCCCTGGTTGATGAAGCCCTCGATCTCCGAGGAGTCGCACCGCAGCTCGACGCCGTAGTTGGTCATGAACGCGATCGTGTTCACGTTCGCGCCCTCGACATCGATGATGTTCGACGAGCCGTCGCCACCGACCGTCACCACCGTGTGGTTGGCATGCGCGGCGGTGGTACCGAGCGCGAGCACGGCGGCCGAGCCGAGCGCGAGGGTCGCCACCTTGGTCTTCTTATTGAGCAGTTTCATGAGATGTCACTTTCTCCTCAATCAGCCACAGCGGGACACTCCCGCAGCGGTGTCAGTCGTGGCCCGTCCACGGCTGAGTTCTTGGGTCCCCCGGCGGGAGACGTCACCAAGTTCATGGGGCGAAGGAGTCGATCAGCCATGGCTGATGTCTCCTTCGCCGAGGGTGTCGAGGCCGAACCGGCTCTGGACGCCGGCCACCTCGTCGTCGTACCAGGCCCCGAGCTGGTCACCGGTCTGGATTCCACCGAAGCAGCTAGAGACGGATGGGATACCGTTCCCGTTCCCGGCAGTGATATCGAGATCGAAGCCGGATTCCGGAGGACCGAAGTCGGCCGCCGCCAGCTCGATAGCAGCGTTCACGCCGTCGGTCGGGCCTGGGTAAAACGTCGCGTCGATGCTGCCTTCTGCCCAGTACTCGCAGGTACCACCGCCCGGGAGGTGCAGGACGTGCAGCTCGAGACCCGTGATCGTGAGCGCGATCGGATCACCAGGGTTAGTGGGCTGCTCGCGCACTTCGAGAGCACCCGAATCAGCCGTCACGGTGACGGGAATGTTCAGCGACGACCATGTGCAGTCGTAGAACAGCAGATCCGTAATCTCACCGATCACGTTGCCGACGGCGACCGTCTCGCCCTGATTGATGTAGCCCTCGATCTCCGAGCTATCGCACCGCGTTTCGAGGCCGTAGTTGGTCATCAGGCCGATAGTGTTGGTATTGATCGCCTCGAAGTCGAAGATGTTCGGCGAGCCATCTCCGCCGACCGTGACCACCGTGTGGTTAAGCGCCGCTGCCGGCGTCGCGGCGAACAACGTGATCGTTGCCGCTAGGGCGAGTCCTCGCCTCGTCACTCGCATCGTTCTCATCACGAACCCTCCGGCTTCTCGTCGGGCACCGGATACGCGGGGAAGAGCTCGTCACAATTGAAGGCGAACGGGCAGGTGTCGAATCCGGAACCTGATGTTCCGAGACCTTCATTCCAAACTTCGATGGCGTTACCGGGGCCAGAGACAGTCGCAGTTAATAGTGCCGATACATCCTCACCTGCTACGGTGCGGCAGTCTCCGAAAGCTCCCACATCTATCGTTCCGAAGAGTCGCCCGCCCGTTCCGGGGTTGTAGTAGGGCGTCGTCATGCGCGTCGTGTAGTAGGGATGCTCCTCGGGACGAATCGAAGGATCCCAACCGTAGTAATCTTCGATATCGAGGACCAACGCGCCGAGGTCGCTACGGCAACTGCCCATGAGATCGAGCGACACGCCGTCGACCGTGAGCGAATCCACGCGCACTCGCGCTTCTCCCTGGGCAGCTGGTCCATCGCCAGCAGCAGTGATGTAGTTGTTGCTCGGCAAAGGCATTCCCGGCGGATAGTTGCCTCTCGGCGGCTGCGTCTGGAACGGGGCATGCGTATGGCAAAACTCCGAGGCGCTGGAGTTGGACGGTCCATAGATGGCGGAGTCGATGGTGACATAGGCAGTCTCCACGACTCCGTCGTCCCTCTTCGGCTGCTCCAACGCCACGGTGGCCTCGACCGGCACGGATCCAAATGCGACCGTACGTACCGTGAAGGGTTGCGTCTCACCGTAGCGAATGGAGGCGTTCGCGTCCGCGTCCCTGTTGACGAAAGCAAGATAAGCACGCCATTCGGTGATCTGGTAAATACCCGGGATGGGCGTCGCCTGACACGTCAGGTCTCCGTAAGGCCGAGACTGTTCGTTGAAAACTGCCGTATCCAGGGTCGGCGTCGCGACCCACTGCTGCGACCGCTCGACATAGTTGGCACCACGCGTCTGCGACCCGATCCATTGTCCGCGAATGCCCGCGGCCCGCACATCCGGCAGGCTCGGGAACTCGGGCAGCGGCGCCCACTCTTCACTCCCCGGCACCGGGGCGGCCGTGCTGGACGGCATCACCAGCAGACCGGCGACGACCACGGCCGATGCCGTAGCGACCTTGGCCAGTCGCGCGAAAGCACCTTTCCGCCCGCGGGGGGAAGCGGACCGCGCCGTCGCAACTCGGAGTGACATGGCCCACACGCTCCCTGACAGGAGCCTGAGAGTCCACCGAGTTCGCTAAGATGGTTCCAACTTAATCATTCTGTAACCCGAAGTTATCACGTGGATGACAAAGTCCGCATGACTCAGGTCACACTCAGCTTCTCCAGCACCTCGCCACGCCCCACCTGCGCAGCACGATCCCAACCCCAACACCTGCCTTGTTCGCCTCGGCGACCACCGGCCTACGCGGGGCTCCCCATGAGGCCTCAGCTCGAGGGCACACGAGCGGCGCCGGAGGCGGCGAGCATCACCCGAGCCAGTCGCAGAAGTTGCCGTCATCACAGCGCCCTGAGCCCATGAACGATCCCGGTAACGCCGGCCGGCGCATGGGAGAGAAGTCGCCGCACCCCAGCGGGGTTCTCACCGCGCGGGTCAGGCAGCGGGAGCCTCATCCGTGATCTGATCGTCATCCGGCACGTCGATCACCACGTCCTGGCCCCACTCGCTCCACTCCACCGTCGAGGTACCCGCCCCCGGCACCTCGATCTCCATGCGGCGCGGCAGATGGTCGACACCCACGTAGAGGATGTAGTCGAACGCCTCGGGCATCCCCTCATCCACCCCGAAACCCTGCGCCTCGTACATGGCCGCCGGATCGACCGACAACACGTACCGCGTCGTGGCGACACCGTCGATCTCACCACCATCACCCTCCGAGGAGATCTCTGTGGCCGCGGCACCCAACACCTCGAACTGCCGGAGCGGATCGGCCTGCTCCAGCATGCCCGCGAGCTCCGCGCCCATCGGATCATCTTCCTGCGCGAGATCGACCCGATAGAACTTCCCATCCGTCGTCTCCCCGAGGTTGACGTAGACCTTCTGATCGACCATCCGAAGATCCATCGGCTCATCGCCCGCCATCCCCAGCGCCGAGACATCCATGCTCAGCACCGCCGCCTTCTCATCAGGATCCTTCGCGAGCGCGGAATACCCCTCCAGCACCAGTTCCTGACCGCCGATCGACGTGGTCGTGGTGACCTGGACAGTCCCGGCCTCGAGCTGAGCGGACGAGATCTCCTCCACGAAGTCGTCCTCGGCCAGCTCCACTCCCCGGTCCTCGCCGACCGCCTCCGTCGAGCCCGAACGACTCCCCGACTCGGGCGTGTCGTCCGTACACGCCGACAGCGATACCAGGGAAAAAACGGCCACGAAAGCGATCACGAGTCGGCGCATACCCGGCACTCTAACTGAGGTTTACCACCACCGTGCCGACATCACACACCCAGCAGCCGGTCGAACAGCCGCCCGAAACGGCTCACCGGCCTCAGCTCCCTGTCGAGCACCTCCGCACCATGGCGGAGGCTCGCCCACGCCACCCATCCGCGCCACAAGGACTCATACGCAGCCTCGGCCTCCTCGCGCAATCGCTCGGCCTTGTCCCGCTCCCACAGCTCGCAAGCGGACTCCAAGGTCGCCTCGGGGGAGCTCTGTTCCCGAGGGGCGGAGAGAACCTCGGACGTCCCCCTCGAACCGATGGTCAACGCGCGGGCCATCGACGCCGCGTCGCGCCCCAGCCTCCAGGGAGACGCCCACATCCGGACCCGGCGACGGGCCCAGGCGTGGAAGCGCTCCGCCCTCGGCGACGTGGAATCGCACCACCGCTCACGGAAGGTGCCCAGCATCTCCAGCACCTCATCCGTGCCACCGGATCCAGCTGCCCTCACACCCCGCGGATACCGAGCGCGCCACCGGTAACGCTCCGGCACCGAGAGCCCCGACTCCCGACACAGTCGCTCCACGGCATCCGCGATCGCGGTATCCAGCGACGATTCGAGATCGAACATCCGGTCTCGCCACTGCCCGAGCGCGTCGTCGAGTGCCTCATCGACCTGCCACACGACCTCCCAGGACGCCGAGCGACACCGCTCGGACTCCTTCAAGGTGCGCACCACTTCGTCGCGCCGCCACATCGCGGCCGCCCGCCGGCGCGGCGACACCAGCCGGACGAACGCGAACGACCCGATAGAGACGACGGCAGCAACCGCACCCAGCCACGCGATCGGCTCGATGTCGGCCTCTGCCCACCGAAGGCCACGCAACCGATCGGGGACCGGCGCACCGACGGCCCACCACGTGGCCGCCACCGTCACGACACCCACGACGCTGAACAACGCCCGCATCACGGCAGCCAGTACGAGCGGAAACCCTGCCGCCGCCGTGAAGACCCGCGCAAGGACGTCCCAGACGACTCGGTCAACACGCTCGGCCGCCGCGAGCCCATCCGCCGCCCGCGGAGACCTCCATCCGGGCCCCACGCCCGTCCGCGATCGGACGGCCACGATGGCGCGCTCGCACCGGGCCTGACCGATAGCGAGAGACCGCAACCGGTCGGTACCCGCCCCTCGTGCCGCACGGCCGAAGACCGCGTCGGTCAGCAGATAGACCCGCCAGCACACCCCGTATACGGCGAGAGCCACGAGACCCAAGACGGCGAAAGCGAAAACGGTACCGAGCACCCACGTCCCGACGACCACGACCGCTGGGTGACTCTCACCGTCCAGCCGGACAGCCTCGTACGCCCAGCGGTACGTGAAGGTGACGAGATCGAGCACGTCCCTCACTCGGCCTCCTCAGTCCTCAACTACGGCACCCCCAGAACAAATCTATATATGGTAGAACGTGGATGAGCCATTAGGCCCGCAGTCATAACGTGACAGAGAGCTTCATCGTTGTGAGGGCAACACGCGCGGCCGTCTGCTCTGCCCGCGACTGACGCCGACCGAGGAGACCGTGGACTACCGTACGTTCGCCGAAGCCTACCGGCCCGAAACCGCCGGCAACCCGTGGGCCGGGACTGACTTCGTGCCATCCGAGCTCGTCGAGATGCACGAGCTTCTCGGCCGCTTCGGACGCCTCCTTCACAGCAGACTCGCCGAGGGCGTTCCCGCCGATGCGGCAGCGTACGCACAGTTCAGCACGTTCTATGTCAACCGCGCGCTGGAGCTCGAGCCCATCATCCACCAGCATCACCAAGCCACCCTCGGAAGCGCCCTACAAGAACCCGACGCCGGCACCGGCAGCGACCGAGGCGAACGCGCCATGCACGACTACCTGAACGACTCACGCAACGACGTGAGCGGAGTTCACCGCCACCTGGACGCGGAAACACTCCTCACGGTCGAGCCCCAGCATTACGCGCGTGTCCTGACAGGAGGCATCTGGGCGGTCCAGATGTTCGGCCATACCCAGTCACAGTGGTACCAGGCGCTCACCGGCCGACCGATCCACCAAGACTCCTGGCTGCGTTCGCAGATCGGGCTCGCCAACAACGCCTCCACCATGGCCTGGCAACGCGACCAGCTCTACGAAGCCGGAGTCCTCTACCTTCCCGAAGCCGAATCGCTACGACTCACCCTCACCGGAAGCCTTGCCGAGGCGGACGCACTCATCACGTTGCTGGGAGTGGCCAGGGGAGAACCCGGACTGACGGTGATTCCAGCGCCTCCTCAGTTCGAGGCCTACGCCGGTGCCGCGAACGCCGACTTCCTCGTACTGGACCTCCGGCGCGAGCAGATCATCGGCGTCCAGGTGAAATCCTCCGAGGCGTACCGGGCACGTGAGCACTACGACCCTGACCGCATCATCCTCATCGACGCCAGCCTCGATCTCTTCGGCACGCTCTCGCGCCGAACCCGACTCGGCCATTCCGACAGCAGCACCCGCTCATGGCCCGGACAGGTCACCGGACACTTCCTCGACTCGATCCAGATCCCACGACCCCCCTGGCCTTGGCTGAACATGCAGGAGTTCACGGCATCGAGACGACGCGTCCAGAACGTGGTCGCTGAGGCCCGGGACCGCAATCACGAGGCCGAGGAGATCGTGCGCGAGCGCGTCCTCACCGCCCTCGGCCGCTGAAGCACTCGCTTCACCCAGCTACAGAGTTACTCCGCGAGCTCGGCGTAACAGGACGGAGCTTCCCTCTCGGTCGCTCGTGGCGCCGCCGCTGGAGATCCACCGGAACCGGATTCTGCGGGTCTCGCGGCCACTCCGCCACCGTGGCGGCCAGACCCCGTCGCGCTGGTTACCACGGGGGGAGTAAGCTCTTTCATTGCGACCAAGCAGGCTTGGGCGGGTGCTCTCGAGCACCCGCCCAAGTTGTTTGTTCAGGCCCGCCCGGGCGCATGCCGGCCTCCTCAGCTGACGCCCGCCCAGGCGAAGAACTCCTCCGCCGACAACACCGGCTTGCCGAACTGCTTGGCCTTACGCGCCTTGCCCGACTGGGTGCCCAGCTCCGCCACCACCAGCACATCGCACCGCGTCTTCGTGACATTGTCCACCGCCGAGAGACCCTGACGCACAGCGATCGCGGTCATCTCCTCACGCGACATCACCCGCCCGCCGGGTGTCATCGCGGTGCCCGTGAAACACACCCGCGCCCCCGGCACCAGCACGTCCGCCACGCCCGGAGCCTGCGCCTGCTCGGCCAGCAGCCCATCGACGAAGCTCACTCGCAGATACCGCTCCACACCCCGCAGCCGCTCCACCAAACCCGGCGACACGCCGGGCGCGGAAGACACCACACTCGCAAGCCGCGCCGCCACCGCCTCACGCACCACCGGAGCATGCACCTCATCGAGCGACGATCCCGCCTGCGCGCCGTCGAGCAACAGCTCGCCGAGCGCCGTGCTGACCTGCACGATCGCCGAGATCGTCGGCAAGCGCTCCGGGCCCGGCGGCCGGGCCAGCCTCACCCGCGGCAACAGATAGCTCGGCTCCAGCGAGGACTCCCCGAACTCGAAGGCCGACGACGCCACCTCGACCGGCCCACGCCGCAGATGCGCCGCCAGCACCGCCTCAGCCCGTTCCACCGCGTCCGCGGACCGCAGCTCGAGCACCTCGTCCCTCGACAACGGCACGTCGACCCCCAACGGCATCGGCACGACCACACCGCCACGCTTCAACTCGAAGTCCAGCTTGCCGAGCACCTCGTCGATCCCCGGACCGACCGGCGTGTACCCCTCCAGCAGCGGCGCCAGCACCGCCCAGGCCTCGACCAGCCGCGGAGCCAGCAGGACATCGTCGGCGGCGATCGCGAACTGCGACCGAGCCCCCGCAAGATCACGCTCGGGATTGATCAGTGTGCTCACCGACGTTCCGTCGTCGAAGGCCACCGCGATCTCGACCGGACGCGGCCTCGACATCCGTCCCTCATCGCCCACGAACGCCACCTCGAAGGCGCAGAACCTCCGCTCGCCTCCCTGTGCCGGCTCGTGGAGGAATCGCATCACCCGGCGGTCGGTCTTCAAATCGCGCGGGAACACCGGCCGCTTCAACACCAACCCCTCGGTCGACGTCGCCCGGCTCAACGCCACATACACCTGACCGACATCGAACGTGCCACCGGTCAGATCGACCACCAGCCGCTCCAGGGTCTGCCCCTGGCTCTTGTGGATCGTGATCGCCCACGCCAGCTTCAACGGCAGCTGCCGATACGTGCCCACCACCTCGTGACGCAGGGACCCGCCGTCAACGACGGGCCGCGTCACCTCCCAGACATGCGGCTCCACCTCCACGCGCGCACCATCGGAGAGCTCGACCGTCACCTCGCCATCCGGCCCGGCGTCGACGATGCGGCCGAGCGTGCCGTTGACCCACCGCCCCGCCTGATCGTTGTTGAGCATCATCACCTGGGCGCCCACCTTGTAGCGGATCACCCGGTCCGTCGGCGGATCGAAGGTCCCGAGATCGCCCGACTCCTGCGCGACCTGCTCGAGCTCCTCCCCCGGCAGCAACGCGAGCCGCTCCCGATTACGAGCCGTGACGATCCGATTCGTCGTCGCCAAGGTCAGCCAGAACTCGTCGGCCGGCGGCACGAAGTCCGGATCGACCCGCGCATTCAAGTCCTCGCGCGCCTGATCGACCAGCACCCCCTCGCGGATCGCGTTGAGGATCGACGTCAGCTGCTCATCGCCCTGCTGTCGGAAGACGTGCGACAACGACACCGTCGGGAACCCCGACCGGTCGAAGGCATCCGCCGAGAAGAAATACGGCGTGGAGTAGCGGGACGAGAAGAACGCCGCCTCAGCCTCCTGCACCACCGGCGGCAACTGGAACAGATCCCCCACCAGCACCACCTGCACCCCGCCGAAGGGCTCGCCCGGCCGAGGGCCGAACCGCTCCAGCGCCGCCGCCATCATGTCGAACACATCGGCGCGCACCATCGACGCCTCGTCGACGATGAGCGTGTCCAGCGCCTTCAACGCCTTGGTGAACCGACCCGGCGAGTACCGCCCGCCGCGCACGTCCTCCAGCCCGGTGGTCGAGGTGAAGCCGAACAACCGGTGCAGCGTGTAGCCGCCGACATTGAGCGCCGCGATGCCCGTCGGAGCGGCCACCACCACATTGCGCTCGGTACCCGCGAGGAAATGCCGGATGAGGGTCGACTTGCCGGTGCCGGCCTTGCCGGTCACGAACAGATGACCGCCCGCCTCGAGCACGGACAAGGCCGAGGCGAACTCCTCGGTGATCCGCAGCCGCTCCGCCACCGTCACGTCCTTTCGTCGAGACCCGGGCCCCTCCCGGTCACCACAGCTTTCCGCAGCCTTGGGATAACCACGTGACCAGGTTCGGGAACCCTCCTAGGATGAGGCACATCATCGTCCGGTTTCGTGATGGTGCAGACTCATATACAGATGGCCTCCACCAGTTGGCCCTACCGATCCGCGAAGAGAGAATCCGATGGCAGAGCGCATCATCGATTGGAACGACCACACCGACACGACCTCGGCCGCCCTCCGGGCAGCCCGGGAGCAGCGGGGCGAAGCGGCGGAGACCGTCGCCCAGAAGGCCGGCCTGTCGCCCGTCCACTACGCCAAGCTCGAAGAGGGCATCGCCCTCGACCTCGCACCGCGCGTCGAGGCCATCGAGCGACTCTGCGCGGCACTCGAGATCGAGCCGGGCGACCTGCTCCCACTCCCCTGGACGATCGAGGACGTCTCCGACCTGCCGGACGCGGGCGACTCCGCGTGACCACCCCATCATCTCATTGGTATTCTGAGAGTGACAATCACGAAAAGGCCATCTGGAGAGGGCATCATGAGCAGCAGCAACTACACCTGGGATGAGTTCGCGGTCGACATCGGCGCACGCATCAAGGCCGCGCGGCTCGCCAAGGGCATGAGCCAGGAGAAGGTCGCACGGGCAGCCAATATCGCCACCTTCACGTACCAGAAGCTCGAGAAGGGCGTCGCACGTCCCGGCGCCGCGCTCAACCCGCGGCTCACCACACTCGTGTCCCTGTGCCGCGCACTCGACGTCACCATCGACGACCTCATCCCCACCAAGTGGCCCGCCGAGATCCCGAGCGTCGAACGCGGAGCGCGCTGACGACTCCCCGTCATGTCATCCCGTGGGTGGACACATCCAGCTCGTGTCCGCCCACGGACCGCACCACGTTCCGACCGGCGACCGACGCCTGCAACCACGGGATTTTCCTAATGTCGAGGTATGACACAGACCGCGACATCCTCCGTCCTGTCCGGCACCGCAGCACGTGCCCGCGACCTCACCAAGACCTACGGGCGCGGTAGCACCGAGGTCCACGCCCTGCGCGGCGTCGACCTCGACCTCCCCGCCGGACGCTTCACGGCCATCATGGGACCCTCCGGCTCCGGCAAGTCGACCCTCATGCACTGCCTGGCCGGACTCGACACCCCCACCGGCGGCGAGATCACCGTCGGCGGACAACACCTCCAGACACTGAGCGACACCGCCCTCACCCGCTTCCGTCGCGACCACATCGGCTTCGTCTTCCAGGCCTTCAACCTGCTGCCGATGCTCACCGCGCGCCAGAACATCTGGCTGCCCCTCGACCTCGCCGGGAGCCGCGCCGACGACGCCACCCGGCGCCGCTTCGACGATGTCGTCGACGTCCTCGGCATCCGCGAACGACTCGACCACCGTCCCAGCGAGCTCTCCGGGGGCCAGCAGCAGCGCGTCGCCATCGCCCGCGCCCTCGTCACCACGCCCGACATCGTCTTCGCCGACGAACCGACTGGCAACCTCGACAGCGAGTCCTCCCGCGAGGTGCTGGACTTCCTGCGACGCTCCTGCCGCGAGTTCGGCCAGACCGTCGTCATGGTGACCCACGAGATCGACGCCGCCAGCTACGCCGACGACGTCCTCGTGCTCGCCGACGGCCGCATCCGCGCCCGCCTCGAACGCCCGACCCCCGAGGCCCTCGTCGACGCGCTGCGCGGGGGGCGCGCCTGATGCGCACCGTCACCCTCGCCTCCCTACGCCTCTACAAGCGGCGCTATGTGGCCGCCTTCCTCGCCGTCGCGATCGGCGTCGCCTTCATCGTGACCATCGGCGCCCTCAACGCCTCCGCCAAGGACGGACTCACCACCGGCGTGGGCACGCCGTACCGGGGTGCCGACCTCGTCGCCGCTGACGTCTACGAACCCGAACGGGCCGCCGCGATCGTCGACGCGGTCGAGGCCGACGGCGGCATCGCCTCGCCCATGGGCTACGCCATGGAAGACGCCGGAACAGTCGGCGTCGTGTCCGATGACGACACCCTTCGCTGGCAGGTCCTCTCCGACGGCGCCTGGCCCCGCGCCCCCGGCGAGATCGTCGTCGACCGGCAGGCCGCCAAGAGCAACGACGCCGCCATCGGCGACGACATCGAGATCTCCGGCATGACCTTCCAGGTCGTCGGCATCGTCGAATCCGGCGAGGCCTCCATGCGGGCCGACTACTACGCCCTCTGGGAGGACGTCAGCCAGCTCGGCTCCTTCTGGACCGACGCGGTGCTCGTCACGGGCTCCAGCGAGAGCACCATCCTCGACGCCGCACCCGATGCGCGCGTCCTCACGGCCGACGCCTATATCGACGAACGCCAGCAGGAGATCTTCCAGGGCACCGATGTCCTGACCTTCCTGCTGCTGATCTTCGTCACCATCGCACTCACCGTCGCCGCCATCGTCATCGCCAACACCTTCTCGATCCTGTTCGCGCAGCGCACCTCCGATATCGCGATGCTGCGCTGCGTCGGAGCCACCCAGGCGCAGGTGCGGCGGTCCGTGCGCGTCGAGTCGCTCGCCATCGGCATCGTCTCCTCGGTGGCCGGCATCATCGGCGGCCTCGCGCTCTCCTTCGGCGCGATCAGCGCGGTGCGCGCCGCCTTCGACAACGTGCCCCTGGGCGACCCCACCGTCCCGCTGCCGTGGCTGCTGGCCGGGTTCGTGGTCGGCGTCCTGGTGACGGTCGTCGCGGCCTGGTTCCCGACCCGCGCCACCACCCGCGTCAGCCCCCTCGCGGCACTGCGTCCCGCGGACGGCTCCGGCCTCGGCAGCGCCGCCGGCCGCGTGCGCCTGGCGAGCGGAATCGGCCTCCTGCTGGCCGGTACGGCACTGCTGGTCCTCGCCGTGGCGAGCCAGAGCATCGTCGCCATGCTCGGCGGCGGTGTCCTGTCCTTCGTCAGCATCCTCGTGCTGGGACCATCCATCGTCCCGCCGATGATCCGCGCCGCCGGAGCACTGGCACGACCCATCGCCGGCGCCACCGCCCGCATCGCGACCGACAACGCCATCCGCAATCCGAAGCGCACCGCCACCACCACCTCGGCGCTGCTCGTCGGAGTGACCCTGACCAGCGCGGTCGTCGTCGGCATGGCGAGCACCTCCAACGCGATCGCCGAGGAGAACCGCGTCAGCTATCCGGTCGACGCCGCCGTGGGTGCCGACACCGAGCTCCCCGCCGACACCGTGGACCGGCTGCTGGCCGTCCCGGACGTCGAGGAGGTCACCACCCTCGCCGGAACGATGGGAAGCATCGACGGCATCACCACCCCCGTGGCCTCGACCCCCCGGGACACGTCGATCCTGCACGACACCGAGCGGCTGCCGGTCGACGGCGAGATCCTGCTGGGCGACGACATCGCCCGGGAGCTCGACTTCCCCGACACGGTGACCCTCGACGCCGGCAACCGTCAGCTGACCCTCGACGCGCGCATCGGCGACTACGGGCACACGCCGCTCGTCTCCATCGACACGATGCGCTCGATCACGGGTTCGACCGTGCCGGTCGCCGCCTGGATCGGCACGAGCGCCGGGGCAGACCCCAGTGAGGTCGTCGGCGATCTCACCGCCGTCGCGTCGGGCCTCGACCTCCAGCTGAGTCAGTCGATCGAGCAACGGGGATACATCGAGCAGCAGATGACCATCATGACGGCCGTCGTAGTGGGGCTCCTCGGGATCGCCGTGTTGATCGCGCTGGTCGGGATCGGCAGCACACTGGGGCTTTCCGTGCTCGAACGGCGCCGCGAGAACGCCTTGCTCCGCGCCCTCGGCGTGACCCGGCGGCAGCTGCGCGCGACCCTCACGATCGAGGCGATCCTGCTGGCCGGAGCGGCGGCCGTGCTCGGAGTGGCGATCGGGACACTGTTCGGCTGGATCGGCGTCGAGGTGCTGATCGGGCAGCTCACCGATGCCGCAAGCTTGAGCGTCCCGGTCGGTCAGCTGCTGGCGATCGTCGCCATCGCCGGGGTCGCGGGCGTGCTGGCCTCGGTGCTGCCCTCCCGCCGCGCGGCCAAGGTGGCACCGGCCGCGGGTCTCACCATCGAGTGACCCGCAGCGGGCGGTGGGCTACGCACCCCTCGACGCCGGGAGCGGTGAGATAGGCACCTCTCACCCGCCGTGAGACGTGCGTGGGTCACCGCTCACGCGAGTCCCCGCCCGCGCGCGATCGATGGCGGTACGTGGTCAACGTTATCCGGGCTCTATGAGGTTGATGGGCTACCGCCGCCCACGGAAGCCATTGAGAGAGCTAGCGAACCGGGTCCACTCGAGGCATAATTCAACACATGATGAATAAATCCATCGAGGTGGACCGACTCGTCGTCCAGCGCGGCCGGTCCACCGTGCTGCCCGGCTTGGACGTCGCCATCGGCGCGGGCTCCATCACCGGCCTGCTCGGACCGAGCGGCAGCGGCAAGACCACGCTCATCCGCTGTATCGCCGGCGTTCAGCAGATCGCCTCCGGCACCGTCCAGGTGCTCGGCGAGCCCGCCGGCACACCACGCAACCGGGCCCGAGTGGGCTACGTGACCCAGGCCAGCTCGGTCTACGCCGACCTCACCGTCGAACAGAACCTGCGCTACTTCGCCGACCTCGCCGGCGCCACACGCACCCGAATCGACGAGGTGCTCGGTCTCGTCGACCTCGTCAACCACCGCAGTGCCCTGACCGGGAACCTCTCCGGCGGACAGCGCACCCGCGTCTCCCTCGCCGCCGCGCTGGTCGCCGCACCCGAGGTCTACCTGCTCGACGAGCCCACCGTCGGGCTCGATCCGGTGCTGCGTCGCGACCTCTGGCAGCTCTTCGCCGACCTCGCGAGCGACGGCGCGACGTTACTCGTCTCCAGCCACGTGATGGACGAGGCCGCCCGCTGCGACCGCGTCCTCCTGCTACGGGACGGCCACCTCATCGCCGACGACACCCCCGCCGGCCTGCGCGCCGATGCCGGCACCGACGACCTCGACGAAGCATTCCTCCGCATCGCCGAACGAGAGGCGGCCTGATGTCCCGCACACTCGCCACCGCACGCCGCGTCCTCCAGCAGCTGTCCCACGATCCCCGCAGCATCGTGCTGATCGCCGCGATGCCCTCGATCCTGCTGCTCGTCTTCCGTTACGTCTATGACGCCCAACCCGGCGTGTTCGACCGCATCGGTCCCCAGATGATCGGGCTGTTCCCGTTCATCATCATGTTCCTCGTGACCTCCGTGACGATGGTGCGCGAACGGACCTCCGGCACCCTCGAACGCCTGCTCACCACCCGACTGCGGCGCGGCGAGCTGATCGGCGGTTACGCCCTCGCCTTCGCCGTCGCCGCTCTCACACAGGCGGCGATCACCACGGCCTTCGCGCTCTGGGTGCTCGGACTCGACATCGCGCTCCCCTGGGTGCTGCTCGCCTTCGCCGTGCTCGGCGCCGTCGTCGGCACCGCGCTCGGGCTGCTCGCCTCGGCCTTCGCGCGGACCGAGTTCCAGGCCGTGCAGTTCATGCCGCTGGTGATCGTGCCGCAGATCCTGCTCTGCGGACTCCTCCTCGCCCGCGATCAGATGCCCGATGTGCTGTACGCGATCTCGTGGGCCCTGCCGCTGAGCTACGCCACCGATGCCTTCACCGAGCTGGCCTCGTCCGACAGCTTCTCCGGCGATCTCCTGCGGGACCTGCTCGTCCTCATCGGGTTCGCCCTCGTGGCGGTCTTCGGCGCGTCACTCACGTTACGACGGAGGACGGCGTGACCGGTCGCCGACGCGGCCGGCCTCGCAGCTCGGAATCGGCCGATCGGCGCGCGGCGATCCTGGCGTCGGCGCGGACCGCCTTCGCCGCGCGGGGCTTCCAGGGCACCACGGTGCGCGCGGTGGCCGCGGACGCGGGAGTGGACCCCAGCCTCGTCGCGCACTACTTCGGCAGCAAGGAGCGGCTCTTCGTCGCCACGATGGAACTGCCGGTCGACCCCGCCGCCAAACTCGCGGGCGTCATCGCCGAGGGGCCCGAGGGACTCGGCGAGCGACTGGTGCGGACCTTCGTGTCCTCGTGGGACCCGCATCGCGAGGTCATCGCGGCCCTCCTTCGAGGCGCGGTCTCCGGCAGCGAGGCCTCTCCACCGGTCATCGAGATGGCCCGCGAGGTGCTCGTCGCGGCGATCCACTCCGCCCTCGAGGGTGAACGGCGCGAACTCCGCGCGGAACTCGTCGCGGCGCAGGTCATCGGGCTCGGCATGGCCCGCTACGTCGCCGCCTTCGAGCCGCTCGCCTCGTCTCCCGTCGAGGACGTGGTGGCGGCCTACGCGCCGGCGGTGCAATCCCTCATCGACGGGTGATCGCACAGCGGTCGCGGCCTGCGCCTGGGCGGTGAGCAGTCACGCACCTGGGGCGACGGGGCGCGGGATGGCCCACCGGGCACCGGGCACCGGGCACCGGGCACCGGGCACCGGGCACCGGGCACCGGGCACCGACGGAGGATGTGACTCTACGGTTGCCATGACGACCCTCGAGTCACATCCTCGGTCGGGGATGGGACGCACGATGTGACTCTGCGGCACTCATGGCCACCGCAGAGTCACATCTTCCGTCTCCACAGGGCGGGCCGGTGGAGTGGGTCGGTCAGTTGGCGAGAGCGGCGATGCCGACGAGAAGGAAAGCGATGAACGAGATCGGCACAACCCACGCGGCCGCGATCGCCATCGTCACCGTGGTGCCGATCCGAGGAGGGAAGAAGTAGCGCGCCCGCGGCAGGTCGCCGACACTGTCGATCCACTTGCCGCTGAGGCCCACCGTGTTCCACACCCCTCGCAGCCTGGAGAAGACACGGGTACCACCGTCTCCGCCGGTGATCTGGAGCAAGGCGCCCCGAGCGTCCTCGACCTTGCCGCTCATGCTCACCGCGATACCCAGCTCGGTGGCCAACCGGTCCGGCTCGGCCACGGCCTGCAGGATCCGCCAGCGACGGAATCCGAACACGAAGACCACCAGACCCAGCACGAGGGCGACGGCCAGCGCGACCCACCGCACCCCACTGCCCTCCACGATCGCGATCATCAGCAGACCGGCGATGAAGGGCAGCGGCAGGACGAGCAAGGCCAACGTGGGCCAGCGCAACAGCCGCACGGCGAGCGTGATGACCTGCGCGGCACGCGTCGATGCGTCCGCCGTCTGCCCGTCGATCCGGGAAGCCATGTCGTCGACGGCACGATTCGCCCGCGACCCCATCCCGTCCTTGCCACTCCTGCTCATATCCCCAGCCTAGGCGTCGTCGGCAATCCGCGGGCCGCTCGGCGAGAGCGGTGGGATAGACACCTCTCACTCGGATGGCCGGTGAGATAGACACCTCTCCGGGCCAGTGAGAGGTGCGTAAGTCACCCCTCGGGCCGGCGAGACGTGCGTAAGTCACCGCCCGGGCCGGCGAGACGTGCGTAAGTCACCCCTCGGGCCGGCGAGACGTGCGTAAGTCACCGCCCGCCCCGCGAGGTGCGTACGTCACCGCCCGGGGAGCGGACGACTACTGTGCGTGAGTGGCCATCGTCCTGTCGCTCCTCTCCGCGCTCGCCTACGGCGTCTCGGACTTCGTGGGCGGGACCACCTCCAAGCGCGCATCGCCCTGGCAGGTCGCGATCCTCGCCCAGTGCGTATCGCTCGTCCTCATGCTCGGCGTGGCCGCCACGGTCGGAGGCCGGCTGACCGGACACGACATCGCCATGGCCGTGATCGCCGGCCTCGGCAACGGTCTCGGGGCCGTCTTCCTCTATCGAGGCCTCGCGGGCGGACGGATGAGCGTCGTCGCGCCCATCTCGGCGGTCGGCACCGCCCTCATCCCGGTCGTCATGGGACTCGGCTTGGGTGATCGACCCGGACTCGTCGCCGGCGCGGGCATCCTGTGCGCCTTCCCCGCGATCGCGATGATCTCGCGACCACCGGCCGACGATCCCTCGCACCGCAGCGGCGGCGTCCTCGACGCGGTCCTCGCGGGCGTGGGCTTCGGCACGCTGTTCACGGCCCTCGCCCATGTCGGCGACGGCACCGGCCTGTGGCACTTCCCGGTCATCTACGTGACCTCGCTGATCCTCCTCGTGACGACCGCCGTCACGTTCCGTCAGCCGTGGAGGCCGAACCGCGCCTCACGTCCCGCCCTCGCGATGGGCGTGCTCAGCGTGATCGCCGGAGTGACCTTCTTCTTCAGCACCCGCTACGGCCTACTGTCGGTGGTGGCGGTGGTGTCGTCGCTCTACCCGGCCGCGACCGTCCTGCTCGCGGCATCGCTGCTGCGCGAGCGGATCGCCGCCTGGCAGGGCATCGGCCTGATCCTCGCGACCCTGGCCGTCTCCCTCGTGGCGCTCGGCTGACCTACTTGAGGAACTTGCTGGTGCTGCGGTTCTTGAGCGGCTTGCCGCCGGTCTGACAGGTGGGGCAATACTGCAGTGACGAGTCGGCGAAGACGACCTCCGCGATCGTGTCGCCGCACACATCGCAGGTCTCGCCCGCCCGGCCGTGCACCCGCATCCGGGCCCGCTTGGAGTCCTTCAGCTCCGAGGCCGGCTTGCCCGCCGATGCCGCCATCGCCTCGGTCAGGACATCGTGCACCGCCGACTCGAGCCGCGCGACCTCGTGGTCATCGAGCTGCTCGGCGATCGCGAATGGCGACAGCCGCGCCGCGTGCAGGATCTCGTCGCTGTACGCATTGCCGATACCGGCGATGATCTTCTGATCCCGCAACAGTCGCTTGACCTGCATCTTGCGGGCCAGCAACGGGCGCAGCTCGAAGCCCTCGGCCAGCGGATCCGGGCCGAGGGCCGCGATACCGGGCACCTCCTGCGGATCACGCACCGTATAGACGGCGAGGCCCTTGCGCGTACCGGCCTCGGTGAGATCGAAACCGAGGCGGGGGCCCTCGCCGGCATCCAGCCGCAGTCGCATCGCGATCGGGCCGTTGCCCATCTTGAGGCGTTTGTCGGCGAGCTGATCGGACCAGCGGATCCATCCGGCCTTGGCCAGGTGGATCACCAGGTGCAATCCGTCGACCTCGATATCGATGAACTTGCCGTGCCGGGAGACCCCGGTGACAGCGAGCCCGGTGTACGCCGAGACCGGCGGGTCGAAGGTCTTGAGCACGGCGAAGGAGGCGAGCTCGATGTCGGCCACCACCGCCCCGACACACCGCTCGCGCAGGAAGCCGACCAATGCGTCGACCTCGGGCATCTCGGGCATGGGGTCAGCTTAGAGCTCTCCGCCGACACGCGTCAGCCGGCGCGCAACTGGGCATTGACCGCAGCGGCGGCTCCGCGCGCATCGTCGATCACGATGAAGAGGGGGCGCGCGTCGCGACGATGGATCACGACCGCCTCGCCGCGCTGATACACCACGCCCGTGCCGCGAGGCGTCATCCGCACACCCCAGCCGCCGAACTCGCCGGGCCCGATCGTGGTGACCTCGGCCCCGGTGATCCGGTCGGCACCGACACGCCAAACCGGCCAGGGCGCGAGGCTACGCAGACGCACGCCGCGCTGATCGACGGTCACCCGCCACCAGGCGGTCGCCAACAGCGGCAGGCCGGTCACCACGAGGATGATGCCGACCATGAAACCGGGCGCGGGCAGGAACAACAGGACCACCCCGGCGAGGAGCACGACCCCGGAGATGCCCAGGAAGATGTCGCTGCGGACGACCCCGGACCAATCCGCACTCGCCGCGGCGGGGACCGGATCATCGGGATGGCTGCCCTCGTACCGATCGCGCGGGGTGAGGAGACCACCGACGGCGCATCCCACTGCGGCGGCACCGATCGCCGCGACGAACCACCAGCTCGAGAGCTCGACACCGCTCGCATCGTCCAGGCCGCGCTGCGCACCCGTCGTGGCGAGGTCGAGTCCGATGACGAAGGAGGTCAGGCCGACCGTGAGCGCGGCGGCGAGCCGGCTCGGCGCCTTCAGCGCCCACACCACGGCACCCACCAGGAGGGCGATACCGGGGCCGACGGCGAGGGTCGTCATGAGCGAGACCGGCAGTGAGCTGTAACCGTCCGCGACACCGGAACCGCCCCAATGCCGGGCGATCTGGTCGGGCAGATCACCCGACCAACTCCACACCACGGCGACCCCCGCCAGACCGATCACGACGGGAAGGCCGAACACGATCCAGGCAGCACGAGGATGTCGGGTCATGTCCCCACGCTATCGAGCGCTCACCTCGGCGCGGGCACCCGCCGAGTGGTGCAAAATCACCCCGGACTCGATGAATCCGGGGCGAGATTGCACCACTCGTGAGGAGGGCGAGCGCGCGGACGGGCCGACGCGCTCGCCGTGCGGGTCAGACCTGAGCGGGGCGGCGCTCACCGCTGCGACGCCGGTTGCGATTACGGTTCCGGTTGCGATTGCGGTTGTTGCCGTTCGCTCCCGGACCCTGCGCACCGGGACCGCCGCGACGAGCCGGGGTGTCCTCGACCGGCGCGGGACGACCGGCACCCGAGAGGGCGTCGACCGTCATCGGCGACGGAGCGGTGGCGGCATCGTGATGCCGCGCCTCCACCCCGGCCTTGCGCTGCAGGGCGATGACGTCCTTGATGTTCTCGGGAGTGGCGACCGTGACCACGGTGCCCTTCTCCCCCGCGCGCGCCGTACGGCCCGAGCGGTGCAGGTACGCCTTGTGCTCGGCCGGCGGATCGTAGTGGACCACCAGGCCGATGCCGTCGATGTGAATGCCGCGCGCTGCGACATCCGTGGCGACGATCGCCGTCGCATCGCCACGCGTGAACTTGGCGAGATTGCGCTCACGACGACGCTGGTCGAGATCACCGTGCAGATCGACCGACTCCACGCCACGCTGCGTCAGCTGACGCGCGAGACGCGCCGCGCCGCGCTTGGTGCGCGTGAACACGATCGTGCGCGGATTGGCCTCGAGCAGCGAGGTCAAGGTCGTCGACCGCTGGTCACCGGGGACGAGCAGCACGTGGTGCTCCATCGTGACCGGCTGTCCCGCCAGCTCGTCGAGCTCGTGCAGGCGATGCTGCGGCAGGTGCTTCTGCACGAGCCGGTTGACATCACCGTCGAGGGTCGCCGAGAGGAGCAGTCGCTGACCGTCCTTGGGCGTCTTGGACAGCAGCGCGTCGACGGGCTTGTAGAAGCCGAGGTCGCACAGGTGATCGGCCTCGTCGAGCACGGTCATCTCGACATCGTCGAGGCTCACCTCGCCACGATCGAGCAGGTCACCGAGGCGACCGGGAGTGGCGACGAGGATGTCGACCGGACGCGACAGGTCGCGGATCTGACGGTTGATCGGCACGCCGCCGTAGACCGTCAGCACGCGCAGCCCCAGCGGGATCGCGAGCGGCTTGATGACCTCTTGGACCTGGGTGGCGAGCTCACGCGTCGGCAGGATGATGAGCGCGCGCGGACGCTGCCGGCGGCTCGACCCATCGGCCAGCCGGGCGAGGACGGGCAGGCTGAAGGCCAGCGTCTTGCCCGAGCCCGTGCGGGCACGGCCGAGGACGTGGCGGCCTTCCAGCGCGTCGGGGATGACGGCGGCCTGGACCGGGGTGGGGCTCGTGATCTGCTGACGCATCAGCGCCGACACGAGCGGCTTCGGAAGATCGAAGGAGGAAGAAAAGGTGGGCAGCACGGGGCTGCCGGAAGGGTGATTCACAGAACTCTCAGACGTTGCGGATGCCCGCTACCAAGTCACGCAGTATTGCGTAGTTTCGTCGGGCCGAGCGTCAGCCAGCGTCGTCGCGGCGCGCTCGTTCTGTATCAGTCTACCGCCTCGCCCAACCTCCGCCGAGGCCGGGCGAGGCGGAACCGCTCACCACGAGGACTTGGTGATGCCCGGGAGCTCGCCGGCATGAGCCGCCGAACGGAAGCGGATTCGCGACAGTCCGGCCTTGCCGATGTGCCCCCGAGGACGCCCGTCGACCTGGTCCCGGCGGCGGAAACGCACTGCCGCGGAGTCCCGAGGCAGCTTGGCGAGGGCCCGCGAGGCGGCGAGCCGCTCGGCCATCGGCAGGGTCGTGTCCTTGCTGGCGTGTCGGAGCTCGGCCCGGCGATCGGCGTGTCGTTCCACCAGCTCACGGCGCCGCTCGTTCTTGACGATCTTGCTGCGCTTCGCCATCAGCGCTCCTCCCGAAAGTCGACATGTCGCCGAATCACCGGATCGAACTTGCGCAGAACGAGGCGATCGGGGTCGTTGCGGCGATTCTTGCGAGTGACATAGGTGTAGCCGGTCCCGGCAGTGGACCGCAGCTTCACCACCGGACGGACGTCCGAGCTCCTCGAGCTCATACCTTCTCCCCTCTCTTCTGGATCTCGGCGACGACGGCGTCGATGCCGCGCCGATCGATGGCCTTGATGCCGCGCGCGCTCACCGTCAGCGTGACGCGGCGGTTCAGGCTCGGCACCCAGTAGGTCTTGCGCTGGATGTTGACGTCGAACCGCCGCTTGGTGCGGCGATGCGAATGCGAGAAAGCGTGGCCGAAGCCCGGACCCGCTCCCGTCACCTGACAGATACGTGACATACGATCTCCTTGTTGAGAATGACTCTCATGACGATATCATCGTAGCGATCCTCCAGAAAGGTCCACCATGAAGCGCGACATCCACCCCGCCTACCGGCCCGTGGTGTTCCGCGACCGCGCCGGCGGCCTCACGCTGCTGACCCGGTCCACGGCCACCAGTGACGACACCATCGACCTCGACGGGCAGACCTACCCCGTCATCGACGTCGACATCTCCGCGGCCAGCCACCCGTTCTGGACCGGACGCGGACGAGTCATGGACACCGAGGGCCGCGTCGAGCGGTTCAACCGGCGCTACGGAGCCGGCCGGTGACCACCCCCGTCGCGATCGTCACGGGCACCCAGGCCGAGGCCGTCGAACGCACGGTGCTGACCCTCGCGTGGGACACGCTCGGCGCCGTCGCGGTCCACCACACGATCGACGTCACCCGCCAGACCCTCACCCGTGTGGTCGCCGACCACACCGGAATCCTCGAGCGCGAGGAGCTCGACCTCGATCACGCATGCGCCAGCTGCGCGCTGCGCGAGGACATCCTGCCCACGCTGGCGCGCCTCGCCCACACCGGCCGATGGAGCTCGATCGTCGCCCATCTGCCGATCAGCGCCGACGCGACCGGCATCTGCCGCGTCATCGACTACGATCCGGAGTACCGGGACCTACTGCGCGTCAGCGAGGTCATCGCCGTGGTCGACGGGCCGGAGTGGGAGAACGACCTGCTCGGCGACGACCTGCTGATCGAGCGGGAGATCCACACCTCCGCCGAGGACGGACGCAGTGTCGCCGAGACCCTCAGCTCACTGATCGAGTACGCGGACACCGTGCTGGCGGTGGGCGAGCTCCCCGACGAGGGAGGCGATCTGATCTCGGTGCTGGCCCGTCCCGGAGCCCGGCTCGTGCCCGACCATCTCGTCTACGCCCTCGACCCCGGCCGGACCCGCCATCACGATGCCGCCGAGACCTGGGTCGATCCGATGGGAACCCAGCCGGTCGGACTGATCGAGAAGGGCACCGCCTGGACCGTGGAGCTGCGCTCGGACCGCCCCTTCCACCCCGGGCGGCTCCGCGAGCACATCGCCGAGCTGGGCGGAGGCCCACGCCGCTCGCGCGGATGCTTCTGGCTGGCATCGCGCCCCGGCCAGGCCTGCGAGTGGTCCGGCGCGGGCGGCCAGCTCAGTGTCGGCACCGCGCTCGTGCAGCCCGACGGGCCGCCGCACACCCGGCTGCTCGCGACCGGCGTCGACGACGAGATCGACGAGATCGTCACGTTGTTCAACCGCTGCCTCGTCACCGACGAGGAGATCGCCAGGCGCGGCTGGGCCTGGAACATCGCCGACGACGGATTCGACCCCTGGCTCGGCCCGATCGAGCGCGCCGCCTGACCCCACGGAGGAGACCCCATGGCCGTACCGAAACGCAAGACCTCACGCAGCAACACGCGGCATCGCCGCAGTCAGTGGAAGGCCAAGCCCGTCGATCTGGTCCCGGTGACCACAGGCGGCGACACCGTCCGCGTCCCGCGCCGCCTCGTCAAGGCGGTCCACGCGGGACTCGTCGACCCCAAGGAGTACCGATGAAGGTCCGCAACTCGATCCGCTCACTGAAGAACCAGCCCGGATCCCAGGTGGTCCGCCGCCGCGGCCGCACCTACGTCATCAACAAGCAGAACCCCCGCCTCAAAGCCCGCCAGGGGTAACCGAAACCCCAACCCAAGCGCGGCCTCGATACACGTCGGCCGTGAAGGGTCCCGATCGGTGGTTGAGTAGGCACGGCGAGCGCAGCGAGCACGTGCCGTATCGAAACCACCACACCCAAGCGTGGCCTCGATACGCGTCGGCCGCGAACGGCCTTCGGCTACTCGACCACCGAGGATCCAATCCGGTGGTTGAGTGGGTCCGAGGAACGAGGGCCGTATCGAAACCACCACACCCAAGCGCGGTCTCGATACGCTCCCTCGTTCCTCCCCCGCAAGCGGGAGGTGCCCCCAGGTCGCTACTCGACCACCGAGGGCCTGGATCAGTGATCTGGCTCCATGCGCAACCCGACCGCCTAGAGTGAGCGGCGTGACCACCACGACGCAGCAGATCACCCTCGCCCAGCGGCCGACCGGCCTCCCCGACGACTCGACCTGGTCGCTCGACACCGTCGAACTGCCCGATCCCGAGGACGGTCAGTTCCTGGTCCGCATCGATCACATCTCCCTCGACCCGGCCATGCGCGGCTGGCTCAACGACGTGCGCTCGTATGTGCCGCCGGTACAGATCGGCGCGGTCATGCGCGCCGGCGCCACCGGCCGTGTCGTCACGTCGCGTCACCCGGACTTCGCCGAGGGCGATGCGGTGACCGGAACCTTCGGCGTCACCGAATACGCGATCAGCGACGGCACCGGCGTCAGCCGCATCGACCTCGACGTGGCCGACTCCCCCACCTGGCTCGGTGCGCTCGGCATGCCGGGCATCACCGCCTACTTCGGCCTGACCGATGTCGGCGAGCTGCACGAGGGCGACACTGTCGTGATCTCGGCCGCCGCCGGTGCCGTGGGCAGCGTCGCCGGACAGATCGCCAAGGCCCGCGGCTGCCGCGTCATCGGCATCGCCGGAGGCCCCGAGAAGACGGCGTGGCTGCGTGAGATCGGCTTCGACGAGGCGATCGACTACAAGAACGAGAACGTGTTCAAGCGGCTGCGCGCCGTCGCCCCGGACGGCATCGACATCTATTTCGACAATGTCGGCGGCGACATCCTCGACGCCGCTCTCGCCAACCTGCGGCGCGGTGCCCGGGTGGTCATCTGCGGAGCGATCAGCCAGTACAACGCGGAGTCGCTGCCTCCCGGACCGAGCCGGTACATGTCGTTGCTCGTCTTCCGTGCCCGGATGCAGGGCTTCGTCGTCTTCGACTACGAGGACCGCTATCCCGAGGCGATCGACGCCATCGGCGCGATGATCACCGAGGGCTCGCTCCAGGCCCGCGAGACCGTGGTCGACGGTGGCGTCGCGGCCTTCGGCGACACCCTCCTCGGACTCTTCCGCGGAGACAACACCGGCAAGCTGGTCCTGCGCGTGGGCTGAGGTGCGGGCCGTGTCGTTCGGTGGTTGCCTGGGTACTGGATCAAGCAGCCAGCCGATCGACGCGAAAGGTTGAACGATGCCTGCACCCGACACCACAGAACCAGCGCTCTCCCAGGGCTTTCCTCGCCAGCAGCAGGAGCCGCCCGGGTCGACCCATGAGATGACGCCGCGCCCCGATCACGGTGAGGACACCTACGAGGGTCACGACCGCCTCTCGGGCAAGCGCGCCCTCGTGACAGGAGGCGATTCGGGTATCGGCAGGGCCGTCGCGATCGCCTTCGCCCGCGAGGGAGCCGATGTCGCCTTCACCTATCAGCCCGAGGAGAACGACGACGCCCGCGAGACGGCACGCTGGATCGAGGACGCCGGTCGCACGGCCCTGGCGATCGAGGCCGACCTGCGCGATCCCGCGACGTGCGAGCGCGTCGTGCACGAGACGGTCTCGCAGCTCGGCGGTCTCGATGTGCTCGTCAACAATGCGGGCTTCCAGTACGCGCGCGGCGACAGCATCGCCGACATGAGCGACGAGCAGATCGACCGCGTGCTCACTACGAACCTCAAGGCGATGTTCGTGCTGACCCGCGAGGCGCTGGAACACCTGCGCGCGGCGCGCGGCAATGTCATCAATGTGTCGTCGATCCAGGCCTATGAGCCGTCGACCTCGCTGCTGGACTACGCCTCGACCAAGGCGGCGATCAACAACTTCACCGTCAACTTCGCCCAGGAGGCGGGTCCGCACGGTGTCCGCGTCAATGCCGTGGCGCCGGGCCCGATCTGGACGCCGCTGCAGCCGGCGACGCAACCGCCGGAGAAGCTCGAGCAGTTCGGCCAGGACACACCTCTGGGGCGTGCCGGCCAGCCCGCGGAATGCGCGCCGGCCTTCGTGTTCCTGGCGAGCGATCAGACGGCCAGCTACGTGTCGGGCACGGTGCTCGGCGTGACAGGTGGAAAGGGGGTGTTCTGATGGCCAGGAAGGACAACGAGGAGAACCCGAGCCTGAAGAACCCGGACATGTACGAGGATCTCCGCGACGAAGGAGCCTCGAAGGAGAAGGCGGCGCGGATCTCCAATGCGGCCGCCAATGAGGGCAAGAAGAAGGTGGGCGAGCGCGGCGGCAAGGCCGGGTCCTATGAGGACTGGACGGTCGACGAGCTCAAGGACCGCGCCAAGGAGCTCGGCATCGAGGGCTACTCGGACCTGAAGAAGGACCAGCTCATCGACAAGCTCCGCAACCACTGAGCCCACCTACACGTTGAGTGGGGACCACCTCCCACGAGCGCAGCGAGTAGGGGGAACGTCAGGACGATGAAATCGGCGTCCAAACGTTCCCCCAAGGACTCCGCTGCGCTCCGTCCAGGGAGGTACCCCCACACTCAACGGGTGCGTCAGGCGTTGCGCTGACGGGGGAGGGACTGGTTGGCGACGCGGTTCTCGGCGTCGATCATCCAGGCGAGCTGCTCGATGCGCTCGAGGATGCTGTGGATGATGTCGGCCGTGGTGGGGTCCTCGGCATCGACATCGTCGTGGATGCGGCGCGCGGTCGCCGCGACGGCATAGAGGGCACCGGTGATGAGGTCCACCGTCTCGGTGGTGTCGACCTCGTCGGCCGGGAACTCCGCCAGGCTGGACTGCGCGGCCACCGTCTTGATCCGGCCGTCCGGGGTGACGTAGACGGCGCGCATGCGCTCGGCGACGGTGTCGGAGAACTCCCGCGCGGCGTCGACGACCTCGTCGAGCTGCAGGTGCAGGTCGCGGAAGTTCTTGCCCACGACATTCCAGTGCGCCTGCTTGCCCACGATGTGCAGGTCGATCAGGTCGACGTGCAGCTGCTGCAACTGCTCGGCCATCTTCGCCGAAGCGGTGAAGGGCGGGTGCGCGGTGTGGGTGGCGGTGGTGTCAACAGGGCTCATGATCATTCCTCTCACGATTTCTTTGAATGATTCAATCAAAGCACGGTAAACACTGCAATTCCAGCAAGGGAAACCTCATCAAAGTGAGGTTTGGCTGAGCTTGGCGGAGGAGGGCCCCGGCTCCGCGCCCCGAGGTAACGCCGCTATTACCAACACTTACACGCGGACGGTCCCGCGAGACGCTGCGCTCTCTAGTGTGATGGTCGCCACACTCTCTACCGCTGAGGACCGCACACGATGTCACACCAGTCCCAGACCGCCCCGCCGGATCTGACTGACACGCTGTCACCCGCACGCGCCGGAACCCTCGCGCTCGAGCACATCGGGATGCGCTACCCCGGCGCGGCGACGGAATCGCTCTCCGACATGTGCCTGGAGATCGAGGCGGGCGAGTTCGTCACCCTGCTCGGGCCCTCGGGCTGCGGCAAGACCACGACCCTGAGGATCATCGCCGGCTTCGAGAACCCCACCGCCGGCCGCGTGCTCCTCGACGGCACCGACATCACCGAGCAGTCCCCCAACAAACGGCCGATGTCGATGGTCTTTCAGAACTACGCCCTCTTCCCGCACATGAACGTGTACGACAACGTCGCCTTCGGCCTGACCATGCAGAAGTGGAAGCCCGCCGCGATCACCGATGCCGTCACCATCGCCCTCGCCAGCATGAACCTCACCGGCATGGAGGAGCGTTACCCCCATCAGCTCTCCGGCGGCCAGCAGCAGAGGGTCGCCCTCGCCCGCGCCATGGTGCTGCGCCCCTCGGTGATGCTCTTCGACGAGCCGCTCTCGAATCTCGATGCGAAGCTGCGCGACCAGATGCGCACCGAGATCCGGCAACTGCAAGAACGTCTCGGCATCACCAGCGTCTACGTGACCCACGACCAGGACGAGGCGATGAGCATGTCCGATCGCGTCATCGTCATGAACCACGGCAAGATCGAGCAGTCGGGCCCGCCCAGCACCATCTACCGCTACCCGGCCACCCGCTTCGTCGCCGACTTCATCGGCCGGGCCAGCTTCATCCCCGTCGACATCAACGGCCGCGGCGCATCGGGCGAGGTCACCGTCACGGCCTTCGGCACCACCTCGCAGGTCGCCGCGCATCCCGATGTGGAGATGCGGGGCCTGCTGGTGGTGCGCCCCGAGAACGTCACCGTCGCTCCGGTCGATCACGGCGCGACCGGCTCGGTCGTGAGCGCGATGTACTACGGCTCCTCGGTCGAGTACGAGATCGAGACCGCCGACGGCAAGGTGCTGGTGTCGGTGCCGGTGCCCGACGAGCTCCTCGGCCAGGGGACACCCGTCTCGCTCGCGCTCGATGCCGCCCGCGCGTACGTCCTCCCCGATGAGGAGGGGACGACCGCATGAGCGAGCGAACGATGAGGTTCACCTCCCACCGCCAGGCGGTGGCGGCATGAGCACCGCACGTACCACCACACGAGCACGCCGCTCGACCACCCGGACCCAGGCCGCGCTGTCCCGCGGACGGCTCGCCCTGAAGAACCCGACGACCGTGATCGGTGTCCTGTTCCTGCTGCTGTTCTCCTATCTGATCGTCGTCCCCGTCGTGACCATGCTGAACGACGGCATCCGCGTCCAGTACGAGGACACCGCCCGTACGGGGCAGCAGTTCGGGGAGCTGACCACGTACAACTTCGAGCGGGTCGTGTCCTCACCGGTCTCCCAGCAGGTCTTCTGGAAGCCGCTGACGCACACCGTCACCATCGCCTTCAGCTCACTCGCGATCGCCCTCGTCATCGGCGCCCTGCTCGCCTGGCTGCTGACCCGGACCAATATGTGGGGTCGCCGCTGGTTCGCCACGGCGTTGATCGTGCCGTACATGGTCCCGTCGATGGCCTTCGCCCTCGCCTGGACCGCGATCTTCAAGAACCGCGCCGCCGGCGGCGAACCCGGCTGGCTGGAGTCGATGGGCTTCACACCACCCGACTGGCTCGCCTACGGACAGCTCCCGATCACCATCGTGCTCTCCCTGCACTACATCCCCTTCGTCATCCTGCTGTTCGGCAATGCCCTGCGCCGCTTCGACTCCCAGCTGGAGGAGTCGGCGCGCATCATGGGCGCGACCTCGGGCGTGTTCACGCGCCGCATCCTGCTGCCGCTGATGCGCCCCTCGCTGATGTCGGCCGCGACGCTGGTCTTCGCCCGGTGCATCGGCGACTTCGGTGTCGCCTACATCCTCGGTCAGCCGGTCGGCTTCGACGTGCTGGCGACCTCGCTGTTCCGCAGCGTCGGCTCCGGCCAGTCCGGGGTGGCGGCAGTGCTCGCCATGGCCATCATCCTCATCTGCCTGATCTCGGTGTTCGTCGAGATCGTCCTCGCCAAGGAGGCGCGCCGCTTCGTCACCATCGGCGGCAAGGGGAGCATGGACAAACGCACCTCCCTCGGCCGCTGGCGGCTCCCCGCGACCGGCTTCGCCACCGGCGTCTTCGTCATCAGCGCGGTCATCCCGCTGCTGGCGCTGTTCCTGACGACGATCATGCACATCCCGGGACGCTTCTCGGCCAATAACTTCACCCTCGACTACTGGATCGGCCACGACCTGGCCACCACCGCCATGCGCAACGGCATCCTGCTCACCGGTGAGTTCTGGTCGTCGGCGTGGAACTCGATCTGGATGGCGGGTGTCGCGGCGACCTGTGCGGGCATCTTCGGCCTGCTGGTCGGCTATGTCATCACCCGGACGACGATCCCGATGCTCGGCGGGACGCTGCGCTTCATCACCTTCCTGCCCTATCTGGTGCCTGCTGTCGCCTTCGCGGTCGCCTATCTCTCGCTCTTCGCCGTCGCGCGGGGCCCGGTCCCCGCGCTCTACGGCACCGCGATCATCCTCGTGCTGTGCATGGCCGTCGAGGGCATGCCCTTCGCCTCACGCGCCGGCACCGCCTCAATGATGCAGCTCGGCAAGGAACCGGAGGAGGCGGCGCAGATCGCCGGCGCCGGATGGTGGAAGCGGATGATCAAGATCGTCCTGCCCATCCAGAAGGGCCCGCTCATCGCGGCCATCCTGCTGCCCTTCATCGGCCTGCTGAAGGCCGTGAGCCTGGTCGTGATCCTCGCGGTCCCGGGCACCGACCTGCTCACCACCTACGCGGTGCGCCTCGTCGACTACGGCTACGCCCAGGCCGCCAACGCGGTGACGTTGATGGCCTGTGTGATCGCCTTCGTCGCGACCCTGGCCGTGCAGCGCCTCGGCCGCAGCAACCTGGCCGACGGGCTGGGTGGTTGATGAGCGACCTCGCACGCCGCCGACCGCGACGGCCCCGTTTCCTTCATCCATCGACACGTCTCTCTGACCCCCACCGAGGAGTACCCATGCATCACCCCCGACGCGCCCTCCGCCGATCCTTCATCGGCCTCACCGCGGTGGCATCGCTCACCGTCGCCGCCGCCTGCTCGCCCTCGTCCTCCCCCGAGGGCGGCGACGAGCCGTCCTCCGTCGAGATCGGGATCTCCGATGACGACTACTCGCTCGACGCCCTGATCGAAGCCGCGAAGGAGGAGGGCCCGATCACCGTCGCCGACACCAGCGGCAAGATCCAGGAGGTCGCGGCCGGCTTCACCGAGAAGTACGGCATCCAGGCCACCGCCGTGAAGCTCGAGGGCCAGGACATGAACGAGATCATCGTCCGCGAGGCCGGCGCCGACAATGTCCAGACCGATGTCCTCGCGACGAGCGATATCGGTCTGCTCATCAATCGCCTCATCCCCGAAGGCGTCGCGGTGAGCTGGATGCCGCCGGACATCAAGGACAGCGTGCCCGAGGAATACCACAGCCCGGCGATCCACCGCTCCACTCCCTATGTCTGGGCGTACAACGGCGCCGAGTACGACACCTGCCCGATCGACAACTGGTGGGGCGCCGTCGACGAGGACCGCGCCGGCCGGGTCACACTGCTCGATCCCCAGCTGCAGCCCGCCACGTTCAACCTGTTCAATCAGATCGAGAGCCACGCCGACGACGAGCTCGCCGAGGCCTACGAGGACCACTACGGCGAGCCGCTGCCCGATGATGCCGACAGCGCCGCTTCTCTGTTCCTGGAGCGGTTCGCCGCGAACCGGCCCAAGCTCGAACGCGACACCAGCAACTCCGTCGCGGTCATCGGTACCCCGGGGCAGACCGCGGACACCTTCGTCGGGCTCGTGCCCATCCAAGGCTTCCGCGAGGCGTACCGCGAGCAGTACGCCGACCTCACTCGCTGCGACGGTCTCGAGCCGTGGGTCGGCTACTCGATCCCCGGCAGCATCATCATCGCCGCCAAGACCACGAAGCCGAACGCGTCGAAGCTCTTCGTGCACTACCAGATGACCCAGGAGGGCTTCGCGCCTCGCATGGTCGATGGCGTCCTCTCCACCAATGAGGACATCGAGTACAGCGACGTGCCCGGCGACATCCATGAGGTCCAGGACAAGCTGTTCACCTTCGATCCCGCGACGGCGGAGGACGATGCCGTGCGCATCCAGGACTGGCAGGACCTCTGGGTCGCCAACAACGGCTGATCCTCTCCTACCGCAGGGCGGTGGCTGCCACCTCGGGCCGGCAGCCGCCGCCCTGTGCCGTGCCCGACACGCCGACACGCGACCGGTGGTGCCACCGGGCACCGTAAGGACCGGTAACAATCGCGTTACCGCTGGAATCGCAGCGACGACGCGTCTCACGATGGGCGTTGGAACATGCCGCGAGCGGCGCGCAGGCGCCGAGGGACAACTCGGCCCCCCCCATACTGCCGGGATGCGACTCATGCTCCTGCGTCACGCCCAGACCCCTTCGAATGTCTCCGGCCAGCTCGATGCCAGCACACCCGGCCCGGGACTGACCGCGCTCGGCGAGCGTCAGGCCGCGGCCGTGCCCGACGCGCTCGACGGCGTCCCGGTCGACAGGATCGCCGTCTCGACACTGCTGAGAACCCAGCTCACCGCCGCTCCCCTCGCCGGGCGACGGGGTCTCGAACCGGTGGTGACCGAGGGCGTCGAGGAGATCGGTGCCGGCGACCTCGCCATGCGCAGCGATGCCGAGGCGTGGCGGGCCTATCGCGAGACGGTCACCGCGTGGGCGACCGGGGACCTCGACCAGCGCATGCCGGGCGGGTACGACGGCTGGGCCTTCATCGAGCGTTACGACGCCGCCATCGCGAGGCTCGCCGAGGATGGATGCGAGAGCGCGGTGGTCGTGTCCCACGGCGGCGCCATCCGGGCCTGGACCTGGTATCGCATCGGCGGCGGCGACCTCACGGGGACGACCCCGCTGAGCAACACGGGACTGGTCGAACTGGACGGCGACCCCACGTCCGGCTGGCAGCTGGTCTCCTGGCCCGCGGCCCCGGTCGGCGGCGCGCACCTCGTCGACACCGAGGCGAGCGACCCGACGGCCGGCGCCGGCAACCAGGGCGGTGACCTACGCACCTCTCACTCCCGGGGGCGGTGACGTACGCACGTCTCACTGGCCGCGAGAGGTGCGTAGGTCACCGCCCCAGAGGAGAGGAACCGGAATGTGTCGACCCTCGGTGGTGCTGGCCCACCCGCGGCCGCGCTGGTCAGGCCGACCTCGCTGAGGCACAATCAAACCGCCATGGCCAGTGACGACGTGACTCCCACCCTGGTGCCAGCGCCCCAGCTGTCACCCTGGCGACCGATCTTCCCCTATGCCGCCGGGGTCGGCGGCGGGCTCGCGGTCGCCGGGGGAGGCTGGCTGCTCGCGCATCGGGTCGGGTGGATCGCGGCGGTCACCTGGAGCGTGGTCGCCCTGGCGGCGGTGATCACCGGCTGTCTCGTCGCCGTCCGGCGCGAGGAGCGCTACCGCCGGGAGGCCCTGGACCGACTGATGGCCTTCTCCCAGCGGCATGCCACCACGGCCTGGGCGGTCAGCCACGAGCTGCGCAATCCGCTGACCATGATCCAGGCCTCGGTCTCGGTGCTGGAGACCGAGGAAGCGGGGGCACTCAACGACCAGCAACGCCAGTTCGTCGCGATCATCGCCCAGCAGACGGCCCAGGCGGCGGCGATCTGCGAGGGCATCCTCGTCCAGGCGCGGATCGACTCCGGCACCTTCACCCTCGAACCGCAACGGACGGACCTGCCGCGGCTCGTCCGTGAGATCGCGACGGGCATGCGCCTCGTCGCCGAGCAGCGCCAGCAGCGCATCCTGCTCGATCTGCCCCGGATCATGTCCCCCGCGATGGTCGACCATGTCGCCCTGCGGCAGGCGCTGAGCAATCTGCTGCTCAACGCGTGCCGCTACAGCTCGCCGGGATCGGACATCTACATCAAGCTCCTCGACAACGACCACGCGATCGTCCTGCAGGTCACCGACTCCGGCGATGGCATGTCGCCACAGGAACGCGATCAGCTCTTCGAGCCGTTCCGGTCCGGCGCTCCCTCACATGACGGCACCGGACTCGGCCTGTCGATCACCCGTTCCCTGATCCAGGCCCACGGGGGGAGCGTCGTCGTCGACACCCGGCTCAGAGCGGGCACCTCGTTCATGATCACGCTGCCGAAGGAGGACAGTGACGGCCATGTCTGAGCCGAAGGCCTTGATCGTCGACGACGAACCGCAGATGCTGATGATCCTGGAGTACCTGCTGACCAACCGGGGCTTCACCGTGAACAAGGCGCTGAACGGAGCGGAGGCGATGGCGGCCTTCCAGAGCGAGGCCTTCGACATCGTCGTCCTGGACGTCACCATGCCGCGGATCGGCGGAGTCGCGGTCTGCCAGCGGATGCGCGCCACGAGCGACGTCCCGATCATCATGGTGACGGCGCGCTCGCAGACCGAGCAGATCCTGGCCGGCTTCGATGCCGGCGCCGATGACTATGTCATCAAGCCCTTCGAGCCGCGGATCCTGCTCAGCCGCATCGACTCGGTGCTCCGCCGCGGGCGCGGACGCGAGCAGCGGCGCTCGGAGTTCGGCATGCTCACGATCGACTGGTCCTCCCACACCGTGCGCGTCTCGGGCAAGCAGATCACCCTGCCCGAGACGGAGTGGCGGCTCCTCGCAGCCTTGGCCGAGCATCCCGGTGAGGTACGGGCGTGGCGGCTGCTCCTCACCCAGGGTTGGCAGTCCGAGGACTGGGTCGGGGGCCGCGATCTCGTCAAGGCGACGATCTACCGGCTCCGGCAGCGGCTCGGGCCCGACGCCGCGGATCTCATCGTCACCGTGCGCGGCAGCGGCTACCTGCTCGATGCCGGGGCCTGACCCTCACCCCCAGGGCGGTGACTTACGCACCTCTGCCGCGAGCCAGCGGTGACTTACGCACCTCACGGCCCAACGGGCGGTGGGATAGGCACCGCTCGCCGCGGTCGAGACGTGCGTAGGTCACCGCCCCGGCTATGAGCCTCTAGGCCGAGGAATGCAGAATCCGCCCGCGCGATCCGGCTCACACGAGGCGCTTCACCAGCCCGAGGGGCGCGTGCTTCATCACGGGAGCGAGCGGCGCCCAGGGCAGCGTCGGCACGCAGGCCTCGGCGACCTCGGCCTCGATCTTGCCCACCAGCGCCCGGCTGCCGGTCTCGGTGTCGACCATCAGCTTCGCCTCCTGGTCCACGCCCTCGTTCATCTCCGAGGCGATATAGCCGGGGTAGAGGGTGGTGACCTTGATATCGAGGCCCTTACGGCCGATGAGGTCCATCCGGATGCCCTCGGCCAGGTGCGCGACGGCCGCCTTGGTCGCGGCGTAGGTGGTCATCGAGGAGGGCATCCCGCGCATCGCCGACATCGACGAGATCAGCACCAGATGACCTGTCTTACGCTCGTAGAAATGCTCCATCGCCGCCTCGCACTGGGCCAACGCCCCCAGCACATTCGTCTGCGCCGTCTCGAGATTGGCCGCGAACCGGCCGGTGCCGATCCGGCCGCCCTTGCCGAGTCCGGCGTTGACGATGACACGATCCAGTCCGCCGTGCTCCGTGGCCGCCTCACCGACGACCTCGAAGACCCGGTCGTGATCGTTGACGTCGAGGGCGTGCACGCTCACCTCGATCCCGGGATGCGCGGCGAGCAGCTCGGCCTGGAGCGCCTCGAGCCGGTCCGTGCGCCGCGCCGCCAACGCGAGATGACCGCCCTTCTCCGCCAGCACGCGGGCCATCCCCTCACCGATGCCGGAGGACGCTCCCGAGATGAAGGTGGTACGACGCATACAGACTCCTCGACGTGTGACGCGGCTGTTCCTTGGAGTATGGCAGCGGTCCCCACGGTCGCGGGCGCGAATCCGAGAAGGTTCCGGAGGTCGCGCACGCCATCGGCAGCGGTAGCTGATCAACCCCATCCAGCGCCGATAACGTTGACCACCTACCGCCAGCAGGACGGAAAGGTTGATGACCTACCGCCACCGGGTGAGGGGCTAGCGGCCACCGCACGCCGACGGCGGCGGTACGTGGGCAACCTCAAACGACCCCGATAACGTTGATGACCTACCGCCAGCAGGACGGAAAGGTTGATGACCTACCGCCACCGGGTGAGGGGCTAGCGGTAGGTGACCAGGTCGCGGGCGAGGTGGGTGTGCTCGTTGAAGCTCAGCAGCCGGGGGCCGGTCGACCCGGAGATGACCGTGGTGACGCTCGCGTTGATGATGACATCGTTGAGCCGCTGGAACAGGGCATCGTCGCCGGTGAGCAGATGCGAGACGATCATCGCGATCGGGCCGCCCGAGGTGAACACGGCGACGCTGCGACCGGGGCCCGCCGTCGCGACCGCGGCATCGAAGGCACCCATGACGCGTTCCACGAAGACGCTGTAGGGCTCGTCGTACTCCCCCACCCCGGAACGCCAGTCCGCGATCGCCTGGTTGAGCAGCCGCTGGAAGGCCTTGCTGTCCAGCCCGAGCGCCCCGGCATCGTGCGCGGTGGCGATACCGACGTGGTCGTACTCGTTCCAGCCGGCGTCGACGTCATAGCCGTCCGGTCCGCCGCAGGCATCGATCGCCGCGATCGCGGTCTGCGCGTGCCGTTTCATCGAACCGGCCACCGCATCGGTGGGCACGAAACCCTCGGCTTCCCACCCCTGGCCCAGAGCGCTCGACTGCGTCTCGCCGATCGGAGACAGCACGTCGTAGTCGTCGCTGCCGAACGAGGCCTGACCATGACGAATGAGATGCACGACACCCACGCCGCGACCCTACCGGCAGGTAGCGCCACGGGGACGGGCGGCGTGCTCCTCACCCCGTCCACCGCCGTCGCACCGTCTACCGGCCCACGGCTCGCGCGGATGCGGAACCCGAGGCTAGTCTCACGTTCATGAGTACGTCGGGAGTGAGATTTCCAGGCGACAGCACCTCAGCCACCGCACGGGAGGTCGTGGCCGAGGCGTTGCGCGAGGTCGACGCGGTCGGCGCGCGGGCTGTCCAGAACGAGACCAACTGGCGCCGGGGATATCTGGCGCACTTCACCCGCCTCGTGGAGGCGGGCATCGGATCGCCGGAAGCCGCGGTCGCCATCGCCGAGGCCGGGCTCCACGCGGCGAACGAACGCTTCCGCTTCGACGACGTGCCGCTCAGCAAGGCCACCGACAGCGCCCGGGTCACGCAGGCCTTCCACACCCGCACGATCGAGGGCGGTGCCGAGCCGGAGACCGAGCTCACCATCCCGTACCGCGGCGAGCGTCTCCGCGGCCGCCAGCTGACCGATCAGCTCGACGCGTGGGTGGCGAACGGCGTCATCACGGCCTCCTGCGCGCAAGCCGTGACCCGGGTGCAGCAGAACCCCGAATGGTTGCGCCTGGAGGGCGACACCGTCGCCGTGCTCGGCGCCGGTGCCGAGATGGGGCCCTACCGCGCGTTGCTGCGCTGGGGTGCGGAGGTCGTCGCCCTCGACCTGCCGCGCCACGACATCCAGGAACGCATCCGCGAGCATGCCGAGACCGGTGCGGGGCGCGTGCACCTCCCCGCTCGCATCGTCATCGACGACGCCAGCGAGGCCGGGGCGGACATCGTGCACGAGCTCCCGGCCATCGCCCAGTGGCTCGAGGGCATCGACGGACGACTCGTACTCGGCAACTACTGCTATGCCGACGGCGGCACCCACGTCCTCGTCTCGATGGCGGCCGACGCACTCGGCAGCCACCTGCGCCAGCGCCGCCCGGACACCGCCCTGGCCTTCCTCGCCACCCCCACCGATGTCTTCGCGGTGCACGGGGCGGAGGTCGTGACGGCCAACGACCGGTACAGCCACGCCTCGCGGCTCCTGCGGACACCGCTGCGCGTCGTGAGCGGTGGACGGCTCCTGCAGCGCAACTATCCCCCGCTCGCCGACATGGGCATCTGCGACGCCCTCGTCCCGCAGCAGGGCCCGAACTACGCCTTCGCCAAGCGACTCCAGCGCTGGCGGGCGACCTCGGCGCGGCACGACGGGGCACTCGTCTCGCTCAATGTCGCCCCTGCGACTCGTACGCGATCGGTGATCAAGAACAAGGCCCTCGCGGCCGCCTACGCGGGTGCGCACCGCTTCGGCGTCGAGGTCTTCGATCCCGCCACGAGCAACGTGCTGATGGCCGCGCTGCTCGTGCACGATCTGCGGGCCGACGAAGCGCCGCAGGCCGAGCCCTGGATGGACGAGGCGCAGAACGCCGCCCACGGCGGGTTGTGGACGGCCGCCTATCACCCGCGCAGCGCCCTCGGCCTCGCCGCGGTGCTGGGCGTCGGCGCCCTGCGCGGCTAGCTCAGGCCGAGCCGATCATGCGGACGAGGGCGGTGAGTAGGCGTCCATCTGAGCGCAGAAATGGACGCTGACACACCGACCACCGGGCGGAATGGACGCTGACGCACCGCCCAGGGCGGCGGTGAGGGTCAGCGGCCGGTGAAGTTCGCGGCGCGCTTCTCGATGAAGGCGGCCTTGCCCTCCTCGTGATCGGCCGTGCCGGCGAGCTCGGTCTGCCCGGCGGCCTCGCGATCGAGGGTCGCGCCCAGGGTCGGCAGGCTCGCCGCGTTGACGGCCTCCTTCGTCCTCGCATAGGCCACCGTCGGGCCAGCCGCGAAACGCGCGACGGTCTGTTCGACCGCGGCGTCGAAATCCTCATCGGCCACCGCCTGGGTCAGCAGCCCCCACTCCACGGCCAGCTCGGCCGGCAGCTTCTCGCCGCTGAGCAGCAGCCGCATCGCCCGCGTGCGTCCGATCGACGCCGCCAACAGCTCGGTGGCCGCGCCATCGGGCATCAGGCCGATGTTGACGAAGGCCTGCAGCACATAACCCGAGGTCTTCGCGATGGAGACATCGCAGGCCACCACGATCGAGCAGCCGACGCCGGCCGCGATGCCATTGACGGCCGCGACCACGGGGAACGGAGCATCGGTGATGGTGTGGATGAGCCGGTCGATCGCCTCGAGGATGCCGGGATTGACCGTGTCCTTGGCCATCGCCGCGCCCGAGGAGAACGCGCGCCCCTCGCCGGTGATGACCGCGACGCGGATTCCCTCGGCATCCGCGAGCGCGTCGCTGATGTCGTTGACCATCGCGGTGTCGAGCGCGTTGAGCCGATCGGGGCGGTTGATGGTGATGCGCAGGACGCCGTCGCGGCGATCCACCAATACGTCGGTCATCGTGCCTTCTTTCATCGCGTAGGTCTCCATTGTCCGAGCAGGGTCTGCAGCGCCGCGATGAGCGCGACGGGCTGATCGATCATGATGTGGTGCCCCGCATCGGGGATGACCGTCACCGGCACCGTGCCGCCCAGGCGATCGCGGACCGTCTCGGTGATGTCGATCGTGGCCATGCCGCGCTCGCCGCGCAGCAGCACGACCTCGCAGGCGGCACCCCGCAGGTCCTCCGGCTCCATCATCGAGTTGACGAAGACGCGGGGGTCGAACTTCCACCGCCAGCCCTCGGCCTCCTCGCACACCGAACCCTCGGCGATGTGCCGCATGACGTACGCGAGCTGCACCTCGTCCTCGGGAAGCGTCCGGAAGCGCGCGAGGATCGCCTCCCGGTCGGGGTAATAGCGCGGCGTGTCATAGACCCGCTGATGGCGACGCTCGGTCGATTCGGCCGAGAGCTTGTGGACCGGCGAGTCGATCGCCACCGCACCACGCAGCCGGTCACCGTGGTCGCGCGCGGCGGTGAGGGCCACGAAACCGCCCATCGAGTGTCCGTAGACGACCGGCGGCTCAGCGGACTCGGCGCCCGCCACCGCCAGGACCTCGCGTGCCCAGGTCTCCAGGTCGTAGCTCTCGCGTCGTCCGCTGTCACCATGACCGGAGAGATCGATGGCCAGGACGCGGTGCTCGGCGGCCAGATGCGGGCCGATGTGGTCCCACCATCCGCTGTGCGCGGCGCCGCCGTGGACGAGGACGACCACGGTCGCGCCCTGCGGCCCCCAGGCCCGGTAGCGGATCGACGTGCCCTCGACGTCGACCGACAGCAGCTCGGGCCGCTGCGCAAGGGCCGCGGAGTACCACTGGGGAATGTCGCTCACCCGCTCACCGTAGTAGGTCGGATGCTCCTCCCGATGCCACGGGTTGGTGATGATGCGTCGCCGCGGGCGGTGCGAGACGCACCTCTCGAGCCTGCCGAGAGGTGCGCACGTCACCGCCCCGAGAAGGAGCGTCAGTCGTGGAAGCGGACCGCCTCCGCGACCGGCACCCGACGACTGCGGAAGGAGTTGGCCGGGTGGTCACGGTCGGGGTGGCCGAAGGAGATCGCGCAGACCATCTTGCGCTCGTCGTCCCACTCGAACCAGTCGCGCAGGAACTCCGCCTTCTGCGCGAGGGCCGCCTGGGCGATCGCACCGAGACCGTGGGACTCGATCGCGAGCAGGAAGGTCTGCACGTAGGACCCCACGTCGACGAGCGCGTACACGCCCACACTGGCGGGAACCGTGATGAACGCGGCGTGCGGCGCCCCGAAGAAGTCGAAGTTCAGCATCGTCTGACGAGCGGACCCCTCGCGATCACCGCGTTCGACCCCCACCGCCTCGTACAGCTGCCATCCGACCTCGCGACGCCGGTCGCGGTAGACGCCCTCATAGGAGCCCGGGAACTCGAAATCGCTGCCCCAGCGGTCGTCCTCGGCGAGCGCCTTGCGCAACCGGTCCAGGGCCGCGCCGCTGACGATCTCCGTGTGCCACGGCTGGGTGTTGCACCAGGACGGCGCGCGCTGGGCAGTGGTCACGATCTGCTCCAGCACCTCGCTGCTTACCGGCCCTGGGGCATAGCCTCGGCAGCTGCCACGACGTCCGACGAGGTCGTCGAACAGGACATTCTCCTCCGCCATGCCCCGAGAATAGGCCATGATGGGGAGACATCCGACGCAGTGGAGGTTCTCGATGTCCCTGGCAGGTACGACGATGATCATGTCCGGCGGCAGCCGTGGTATCGGTGAGGCGATCGCCGTCCGAGCGGCGCGCGACGGCGCGAATGTGGCCCTGCTGGCCAAGTCCGCCGAGCCCCATCCCCAGCTCCCCGGCACCATCTATACCGCCGCTCAGGCGATCGAGGAGGCGGGCGGTCACGCGCTTCCCCTCGTCGGCGATATCCGCGACGACGCCTTCGTCACCGATGCCGTCGCCCAGACCGTCGAGCGATTCGGCGGCATCGATCTCGTCGTCAACAATGCGAGCGCCATCGATCTCTCGCGCACCGAGGACCTGTCGATGAAGAAGTACGACCTGATGACGCAGATCAACAGCCGTGGGGCGTTCCTGCTGTCGAAGCTCTGCATCGAACACCTGCGCGCCTCGGCCAATCCGCACATCCTGACGCTCTCCCCGCCGCTGCTGACCGATCCAAAGTGGTTCGGGCAGTACACCGGTTACGCGATCGCGAAGTACGGCATGAGCCTGGTGACGCTCGGGCTCTCCGAGGAACTGCGCGCCGACGGGATCGCGGCCAACTCGCTGTGGCCGCGCACCGCCATCGACACCGCCGCCGTGCGCAATGTGGTGGGTCCGGGACTGGAGACATCGTCGCGGACACCGCAGATCATGGCCGATGCCGCCTACGCGATCCTCACCAAGCCGGCCCGCGAGGTCACGGGCAATTTCTTCATCGACGACGACGTCCTCGAGGCCGAGGGGGTCACCGACTTCTCCGTCTATCTCAACGGCGGCAGTGAGGAGGACCTCGCGTTGGACTTCTGGGTCGAGGCCAAGGGTGCCGTCGGCGCGGACCCGACGAGGAGGCTCTGATGCCCGTCGATCCCCAGCTGAGGGGGCTGCTCGAGCTCCTCGAGACGACTCCGTCGATGCCCGAGCTCGGCGTGGACGGTGCCCGTGCGGCGATGAGGGCGCTGACCGTCGACGCCCGCACGCCCGATCAGGTCATTCCCGTCGGTTCCGTCGAGGAGACGGTGATCGCCGACCGGCCGGCACGCGTCTACCGACCGGAGACCTCCGGCCCCGTGCCGACCGTGCTGTTCCTTCATGGTGGCGGCTGGGTGGTCGGCGATCTCGACACCCACGACAACGCGGCCCGGGCGATCTGCCGCGGCGCTGAAGCCGTGGTCGTGTCCCTCGACTACCGACTCGCGCCGGAGCATCCTTTCCCGGCCGCGGCCGATGACACCGTGGCAACGGCCGAGTACCTCGCGGCGCGCCTCGACGAGTACGGCGGCGACGATCGCTTCGGGGTGGCCGGGGACAGCGCCGGCGGGAACCTCGCCGCGATCGCCGCGCAGCGTGTGCCGGCGGTCACCGCGCAGTTCCTCATCTACCCGGCGGTGGACTCCGATCCCGCAGCGGACTACCCCTCCCGCGCCGAGAACGCGCACGGCTACTTCCTCGACGCGCCGACGATGGCGTGGTTCGTGGAGCAGTACGCCCCGGGCACGCCCCCGGTCGAGGATCCGCACTACGCGCCGCTGCGGGCCGACAGTCTCGACGGCCTCGCTCCCGCGGTCGTGCTCACGGCCGAGTTCGATCCTCTCCGCGACGAGGGAGAGGCCTATGCCGCCGCCCTGGAGAAGGCCGGGGTGCCGGTGATCCTCCGTCGCTACGACGGGCTCATCCACGGGTTCCTCGACATGGGGATGGTGTCGACCACGGCGCAGGCGGCGGTCGACGATTCCATCGCGC
This sequence comes from Aeromicrobium sp. YIM 150415, assembly GCF_016918125.1. Taxonomy (NCBI): domain Bacteria; kingdom Bacillati; phylum Actinomycetota; class Actinomycetes; order Propionibacteriales; family Nocardioidaceae; genus Aeromicrobium; species Aeromicrobium sp. YIM 150415. Next base: position 192,153 of record NZ_JAERWM010000011.1, on the reverse strand, counting down.
TCTTCGCGGAGGTGCTCAGACGTTGAGACCGGTCACGACCGGTGTGCCGAGCTCGACCGTGCGCGAGACGGTGCAGAGCCGGTCGTGGGATCGCTCGACGGCGGTGGGCAGGCGCTCGGTCATCTGCCGGCCCGCTTCGTCGTCGGGGAAGGTGACGTCGAAGCCGACGGCGATGTCCTCGAGGCGGTTGCCGTCGGCGTCGGAGACCTTGATCCCCGAGGCCGACACGTCGAAACGCGAGGGCTCGCTCTTCTTGGTGGTGAGGAAGTCGACATCGATCGCGGTGCAGCCGGCGATCGCGGCGAGCAGCAGCTCGACCGGTGTGAAGTCGGCGTCCTCGCCGTGCCCGATCTCCAGCACTCCGCCGCGGACGTTCTCGATGCGGTAACGACCCTGGGCCGTGCGTGAGAGGTGGATACTGCGCAGATTCGACTCGTCGCTCATGACGGCACTGTCCCACAGGATGGACTCCTCCGCGGGGTACGGCCGGCCGGTGCGACGAAGGATGTGACTTCGTGGTCGTCATAGCCGCCGCAGAGTCGCATCTTTCCCGACAAGGGCACGAAGGATGTGACTCGGCGGTTGCGATAGCTAACACAAGGTCACATCCTCGGTCGCCGCCTCGTCCCCGTCCACCAGGGCGGCGCGACAACGTCCTTCCGGACGCCTACTCACCGCCCCGGCTCGCAGATGGACGCCTACTCACCGCCCTCGGCAGGGATGGGTGATGAGTCACGCCGTGCAGCTCACCCGGCGGGGGCGGCTGATCGTGGCACGATGAACAGGTGCCCGCTGGGAGCCTGCTGACCGTCGTCATCGCGTTCACCGCGAACCTCGTGGTCGCGATCGCGAAGTCGATCGCCGCCGCGATCACCGGCTCGGCCTCGATGGTCGCCGAGGCAGCGCATTCCTGGGCCGATACCGGCAACGAGATCTTCCTCCTCGTCGCGGAGAAACGAGGATCACGCCGCCGCGACCGCCAGCATCCCTACGGTTACGGCCGCGAGACCTATATCTGGTCGATGTTCGCCGCCTTCGGCCTGTTCACCATCGGCTCGGTCGTGTCGATCATGCACGGCATCCAGCAGCTGACCGCCGAGGAGGCCGAGGCCGACTACACCATCGCCTACGTCGTCCTGGCGATCGCCTTCGTCCTGGAGGGAACCTCCTTCGTCCAGGCGCTGCGACAGGCGAGCCGCGGCGGCGAGCGGATGAAGATGCGCACCCTCTCCTATGTCAGCCGGACCTCCAACCCCACCTTGCGGGCGGTCTTCGCCGAGGACGCCGCGGCGCTGCTCGGCCTCCTCCTCGCGGCCGGTGGGCTCGCGCTGCACCAGATCACCGGAGACGCGATCTGGGACGCGGCGGGATCCATCCTGATCGGCGTGCTGCTGGGCCTCGTCGCGGTCTTCCTCATCACCCGCAACAGCGAGTTCTTACGCGGCCAGCGGGTCGCGACGTCGACCCGCGTGCAGGTGCTCCGCGAGCTGCTGGACCATCCCTCGGTCGACCGGGTCACCTATCTGCACATCGAGTACGTGGGACCCGCGCAGCTGTTCATCGTGGCCGCTGTCGACATCACCGGCGACCGCCCCGAACACCAGGTCGCGGAGCGGCTGCGCGGACTCGAGGCCGAGCTGGAAGCGCACGACAATGTGACCGAGGTGGTCCTCACCCTCTCCACTCGCGACGAGCGGAGTCTCGTCCCCTGACTCAGACTGGCTAGATGACACGCAGCCTGGTGACCGGAGCGACCGGCTACATCGGCGGACGGCTCGTTCCCCAGCTCCTCGAGACAGGCCACGACGTCCGCGTCCTGGTCCGCGACGAGGCCAAGGCCAGAGCCCGCGAGTGGTCCGACCAGGTCGAGATCGCCCAGGGCGACGCCACCGAGGCGGACGACGTGCGCCGGGCCCTCGAGGACGTCGACGTCGCCTACTATCTCCTGCACTCGATCGGGACGGGCAGTGGCTTCGCCGACGCCGAACAGCAGATCGCGCAGACCTTCGCCGATGCCGCCCAGGATGCCGGGGTACGCCGCATCGTCTACCTGAGCGGGATGGTGCCGAAGGACGAGGAACTGTCCGAGCATCTGCGATCGCGGACGCAGGTGGCGCAGACGCTGCTCGACTCCGGTGTCCCGACCGCGGTGCTCCAGGCGGGCGTCGTGATCGGCTCGGGATCGGCCTCCTTCGAGATGCTGCGCTACCTGACCGAGCGACTGCCGGTGATGGTGACGCCCCGGTGGGTGCACACCCGCATCCAGCCCATCGCGGTTCGCGATGTGCTCCGCTATCTGACCAAGAGCGCGGACCTCCCCGACGACGTCAACCGACGCTTCGACATCGGCGGTCCCGACGTCCTCACCTACCTGGAGATGATGCAGCGGTACGCCCACGTCGCCGAGTTGCCACGACGGCGAGTGCTGCCCGTACCGGTGCTGTCACCGTGGTGGTCGAGCCACTGGGTCGGACTCGTCACCCCCGTACCCGCCGCTCTCGCCCGGCCCCTCGTGGAGAGCCTGCGCAACACCGTCGTCGCGAGCGAGCACGACATCGCCGACTACATCCCCGACCCTCCCGAGGGACTCGTCGGCTTCGACCGGTCGGTCGAACTGGCCCTCACCCGCGTCCGCGATCTCGACGTGCCGACGCGCTGGTCGTCGGCGGCCACCGCGGGTGCACCGAGCGAGCCGCTGCCGTCGGACCCGGACTGGTCGGGCGGGACGCTGTACACCGACGAACGCACCCGCGAGGTGCACGCCTCACCCGAGCACCTGTGGCAGGTGATCGACGGGATCGGCGGCGACAACGGCTGGTACTCGTGGTCGCTCGCGTGGGAGGTGCGCGGTCTCGTGGACCGCTTCCTCGGCGGGCCCGGGCTTCGCCGCGGCCGCCGTGACAGCGCCCGGATGCGGGTCGGCGATGCGGTCGACTTCTGGCGGGTCGAGGAGACCGACGGCCACGCCTTCGTCCGGTTGCGCGCCGAGATGAAGCTGCCGGGACTCGCCTGGCTCGAGATGCGGGTCGGGCAGGCCGATGGCGGCACCACGACCTTCCACCACCGCGCGATCTTCCACCCCAAGGGCCTCCTCGGCCACCTCTACTGGTGGTCGATCTACCCCTTCCACGGGATCGTCTTCGGCGGCATGCAGCGCAATATCGCCCGCGCCGCCGAGTCCCTCGAAGACCAGACCTGAACGGCATACGGCACCCGTTGAGCGTGGGGCACCTCCCACACTCAACCGGTTCAGTCGCCGTAGGCCTTCATCGCGAGCCACCCATGGGTGAAGGCGCCACCGGCGCGGAGAGCGGCCGCCACCATGACCGCTTCCGCGACCTGCGCGCGGGTGGCTCCGGCCCGCTTCGCCGCCGACACATGGGCCTCCATGCAGTACGGGCACTGGGTGGTGGCGGCGACGCCGATCGCGATGAGCTCCTTGGTCAGGGCCGGCAACGCATCGGTCTCGCCGAACACCGCCTGGTCGAACTCCGTGAACGCCTTGGCCGCGACAGGTGCCTCCTGCAGCAGATCGCGCGTGTGCCGGTGGTCCTGTGAATCGTGGTAGTGCATGGTGCTCCTCCTGGTCTCGTCGGTGATCAGAGGTCGGCGGCGATGTACCGCGACTCCAAGAACTCGTGGATGCCCTCGAAACCGCCCTCGCGGCCGAGGCCGGACTCCTTGACGCCCCCGAAGGGGGCGGCCGGGTCGGAGACCACGCCTCGGTTGACCGCGACCATGCCCGACTCGAGCCGCCGGGCGACGCGCAACCCCGTGCCCGGGTCACCCGCCAGCACATAGGAGAGCAGTCCGACCGGGACGTCATTCGCCATCGCGACGGCATCATCGAGATCCTCGAAGGACACGATCGGCGCCACCGGCCCGAAGATCTCGGTCCGGGTCAAGGTCCCCCCGTGCTCGACCCCGGTGACGACGTGCGGGGCGAGGAAGGTGCCGCTCTCCGGTGCCGACCCGGCCACCGTGACCGAACCGCCCTCGGCCGCTCCCCGTTCCACCAGCTCCCGCACCTTGTCACGCTCGGCGGCCGAGACCATCGCACCGACGTCATGGCTGGTGTCGAGGCCGGGACCGATGCGCAAGCGGCCGAGCGCCTCGGTGAAGGCCCGCGCGAAGGGGCCCGCGAGGGAGGCATGGACATAGAAGCGATTGGCGGCCGTGCAGGCGCTGCCGCCGTTGCGCATCTTGGCGACCATCGCGACCTCGACCGCCTCCTCGACATCGGTCCCCTCGAGCACCAGGAAGGGCGCATTGCCGCCCAGCTCCATCGAGGTGCGCAGGACTCTGGGAGCCGCGGCGGCCAGCAGCGCGGTGCCGACGCCGGTCGACCCCGTGAAGGACAACGCGGTAACCCGTGGGTCGGCCAGGATCGCGGTGGTCAGCCTCGCCGGATCCGTCGTCGGCAGGACACTGACGACCCCGTCGGGCACCCCCGCCCGACGCAGGACGTCTCCGATCCACAGCGCGGTCAGCGGTGTCTCGGCGGCCGGCTTGAGCACGCAGGGACACCCGGCGGCCAGCGCCGGGGCGAGCTTGCGGGTGGCCATGGCGGCGGGGAAGTTCCAGGGGGTCACCAGATAAGCGATCCCGACCGGGCGGTGGTCCACGATGATGGTCTTGTCGCCAGCGGGTGCGGAGCGGAAGTCCCCCCGGACCCGCACCGTCTCCTCGGCGAACCAGCGGAAGAACTCGGCGGCATAGACGATCTCGCCGTAGGCATCGCTCCACGCCTTGCCGTTCTCGCGCACGATGAGACGCGCCCCGTGCTCGGCCTCATCCAGCATCAGGCGGTGCGCCTCGCTCAGGATGAGCGAACGCTGACGCGGACTCGTCGCTGCCCAGGAGGCGAAGGCCGAGCCGGCCGTCTCGACAGCGGCCGCGGCATCACGCGGTCCGGCATCGGCGACCTCGGCGATGACCTCGAGGGTTGCCGGGTCGACGACCTCGAATCGATCAGCGGTCTCGACCGGCTGTCCGGCGACGAGCAGATCGGTGGGCACGGTGGTCATGGTCCTCCTCGGACGTGCCGAGGGCGTGGGGTCGCGTCGACGATCCCACGCCCTCGACGGAGTCGATCAGCTGTCGTAGTCCGCCACGTCGAAGCCGTCCATGGCCTCCTCGACCAGTGACAGATCGACGACGGTGTCGAGATCGATCGGATCCTCGACGATGCCGTTGTCCAGGAAGAACTGGTAGGTCTCCTCCAGCTCCTCCTGCGACAGCGAGCCGATCGTGCCGGTGGACGGGCTCGGTTCGATGCAGGTCTTGTAGAAGTCCTCGTTCCACTCGGCGTACTCCACGACGCGATCGTCGCGCTCGGCCGCCGGCGGCGCCACATTGCCGAACACGTCCCAGTGATCCTCGACGGCCCGCTCGGGATCGTCCGCCGCGAGAGCGCAACCGCGGTAGAAGTTACGCAGATAGGCCACCAACGCATCGCGCTTGTTCTCGATCGCATCCGTGGTCGTGGTGAGCAGCATCTGCCCGTACAGCTCGGTCAGCCGGGTGTCGAGGCGCTTGAGCGGGGTGTCGGCGATCGCCGAGATGCTCTGCCACATGCCTTCCCAACCCACCAACACGTCGATCTTGCCGGAGTTGAGTGCCTCGGCCATCGGCGCGCCGATGGCGACCGGGAGATAGGTGACGTCATCGGGATCGAGACCGGCGGCCTTGACCGCGCCCTGAGCCATCAGGTGCGAGGACGATCCGAGGGTCATCACGCCGATGGTCTTGCCGGCCAGATCCTCGGGCTTCGCGATGTCGCTGTCCTCGGGCACCGTCAGCAGGTAGTTGGGTCCGTTGAGGAAGCCGATGACGCGGATGCTGTCGTCGAGGTGAGCGGCCGCGTAACCGTTCGGGGTCGCGCCCTGGGCGATGTCGACGCTGCCCGCGGCCATCAGCTGCATGCCGGCGGTGGCACTCTGCGCGACATCCCACTTCAGCTTGTAGCCGTCGGCCTCGTCCCACCCCTCGGCGATCTGGATCGCACCGAAGGGCGCGCCGGAGGGGCCATTGGTCGGGTCGCCGTTGACGCCGCTGAGCGCCACCGTCTCGCCGTCGTCGCCGGCACCGGCGCCGCCACCGCAGGCTGCCAGCATCGACGCGCCGATGAGGAGCGCCGCCGCTGAGGCCGCGGCACGGCGGAACCGCCGCTGACCGAGGGGGGATGTGAACATGATTCTCCTTAGATGGGCAGTACGAACCCATGACGAGGCCGAGCCTCACGCCGGGGGTCGAGGGAGGGCAGAAGGGAGAGGGGACAGAGGGCGGAGGGTTACTTGGGGACGATGGACCGAGGCATCGCCTTGTGTGCGAGGCCCACCACCACGTGGAGGGCCGCGCCGAGAGCTGCCAGGATGATGAGGACCGCGTACACCGCCGCGGAGTCGCCATAGGCCGCTCGTTCGGTGATCACTCGGCCGAGCCCGTACTCGGTGCCGACGATCTCGACCGTGATCACGCCCAGGAGCGCACCGACGACGGCGACGTCCAGGGAGGGGAAGACATAGGACATCGCGCGCGGAAGGCGCAGGTGCCGCAGTTCCTGGCGCCTGGAGGCACCGATACTGCGCATGAGCGCGTGCTCGTCCGGGTCGACGTCCAGCAGACCCGCCATGGTGGCGGAGATGACCGGGAAGAAGGCCAGCGAGGCGCCGATGATGACCTTGGGGACATCACCGTAACCGAGCCAGACCACGAAGAGCGGCGCGATGGCGATCTTCGGAAAGGCCTGGAAGGCCAGTACATAGGGGTAGACGGCCGTCTTCAGTGAGGCGATGAAGGCCATCAGCGCGCCGCCGACGATGCCGAGCACGAGGCCGACGATGAAGCTCCAGAGCGTACCGCGCACACTCGACCAGATATCGGCATTCCAGGCGCCGTCCAGGAGATAGACCTTCAGCGCGTTCCAGACGGCGGCAGGTTCGGGGACGATCAGGGCCGAGACCATGCCACGGCTCGTCGTGAACCACCAGAGCAGGCCGAGGACGACCGGAACGACGAGTCGCAGGCCCATGGAGGACGAGAACCGTCGCCAGGCGCTGCCTTCACGCGGGGGACGCTGATCGATCGGACGCACCTCGGCAGGCTCTTCGCCGGTGGCGGTGTCGGTGACGGTGGCAGTCATCAGTCGTTCCCTCCCAGTGCACCGGCCTGATGGAAGCAGGACCGGATATCGGAGACCAGCTCGAAGAAGCGGGGATCGGTGCGTAGCTCAGGCGTGCGCGGGCGGTCGAGCTCGATGTCGACGATCTGCTCGATGCGGCCGGGGCGTGGAGCCATGACGGCGACGCGATCGGACAGGTACACCGCCTCCGCGATGTTGTGCGTCACGAAGATGACCGTCTTGGGGTGCTCGGACCAGAGGCGCAGCAGCTCGTCGTGCAGGACCTCGCGGGTGAACTCGTCCAGGGCCGAGAAGGGCTCATCCATCAACAGCACCTGCGGTTCACCGGCAAGGGCACGGACGATCGCGGTGCGCTGCTGCATGCCTCCGGAGAGCTCCGAGGGGTACCGGTGGCGGAAGTCGCCGAGACCGATGAAGTCGAGCAGGTCGATCGCGCGCTGACGCACCTCCTTGGTGAGCGTTCCAGCGACCTTCGCCGGCAGCAGCACGTTCTGCTCGACCGTGTACCACTTCAGCAAGGCGGGACGCTGGAACACCACGGAGACCGACGGGTCCGGCTTGGTGACGATACGGTCGCCGACGGCCACACGGCCGCTGGTGATGTCATCGAGCCCGGAGATGAGCTTGAGCAGCGTGGTCTTGCCACAGCCGCTCGGTCCGACCAGGCTGACGAACTCACCCGGTTGCAGGTCCAGGTGCGTCGGGCGCAGGGCCTCGACGGGAGCGCCGCCGCTGACCCGGTAGATCTTGGCGGCGCCCTCGATGGAGATCGCGTGAGCTCCGGCGGTGGGTGCCGCGCTCGGCGCGGTGTGGGCAACTGAGGCCATGAGGGCTCCGTTTCCTCGAGAGATGGGGCGTGACGTGGATCACGCCGACGTCTTAGACAACATCTTGTTGGGTGAATCGCCACCCTGTCAATGATTTTTCTTGAACACTCGAATTTCCACTGAGATTCCAGCCATCAGACGAAGGCCCCCGGTACGTCGTGGGGATCGACCACGAGGTCGATGAGGACCACACCCGCGGGCTGCGCGACCTCCTCGAGGGCGACTTCCAGGTCCGCCATCGTGCGGACCGAGATGCCCCGGGCCCCGAGCGCCGACGCAGCTTCCGCGAAATCGGGCCAGTCGAAACAGGTGATCTGAGGATCCATCTGACGCTGCACGAGCTGGATGTGCTCCGCCCCGTACGCACGGTCGTTCACGACGACCACGACCAGCTGCTGGCCGTGGCGGACGGCCGTGTTGAGCTCATTGAGACCGGCGCTCATGAACCCGCCGTCACCGACCACCGCGAGGGCCGGCCGATCGGGGGCGCCCGCCTGCGCGCCGATGGCATTGGCCAGCCCCAGTCCGATCGAGGCGAAGCTGCAGGTGTGGACATAGGCCTTCGGGTGCGGAGCTCCGAGCTCGGCATAGGCGGTCAGGATGAAACGCCCGTCATCGATGACGAGGGTCCGATCCCGCGGGAAGGCGTCATCGAGGCGCCGCAGCGCCGCGACGAGCTCGACCCGGTCACCGAGAGGAGCGGGCAACGGTGGCCGCGGGCTCTTCAGGGCCGTCGCCAGAGCGTCGTCGGCGAAGCCGGAGGGGCGGTGGCCGATCTCATCGAGCAGCGTCAGCAGGTCGGTCGCGGTGTGGGCTGCATCGGCAGCCACCGCGATGTCCGTGGCATTCCGTCGCCGGTGCCGGGCGGGGTCGGCATCGACCTGGATGACCCGCTTGCCCTCGATCAGCCCGCCCTCAGCGGTGGTGAACTGGTTCAGCCCCGCCCCGAAGGACACCACGAGGTCGGCGCGGTCGATCGCCCCGAGGGCCACCGGGTGCGCGAGGGTGCCGAAGATCCCGAGATCATGCGGGTGCCCGGCGAAGAGGCCCTTGCCCCGCAGCGTGGTGGCGAGGGGCGCACCGAGCCGTTCAGCCAGCGCCACCAGCTCGTCGCGCGCATCTCGCGCACCCCGGCCACCCAGCACGATCGGGCGCTGGGCGTTGACGAGCGCGGCGGCGACGTCCTCGAGGTCGTCCGGGTGGGGCCGGGGCCGCCGCACCTCGGTCACCAGCGGCGCGGACGTGGGTTCCTCGATCTGCTGCCACTGGAAGGTGATGGGCAGATTCAGCACCACCGGCCTGGACTCGGCGCGCGCCCGCCACAGGGCTCGCGCGAGGTCCTCGGTGACCGTCTCGGGACTGCTGGCCCGCTCGAAGGCCGCCCCGGTGACGGCGACGACGCTCGCCTGGTCGATGTCCTGCAGATGTCCACGAGCCGCCGGGTCGGTGTCCCCGGCGAGGACCACGATCGGCATCCGCGCGCGGCTCGCGTCGACGAGTGCCGTGACGGCGTTCGTGAGCGCCGGACCGTGGGTGATCGTGGCGATGCCGACCCCGCCGGAGGTGGAGGCGTAACCGGTCGCCGCCAGCACGGCGGAGCCCTCGTGCGCACACGCCACGTAGCGCCCGCCGTCGCGGGCCCATCGTTCGACGAAGAACAAGTTGGCGTCGCCCAGGACGCCGAACATGTCCGTCACCTGCTGATCGTGCAGGGCTTGGGCCAGTGCCTCGTGGTAATACATCGCCGCTTCCTTCCACTCCGGGCCACTCCTGTGATATGAGTGACGCAGGACACAGACAACACCCTGATGAGTAGATCGTCAAGGTGTCAATCCGCCGAAGGAGAAACATGTCGCCGACCGCCGCACCCGATCAGCTCGCCACACCCTATGCGGGGCCACCGTTGCCCGGGGTGGTCGAGGACCTCGTCGTCCCCGGCGTCCTCGACGACGAGATCGACGAGCGGCTCTGGGTGCCGCAGGCACCGGGCGTGCACTTCCGGCCCCTCTTGCTGAACGTCACGCAGGGCTACTGGGTCAACATCCTGCGCGTGCGGCGCTCGGGCATCCTGTCGCGCCACCGGCACGCCGGTCCCGTACACGCGATCACCCTCGCCGGCCGCTGGCACTATCTCGAGCACGACTGGTGGGCAGAGACGAACAGCTACGCCTTCGAGCCACCCGGCGACATCCACACCCTCGAGGTCCCCGAGGACTGCGAGGAGATGCGCACGCTCTTCCACGTGTCGGGCGCCTATATCTACGTCGACACCGACGGCAACCCCGTCGGCGTGGAAGACGTGTTCTCCAAGCTCGAGGCCACCCGCCGGCACTACGCCTCCCAAGACCTCGGCACCGACATCGTCGAAGGGATGATCCGATGAGCGACAGCACCGTCACCGGCAGCAACCGACTCGAGGGGCGCCGCGTCCTGGTGACCGGCGGACGAGGCGGCATCGGCGCCGCCACCGCACGCCTGGCGGCAGCAGAAGGAGCGGCCATGGTGATCGTGGCCGATATCGAGGTCGACCACGACGCCCCGCTCCTGCAGGAGCTGCGCGATCTCGGGGCCGAGGCCTTCGCGACACGACTCGATGTCGCGGACGAGCCCTCCTGGCGCTCCGTGCTCGAGGAGACGCGCGAGCGGGCGGGCGGACTCGACGTGCTGGTGAACAACGCCGGCATCACCCACCGTGAGGGTGTGCTCGACACCGACCTCGAGAACTGGGAACGCGTCATCGCCGTCAACCAGACCGGGGTCTTCCTCGGGATGAAGCACGGCGCGCAGCTGATGACTGAGACAGGTGGCGGCGCGATCGTCAACATCGCCTCGTTCACCGCCTACACCGGCTATCGGGCCTTCTCCTATGCCGCCTCCAAGTGGGCGGTACGCGGCATGACCCTGGCGGCCGCCGACGAGCTCGGGCCCCGCGGCGTGCGGGTCAACTCCGTCTCGCCGGGCTTCGTCGCCACCCCGCTGACGGTGAACGCCCCGAAGCTCGTGCAGTCCTTCGCCGCCGACGCCCCCGTCGGCCGGATGTGCGAGCCCGAGGACATCGCCGGGGCCGTCGTCTACCTCGCTTCCGATGCATCGTCCTATGTGTGCGGTCAGGATCTGGTGGTCGACGGCGGCTTCATGGCGAACAGCCTGCGACATGTCCGCGCCTGATCCGGCAGCCGCGGAGCGAGACTCTATTGACATGCTGATGATTCACTCGGCACTATGTTGCGTAGAGCGCGTGACCGCCGTCACGTTGGCGCTCCCGCGTCCGTTCAGGAGGAAGCCCGCCGATGACTGACCGAGCCGACGACCATGCGGTGATCGTCGCCGCCGCACGCTCCCCCATGGGACGCGCTTACAAGGGCGCCTTCGCGAACCTGCGCCCCGAGGACCTCGCCCGACAGATCATCCGGGCCGCTCTCGATCAAGTGCCCGAGCTCGATCCCGCCACCGTGGACGACCTCCTCCTCGGATGCGGCCAGCCAGGGGGCGAGCACGGCAACAACATCGCCCGTGTGATCGCCGTGATGATGGGGCTCGACGACGTCCCCGCCCTCACCCTCACGCGCTACTGCTCGGCCTCCATCCAGGTGCTCCGGATGGCGCATCACTCGATCCTCGCCGGTGACGGCGATGCCTTCATCACCGCCGGACTCGAGCTGGAGAGCCGCCATCGGCGCGGGACGAGCGACTACCTCCCGGCCGAGGCCCAGGAGCTCGTCGGCGGCAGCTGGCGCCATCCCGCCTTCGAGGAGCCCGATGCGGCGGCGCGTGCCCGCGAGCACGAGACCTGGAGCGATCCACGCGTCGATGGACGGATGCCGCAGGTCTACATGGAGATGGGGCGGACTGCGGAGAATGTCGCCGGCCTGAAAGGGGTGTCCCGCCGCGCACAGGACGAGTTCGCGCTCTGGTCCCAGCAAAAGGCAGAGGCGGCCCGCGAGGCCGGCTTCTTCGCCACCGACGTCACCCCGGTGCGCGACGGCGAGGGACGACTGATCGAGGCCGACGAGTCCCCCCGCCCCGGCACCACGCTCGACAAGCTGTCGGCGCTACGACCGGTCTTCCGCGAGGACGGCACCGTGACCGCCGGCAATGCCTGCCCGCTGAATGACGGCGCAGCCAGCATCATCGTCATGCGGGAGTCCCGCGCCCGCGAGCTCGGCATCACCCCGCGGGCCCGCATCGTTGCCAGCGCCGCGCACGCCATCTCCCCCGAGATCATGGGCCTGGCCCCCATCGGCGCCAGCGAGAAGGCCCTGGCCAAGGCCTCGATGACGATGAGCGATATCGACCTCGTCGAGCTGAACGAGGCCTTCGCCGCCCAGGCGATCCCCTGCGCCGACGAACTCAAGGTCCCCGACGACCGCTTGAACGTGCACGGCGGCGCCATCGCCATCGGGCACCCCTTCGCCATGACGGGCACCCGCCTGGTCACCACCCTGCTGAACTCCCTCGAGACCCGCGACCAGCAGACCGGCCTGGCAACCATGTGCGTCGCCGGCGGCCAAGGCATGTCGATCGTCATCGAGCGCGTCTGAACGGCCGCCACCGCGGACGAGCGAAAGGAAGACACCATCCATGACTGAGATCGCCGAGGCACCCAGCCAGCCCCGGGTGCTCTGGCATCCCGACGACGCCCGCCGCACGAGTGCCGTCGACGCCTACCGGCGCTGGCTGGCCACCGAGCGCGGGATCGACCTCGCCGACTATGACCAGCTGCTGCGGTGGTCGGTCGACGAGGGGCCGGCCTTCTGGTCGAGCCTGTGGGACTACTTCGAGCTCCCCGGCCGCGGTCACATCGCGCTGACCCCGGACCAGGCCGATCAGGTCTTCTGCCCGGACTGGTTCCCCGGGGCCGAGCTCAACTACGCCGAGCGGATGCTCACCCTGCCCGGCCTGGGCGACGACGACCTCGCGCTCTTCGGGCGATCGGACAGCCGGCCCGATACCCGGCTGACCGTCGCCGAGCTGCGCCGCGAGGTCGCCCGGGTCCGCTCGGGCCTGTCCGCACTCGGAGTCACCAGGGGCGACCGGGTCGCCGCCTATCTCCCCAATGTCCCCGAGACGCTGATCCTCTTCCTCGCCACCGCGAGCCTCGGGGCCGTCTTCACCTCCTGCGCGCCGGAGTTCGGCACCCAGAGCGTCATCGACCGCTGGAGCCAGATCGAGCCCAAGGTCGTCGTGGCGATCGACGGCTACCTGTTCGGCGACAAGCCGATCCGTCGCGACCGCGAGGTCCGGCACATCGTGGACGCCCTCGACTCGGTCGAGCAGTTGGTCGTGCTGCCCTATCTGCCGGGGTCCGAGCCGGTCCCCGGAGCCGATCTGCAGTGGGAGGACTGGGGCGAGGCCGCCGAGCTCGCCTTCGAGCGGGTGCACTTCGCCCATCCCCTCTACGTGCTGTTCTCGTCCGGCACGACCGGTCTGCCGAAGGCGATCGTGCACGGCCATGGCGGCATCACGCTCGAACACCTCAAGTCCCTGGCCTTCGCCCACGACGTCCAGCCCGGCGACCGGGCCTTCTGGCAGACCACGACCAGCTGGATGATGTGGAATCTCGTCATCTCCTCGCTCGGCCTCGGCGGTGCCGTCGTCATGAGCGATGTGAATCCGACGTCCCCGGACGTCGGTGCCCTCTGGCGGCTGGCCGAGGACGCCCGCATCACCCACTTCGGCACCTCCCCGGGATTCCTGCAGCTGTGCCGCCGGGCGGGATACGTGCCGCGCGAGCATGTCGATCTCACCCACCTGCTGCAGCTCGGCGTCACCGGCACGGCCTGCGCCCCCGACCTGGCCGACTGGGGGTGCGCCGCGGTCTCCGACGACGTACGTCTGATGGCCGGATCGGGAGGCACCGACATCTGCTCCGGCTTCGTCGGCGACTCCCCCGCCCAGCCGGTACGGACGGGGCGGATGGCCTCGGCCTATCCGGGTGTCGCGGTCGCCGCGGTGGATGCCGACGGCACACCGGTCATCGGCTGCCAAGGCGAGCTGGTGGTCACCAAGCCGATGCCCTCGATGCCGGTCGGTTTCTGGGGCGATGACGATCGGTCCCGGTACCGCGCGGCCTACTTCGCCGACTTCGACGGGATCTGGCGCCACGGCGACTGGATCACCTTCTGGCCCGACGGCTCCTGCGCCATCTCGGGACGCTCCGATGCGACCCTGAACCGCGACGGGGTACGGCTCGGCACGGCGGAGTTCTACGAGGTCCTCGATGTCCTCGACGGCATCGCCGACTCCTTGGTGGTGCACGTGGAGCCCACGCCCGGCGAAGGCGGCCGACTGCTGCTCTTCGTGGTGCCCGAGAACGATCAGGAGCTCGACGACACCCTCGTCGCGGCGATCAAGGCGGCGATCAAGTCCCAGCTCTCACCGCGCCATCTCCCCGATGAGATCCACGCCGTCCGCGCCGTCCCCCGCAATCTCACCGGCAAGAAGCTCGAGGTCCCGGTCAAGCGCATCCTCGAGGGCGCCGCGATCACCGATGTCGCCACCGCCGGCGCGCTGCAGAACCCCGAGAGCCTCGAGGCATTCGCCGCCCTGGCCCACCGGTCCTGAGCACTTCCGTCCATCCACCACCAGGAGAGAAGGCACGCACATGTACGACGAGAACAACTCGGTCTGGAACACGACCTTCCGGGGCAAGGCGCCCGAGGTCGGCGAGACGGCCGAGCGGACCCGCACCATCACCCAGGCGGATGTCGACGCCTTCGCCCAGGCGAGCGGCGACTACAACCCCCTGCACTTCGACGACGAATTCGTCGCCGACTCCACCATGTTCGAGGGCCGCATCTCCCACGGCGGGCTGATCATCGGTGCCATCAGCGAGGTCGGCGCCGAGGATCTCCCCGGACCGGGCAGCGTCTTCCTCAGCGTCAACTGGCGCTTCGTGGCGCCGGTCTACATCCCCGACGAGGTCACCTCGCGGGTCGAGGTCCTCGAGGTCCGTCACGACAAGCCGATCGCCAAGCTCCGCCAGACCGTCACCCGCAGCGACGGACAGATCGTCCTGGACGGCGAGGTCCTGACCTACATGTCGCCGCGTCACTCGTTGCAGCCCGCGCAGGACTGATCCGAGACTCGAGCCGGCCCGGGGGACTCCTCCCTCGGGCGGCTCGAGCCTGCCCTCACCCCCTCGAAAGGACCTCCATGGGACGCCTTGCCGACCCCCTCGGAACGATCATCGGGATCGGAGAGCTGACCCCCCAACGGCGCACGACCACCGAGACCTCGCTGGGGCTGATGGCCGATGCCGCCGCTCAGGCCGTCGCCGACGCCTGGCTGGAGCCGGCCGATATCGACGGCCTGCTCGTCGGCGTGCAGCTCGGCGAGACCCCCCAGCACGTGCCCGCGGCCACGGCGGAATACCTGGGGCTGCGACCGACGATGGCCAATGTGGTCGACCTCGGCGGCGCGAGTGCCGCGGGCATGGCCTGGCGCGCGGCCGCGGCCATCCGAGCCGGCATGTGCGAGGCCGTCCTCTGCGTCGGCGGAGCCGCCCGACCCGGCGCCTTCCCGAGCGCCAAGAACCGCAATCCCATCCGCGAGTTCGACGTGCCCTTCGGCGCCAGCGGCGCCAACACGACCTACGCGATGATCGCGCAGGCCCATATGGACCTCTACGGCACCCGGGCCGAGGACCTCGCGGAGATCGCCGTCCGCGCCCGCGCCAATGCCCAGCTCAACCCGGCGGCGATCTTCCATGGCCAGCCCATCACCGTCGAGGACGTCCTCGCCTCGCCGATGATCAGCGCGCCCATCCACCGGCTGGAGGCGGTGATGGAGGCGGCAGGAGCGGCGGCCTTCGTGGTGGTATCGCCCGAACGGGCCCGTCGGCTCGGGCGGGCCGGCGCCGACCTGCTCGGCGCCGGCGAGTACGTCACCCATCGCGCGCTCAGCGGTGCGCCATCGGTGACCTCGGGACCGCTGCGACTCGCGATGCGGCAGGCGATGGAGCGCAGCGGAGCCGACCTGGGCGATCTGGGCACCCTGCAGCTCTACGACTGCTACACCATCGTCGTCGGCGTCACGCTGGAGGATCTCGGGCTCTGCCGGCCTGGCACCTTCGGCAGCTGGCTCCGCGATCACGACTTCTCCCCCACGGGGGACTATCCGGTCAACACCCACGGCGGGCAGCTCGGCTTCAGCCAGTGCGGTCTCGCCGGACCGATGTCGCATCTGCTCGAAGGCGTGCGCCAGGTACGCGGCGAGGCCGGCCAGCGCCAGGTCGCCGACCCCCGGCTGTCCCTGGTCACCGGCAACGGCGCGACCCTCAGCGAAGCCACCGCACTCGTCCTGGGAGGGACCTCATGAGCGAGCTGAGCGCGCGGATCACCCGCCCCGACGAGTTCGCCGAGTTGCGGGTGGCTCCCCCGACCCCCACCGGCGAGTCACAGCCCTTCTGGGACGCGATCGCCGATGGCCACCTGCTCGTCCAACGATGCACGAGCTGTGGGCTGGCGCAGGGCCATCCGCGACGGCGCTGCACGCGGTGCTGGTCCGATGCGCTGGCGTGGGAGGAGGCCTCGGGGACCGCCACGATCGTCACCCACTCCCTGGTGCACCGCCCCGGACAGCAGCCGTGGTCCGCCGTCGCGCCGTACTACGTCGGGCTCGTGCGGCTGAACGAGGGAGCGGTCATGCTGACCCACCTGCTGACCGAGGGGGCGACGCCGCGGGCCGGCGGCACCTGCCGACTGGCCCCCACGCGCGTCGGCGAGTGGGTCCTGCCCTTCTTCCGCCTCGACCCTCCCACGACGACACCTTCTTGACTTACGCAACAGTCTGTCTCTTGACACGACAAGCTGTTGATTCTAACGTGATCGTCATCACTCCTTCCCGGGCGGCACTGCCCGGACCGCACCGAACGAGAGGACGTCCATGAGCGAGCAGGCCGCGGCGCGACCAACCCCCGCCCTGACCTTCGACACCGTCGTCGAGCTGCTGGGCGTCCTGGACGGTTCGGACCTGCCGACCACGATCGACTTCCGCGACGGCGGCCTGCGCCTGAAGATCCGCCGCGGAGTCGACTCCGTCCCCGCGGCTCCGGCAGTGGCCTCCGCTCCGGTATCCGCGACCCCGACCGCCGCCCCAGCCACACCCGCCCCCACGGCGGAACCCACCCCCACGGCCCCCGCCTCGGGACAGGCCGAGGATGACACCGCACCCGGCCAGACGGTCGACGCGCCGATCGCCGGCGTCTTCTACCGGGCCCCCAGCCCCGGCGCGGACCCCTTCGTCGAGGTAGGCCAGCGGGTCACCGCCGACGATGTCATCGGGATCGTCGAGGTCATGAAGCTCATGAACACCGTCCGCGCCGGAGTCGCCGGAGTGGTCGTCGCCGTGGGCGTCGAGGACGGCGAACTGGTGGAGTTCGGGCAGACCCTCGTGCGCATCGACACCGAGGCCTGAGCACCATGAGCCTCAAGATCGCCGACGAGACCTTCCGCGACGGGCCCCAGTCGCTGTGGGCCAACCGCCTGCGCACCCGCGACATGCTGCCCGCCGCCCCGCACGCGGCCGCCGCCGGCTTCGCGCGGTCGAATCTGCTCAGCGGAGTCGGCTTCGAGGTCGCCATCAGCTTCCTGCGCGAGAACCCTCTCGACCGGTTCCGACTCCTGCGTCAGCTCATGGGCGCGACCCCCAGCACCATCCTCGTGCGCAGCCGCAATCTCTTCGGCTGGACGCGCTACGCCGACGATGTCGTGACCTTCTGCCTCGAGCACCTGGCGAGCATGGGCCTGGACGAGTTCGAGGTCTTCGATGCGCTCAACGACACCCGCAATGTCGAGCACCATATTCGCGAGGGCGCACGCCTCGGCCTGCACACCTCCGCCTGCCTCACCTTCTCCGAGTCACCGGTCCATACGGACGAGTACTTCGCCACCAAGGCCAAGGAGTACGCCAGTTACGGCGCATCGGCCATCCTGCTCTACGACGCCTGCGGGGTCCTGCGCCCCGAGCGCGTCGCTCCACTCGTCGAGGCCATCCGCTCGGCGGCCCCGGGCCTCGATCTCGAGTTCAACGTCCACGACCAGACCGGCCTCGCCCTCGACTGCTACGCCGAGGCGCTCCGCGTCGGCGTGCGCGCACTGTCCAGCGCGGCCCGGCCGCTCGCCGGCAGCAACTCGGTGCCGGCGACCGCCGACGTGGTCGACCTCGCTCAGCACGCGGGTGTCGGAGTCGACCTCGACCTGGACGAGATCGCGTGGATGGACAGCTACTTCCGCTACGTGGCCTATGCCTACGGCAAGCCCCAGCGCCACGACATCGCCTACGACGAGCGCACCTACCGCGAGTACACCGGCCACCAGATCCCTGGCGGGATGATGTCGCACTATGTCGGCCAGCTCGAATCGCTCGGCCTGCTGGACCGTCTGCCCGAGGTGCTCGAGGAGGCCGCCCGCGTGCGCGTCGATCTCGGCTGCCCCGGCATGGTCACCCCCTTCAGCCAGCTCGTGGGCGTGCAGGCGATGCTCAACGTCCTCGACGGCCAGCGCTTCCACACCGTGCCCGCGGATCTGCGCGACTACGCCTCCGGCGCCTTCGGCGATCCACCCGGACCGATCGACCCCGAGGTCCTCGACCGGATCCTCGGCGACCGGCCGACCGTCGACCCCATGCCCGGCTACGCCGAGGAGATGCTGCCTGCCATCCGGCGCGATCTCCCCGCCGGCGCGAGCGACGACGACCTCTTCTTCGCCCTCTTCGCACGACCCGAGGACATCGCCGAGGTGCACGCCGCACCCCGCGACACACTCCCGGTCCGCGAGCTCTCCCCGCTCGGCGCGCTGGTCACCCAGCTCGCCGCTCGGGACGACATCACCGGTCTCGACGTCCGCATCGACCTCGAGCGACCCTGACTAGGAGGCACCATGTCCCGTCTGCCCTTGGAAGGCGTTCGCGTCGTCGCCCTGGAGCAGTACATCTCCGGGCCCTACTGCACCATGTGGCTGGCCGATGCCGGTGCCGAGGTCATCAAGGTGGAACGGCCCGACGGCGGCGATCCACGCCGCGTCTTCATGCCCCAGCGCCAGGGCGACAACGGCGAGTCGGTCTCGGGAGGCTTCTTCTCCTTCAACCGCAACAAGAAGAGCGTCACACTGGATCTGCGTTCCGATGAGGGCATCGAGGCCTACCGGCAGCTGGTCGCCACGGCCGATGTCGTCGTGGAGAACCTGCGCCCCGGCGCCGTCGACAAGCTCGGCATCGGCTATGCCGACCTGACGGCCGATCGCGACGATTTGGTCTACGCGGCCATCAGCGGCTACGGCCGCACCGAGGGTCTTCCCTTCGCTGGCCGCCCCGCCTTCGACGCCGCCATCCTCGGGATGTCCGGAATCACCCATGTGACCGGCGGCAGCGCCGACCGTCCGCCGGAGCTGCCCATGTACGGGCTGGCCGACATGACCACGGGCATCCTCGCCGGCTACCAGATCCTCATGTCCCTGTTCGATCGCGAACGCACCGGACAGGGCCGGCTCATCGACGTGAGCATGTACGACACCATGGTCGCGCTCAACGAACGTCCACTCATGCACCATGCCTTCACCGGCAAGGTCATCACCCGCGGACCGGATGCCTTCCAAGCACCGATGGGCGCCTATGAGTGCGCCGACGGCTTCATCTCCCTGGTGGTGCCCAATGACCTGATGTGGCGACGCGTCGCCGCCTGCATCGGCCGTCCCGAGCTGGCCGACGATCCCGCGACCGCCACCGGGGCCGCCCGAGCCGCCGATCCGGACTCCTATCTACCCGCGATGACGGCCTGGCTGCGTGAGCGCACCCGGGCGCAGGCCGTGGCCGAGCTCGAGGCAGCCGGCGTGCCAGTGGGCATCGTGCAGGACTCCTCGGATATCGCGGCTTGCCCCCATCTGGAGGCCCGCGGCATGTTCGTCCGGGTCCAGGACCCGGACATCGGCGAGGTGCGCATGCCCCACGCGCCCTTCGCGCTCTCGGACTCCGCCCCCGTCCCGGCACGCAGCGTGCCCCGCCTCGGCGCCGACAACGAGGAGATCCTCGGCGCCCTCGAACTCGACCAGGACCGGCTGGCCCGCGCGACCGGTGCGGCGCTGACGACCGCGCCCTGACCCTTCACCGAGGAGAGACCATCGTGACCACCCCGACGACCGAGGCCGCCACCGCGCTGCTCGGCACCCACTGCGCCACCTGCGACCGCACCTTCTACCCGGCCCGCGATCTCTGCCCCACCTGCTGGGCCGACGATCTTCCCGCCGCGTCCCTGCCGACGACAGGCACCATCGCGACCTGGACGGTCGTGCGCATGGGCAAACGCTTTCCCACACCCTATGCGCTGGCCTATGCCGACTTCGACGGCGATGTCCGCGTCCTCGGACGCGTCGCCAACTGGGAGGAGGGCCGCCCGCTGCGGCCCGGCTCCACCATCACCACGCACGCCACCGTCGAGGACACCGACGATGGCCCCCGCACCGTCGACCACAGCTTCACCGTCGACCTCGACGCCCTGGAGGACTGACCATGACGAGCTCACCTGTGCGCATCATCGGCGCCGCCCAGACCGACTTCGGCAAGTTCCGCGACCGCTCGCTCGAGTCGATCGCGATCGAGGCCGGCATCGCCGCCGTCCGCGACGCCGGGGTCGACCGCACCGACCTGCAGGCCCTGTTTTGCGGCAACGCCTATGCCGGATCCCTCGTCGGACAGCGGATCAGCAAGGAGATGGGCCTCGACGGCCTGCCCGTCTTCAACCACGAGAATGCCTGCGCCAGCGGCGCGAGCGCACTCGCTCACGCCTGCCTGGCGGTCGGCGCCGGCCAGTTCACCACCGTGCTCGTGCTCGGTGTGGAACAGCTCAGCGCCCTCGGAGGGGGACTGCTGCCGATCGGCGAGGACGACCCGGAGATCGCCGCGGGCCTGACGATGCCCGCGGCCTATGCAATGCGCACCGAGTCCTATCTGTCCCGCTTCGGCGGCAAGCCCGAGGACATCGCCCAGGTGGCGGTCAAGAGCCGCCGCCAGGCAGGCGGCAACCCGCGCGCCCAGTACCGCACCCCGGTCACCGTCGACGAGGTGATGGAGTCCCGGCTGATCGCCGACCCGATCACCCTGCTGCAGATGTGCCCCAATGCCGACGGGGCGGCCGCCCTGGTGGTGACGAGCGATCCCGCCGCCGGCGGTGACGACCGATCCGTCCAGGTGCTCTCCTCCGTGGTGGCGAGCGGCCAGTTCTTCCAGGGCTGGCGCGACATGGCATGGCCGGACATCACCCTGCGCGCGGTCGAGGAGGCCTACGACCAGGCCGGTGTCACCGCCGCGGATGTCGATGTCGTGGAGGTCCACGATGCCGCGGCGATCGGCGAGATCATGTATTACGAGGCGCTCGGCCTGTGCGAACGCGGCGAGGGGATGAGCTTCGTGTTCTCCCAGGAGTCGTCCCTGGCCGGTCGCACTGCCGTCAACACCGGTGGCGGACTGCTGTCCCGCGGCCACCCGCTCGGAGCCACCGGCGTGGTCCAGGTCGTCGAGCTCGTCGCGCAGCTGCGCGGCGAGACGGGCGCCAACCAGGTCTCCGGAGCCGAGGTCGCCCTCGCGCACTGCACCGGTGGCGGCATCTGGGGCGTCGACAACGGCGCGTGCGCCGTGCACGTGCTGGGCCGATGACCGTCCCGGGCCGCGCCGGAGGCTCCTACCGGGTCCTGATCGCCAACCGCGGCGAGATCGCGGTGCGGATCGTGCGCGCCTGCGCCGAGCTCGGCTTCGAGTCCGTCGTCGTGCACTCCGATGCCGACCGCGACGGCCTCGCGGTGCGGCTGGCAGACCGGTCCGTGTGCATCGGCCCCGCCGATGTCACCCGCAGCTATCGCTCCATCGGCACCATCGTGCAGGTCGCCCTCGCCGCCGGATGCGATGCGATCCACCCCGGCTACGGCTTCCTGGCCGAGAATGCCGAGTTCGCCCGCGCGGTGACCGAGGCGGGGCTGGCCTTCGTCGGTCCGAGTGCCGCGGCCATCGACACCATGGGCGACAAGATCGCCGCCCGCACCGCCGCTGAACGGCTCGACGTTCCGGTCGTGCCCGGTGCGACCCTCACGAATGTCGAGCCGCGGGAGGCCCTGGCGCTCGCCCGAGAGGTGGGCTTCCCGGTGCTGCTCAAGGCCTCGGCTGGAGGCGGAGGCAAGGGCATCCGGCCGGTCGCGCGCGAGGAGGACTTCGATGCCGCCTTCGCCGAGGCCACCGCCGAGGCGGTCGCGGTCTTCGGGTCCGGGGACCTCTACGTCGAGCGCTACGTCGGGGCCGCGCGTCACGTCGAGGTACAGGTCTTCGGCGACGGCGCCGGAGGGGTCGTCGTGCTCGGCGAGCGCGACTGCAGCGTGCAGCGGCGCCATCAGAAGCTCATCGAGGAGGCTCCCTCGCCGGTAGTCTCCGAGGAGGTCCGCCGTGGTCTGTGCGAGGCCGCCCGCGCCCTCGCCGCGGGCATCTCCTATGCGGGAGCGGGCACCGTTGAGTTCCTCTACGACATGGACTCCAAGGAGTTCTTCTTCATCGAGATGAACACCCGCATCCAGGTCGAGCATCCCGTCACCGAGGCCGTGCACGGGGACGATCTGGTGGCCGCCCAGCTCTGGTTCGCCGCCACTGGCGAGGTGCGCGTGAGCGAGTCCCCCGAGGGCCTGCCCGAGATCCATGCCATCGAGTGCCGCATCAACGCCGAGGACCCCCGCACCTTTCTGCCGCATCCCGGCCGGATCGCCCACCTCGAACTCCCCGGGGGCCCGGGCGTGCGGGTCGACACCCACTGCACGACCGGCTACACGATCACCCCGTACTACGACTCGATGATCGCCAAGATCATCGCCTGGGGTCCCGACCGGGACACCGCCCGGGCCCGGATGCTGCGTGCGCTACGCGAACTGCGGGTCGACGGACTGTCCACCACCGCCGACCTCCACGCCGGCGTCCTCGCTCACCCCGACTTCATCGCCTCCCAACACACCACGACCTGGCTCGAGACCACCGGCCTCGTCGCGACCCCCGGCAGCTGAACCACCCATCCCGCGAAGGAAGAACCGCCATGTATCTGACCGCCGATCACCTCGAGCTGCAGGCCCGCGCCCGCGAGGTCGCCGCCACCTTCTACGACCGCGCGACCGAGATCGACGAGACCGAGGAGTACCCCTTCCAGAACGCCAAGGACCTCGCGGCAGCGGGCTTCATGGGCCTGACCATCCCGACCGAGTACGGCGGCCCCGGCGGCAGCCTCCTCGATGTCGTCGTGGTGATTGAGGAGATCGCCAAGGCGTGCGGCGTCTCCGGACGGATCGTCGTCGACGGGAACCTCGGGGCACTCAGCATCATCATGCAAGCCGGACCGGATTGGATGAAGAAGCGCGTTGCCGAGCTGGTCCTCGCGGGTGACAAGCCCGTCATCCAGATCTCCGAGCCGGGCTCCGGCACCGATGTCAACGGCATGGGGACCACGGCGACCGTGCAGGGTGACCGCGTGGTGCTCAATGGCACCAAGACGTGGATCACCGGCGCCCGCGACTCCACCGTCAACGTGGTCGTCGCCAAGCTGATCGAAAACGGCGAGGAGCGGGGGCTCGCCGCGGTCTACGTCGAGAAGGGCACCGAGGGCTTCGACCTGGGCAAGCGCAACTACATGATGGGCCTGCGAGGCATCCCCGAGATGGACGTGCACTTCAACGATTGCGCGGTCCCGCTCGATCACGTGCTCATGTATGGGCTCAAGGACATCATGGGCCGCTACAACAACCAGCGCGTCGGGGCGGCGACGGTGGCACTCGGCCTCGCGCAGGCGGGATACGAGGATGCCCTGGCCTATGTCAAGAAGCGCGAGCAGTTCGGGCACCCGATCGCCGATTTCCAGGGCCTGCAGTGGCGACTCGTCGACTCACGCCTCGCCCTGGACGCGTCCCGGCTGCTCATCCACCGGGCGGCGGCCTCGGCGACCACCTCGGGCACCGGCCTGCCCGATCCGCAGCTCGCCGCACTCGCCAAGCTGCACGCGGCCGAGAACGCGATCACGGTGACCAGCACCGCGCTGCAGCTCCACGGTGCGCTCGGCTACAGCCGGAACATCCGGATGGAGCGCCTGTTCCGCGATGCCCGCATGTTCACCCTCGGCGGCGGCACCACCGAGGCGCTCCGCAATCTCATCGGCGCCTCGATCCTCAAGGAATCCCGGTGACCTCCTGGTCGCCCGATCTGCTCGCCGGACAGGTCGCGGTCATCACCGGCGGTGCGAGCGGCCTCGGTCGTGCCACCGCGCTCCGCCTCGCCGATGCCGGCGCGGCGGGCGTGGTGATCGCCGACCTGGAGAGCGCCCCGCGCGAGGGCGGCGAGGATACGGTCTCGCTGCTCTCGCAGCGGGGCGTGGCGGCCGAGTTCGTGTCCTGCGATGTCCGCTCGGCCGGCGACATGAGCCGGGTGATCGCCGCCGCCGAGGACCTGGGCGGTGTAGGCATCGCGGTGCCGGCGGCCGGAGTCCTGCGGATGGAGAACGTCCTGGACGTCCCCGAGGACGACTACGCGCAGATGATGGACGTGAACGTCAAGGGCACCTTCCTGACGGCACAGGCGGCCGCCCGGGCCATGGTCGACGGCGGCCGTTCCGGCGCGATCGTCACCATCAGCTCGGTCGGCGGCGTGCTCGGCTCTGCCTCGATGCCGACCTACAACATGTCCAAGGGGGCCGTGCGCATGATGACCTACTCGCTCGCGGCCTCCCTCGGTCCGCTCGGCATCCGGGTCAACGCGGTGCACCCCGGGGTGATCGAGACGGCCATGACCACCCGCGACACCGATCTCGCGGGGGAGGACGCGTCCGCGCTGCCGCTGCGCCGGATGGGCACCCCCGACGATGTCGCCGATGCGATCGTCTACCTCGCGAGCCCGCTGGCCTCGTATGTCACGGGCACCTCGCTCTTCGTGGACGGCGGATCGCACTCCACCAAGCCCGGCCGCGACTTCGGCTGAGCCCTCAGTCGAAACCCAGGGCGCGGCAGAAGATATCGGTGATGACCTGGCGGACCTGTTCCTCAGGGCCGTTCCAGACCCCCTGCACGAGGGCGTGGAAGAACATCTGATCGGTCATCACGACCAGCATCTGCACCCGGATCTTCTCGTCCTCGCGCCGCTCCGCGGGGAAGGTGTCGAGATAGTCCGTGATCTGGGCAGCGAGGCGGTCGTAGCGCGGCTGGAACTCGGTGGCGAAGTCCCGGTCGCCGGCCATCGCCTCGTGCTTGGCGGGCATCAGCTGGGCGTTGTCGCGGTACCACTGGGTCAGCCGCGAGACCCATTCCTCGATGGCCTCGCGGGTGCCCGCGATGAGCGCGGCATTGAGCTCGCGCCAGTATTCGTCGAGGTGCAGCCGGTCGTGCGCGATGACCTCGCGGAACACCGCCGACTTGTCGGAGAAGTGCAGATAGAAGGTGGCCCGGTTGATCGCCGCCTCGGTCGTGATGAGGCCGATCGAGGCACCGGAGTACCCCTCGCGCTCGAAGACCAGGGCGGCGGCATCGATGATCCGGGAACGCGTCAGGGCTTTCTGCGCCTCACGAAGCGAGCCTGGAGCGGAAGTCACATTCCGCACCCTAGTCGAAACCCGCCGACTCGACAACCTGTCGTGTCACTCGACATGTCGCTTCACCTCGTCGCGTCACGCTCCCGGAAGAAGGCCTTGCCATCGGGATAGGAGACCAGTTCGATGTACGTGCCCCACGGCGTGCGCGCATAGACCCAGCGCTGACCCTCGCTCGGCCCGGCGCTGACGGTGGGCTCGCCCAGCACCGGCACATCGTGAGCACGCAGGTGCTCGATCGCCGCGTCGAGGTCATCGACATACAGCGCGAGGTGGTGCCCGCCGATATCGCTGTTGCGCGGTGGGTGTCGCACCTGCTCCGGAGCCGAGTACTCGAACACCTCCAGCAGGGCCTGACCGGCGAGGCTGAAGAAGTGCAGTCGCTCCATCACGGTCCGCGGATGCACGTCGAGGTGCTCGGCCATCCAGTCACCGGAATCGTCGCGGAACGGGCCGTTGCCGTAGAGGTACTCGCATCCGAGCACATCGACGAGGAAGGCGCGCGCCTCCTCGAAGTCGGGCACGGTGATGCCGATGTGATCGAGGCGGCGTAGGCCCGGCAGGCCGCCCGTCCTCCGCTCACTCATGCCGCCACCGCCAGAAAGAAGAACACGATAGGACGCCGGCGGCATGAGATACCGACCATTCCTCGCTCGCTCCGCTCGCTCATGCCAGAATCCGCAGCGGGTGCTCCAACAGATCGGTGAAGCAGCGCATCCACCGTGCCGCCACCACACCGTCGACCGGTCGGTGATCGACCGACAGGGTGAAGCGCAGGACCCGTCCGACCACGGGTGCGCCGTCGACGACGATGACCTGCTCGGTCACCGCGCCGACCGCCAGGATCGACGACTGCGGCGGGTTGATGATGGCCGCGAAGTCCTCGACCCCGAACATGCCGAGATTCGACACCGAGACGCTGCCGCCCTCGAGCTCGTGCTGGGCGAGACGGCCGCTCTTGGCGCGATCGAGCAGATCGCGCGTGGAGGCCACCACCTCGCGCAGAGACCGGCCCGCGACATCGCGGACCACCGGAGTGAGCAGGCCGCGGTCGGTTGCCACCGCGATGGCGATGTCGACCCTCTCCTGGGAGTGGATCTGCCCGTCGTCCCACACCACGTTCAACTCGGGGACGGCGCGGTGGGCCTGGGCGACCGCCCGGACGATCAGGTCGTTCACCGACACCGGGGTCTCATCGTCACGCAGCTCCTCGCGGAGACTCAACAGCCGGTCCACCCGGGCGCTCCCCCGCACGTAGAAGTGCGGAATCTGCTGCTTGCTGGCGGTGAGCCGTTCCGCAGTCGCGCGTCGCACCCGGTCCGCGGCGGACGGACGCACCGGCGCTTCCACGGCGGGCGCCGGTGAAACAGAGGGCGCGCGGCTGTGATCGGCCGTTGCAGCAGCGGCCACAGCCTCCTCCACATCGCGGCGGACGATACGACCTCCCGGACCGGTGCCCCGCAGGTCCTCCACGCGCAGCCCCGCCTCCCGGGCCATGCGGCGAGCGAGCGGGCTGCTGAACACCCGAGTCGTCGGCGGCGTCGCGGGGGCCGGGGCCTCGACATCCTTCACCTCGTCGGCCGCCGGGCTTGGCCGCTCGGCACCGACGCCCAGATCCGTCAGCGCGGCCTCGGCATCGTCGACCTGTTCTCCCGGAGCCGCGATGAGGGCGATCGGCGCGCCGATCTCGACACTCGTCCCGGGCGCGACGAGCTGGCGGACGAGCAGTCCGTCGGTCTCGGACTCCAGGTCGACGATGGCCTTGTCCGTCTCGATGACGGCATACGGCTCGGCGCTCACGAGCGCCGCGCCCTCCTCGACGCTCCACTCCGCGAGGACCACCTCGGCGGCCCCCGCCGCGACGGCGGGCATGTGGATGATGCTCGGCACAGCGACTCTCCTCGATCCGGTCAGCGGGCGTGAACGCGGCGTGGATCGACGGCGCGCAGGGTCTGGGCGATGTCCTCGCGGCGTGCGAGCGCGGCGGTCTCCAGCGCCTTGCTGATGCTCGGGGAGGCGATGCCCCCGGTCACCCGCTGCACGGGCTGGTCCAGCCAGTCGAAACAGCGCCGCTGGATCTCATCGGCCAGCCATCCCCCGTAGGAGGTACTGCGAGCACCCTGCTCGACGATGACCACGTTGTTGGTGCGGCGGACCGACTCTTCGATCGTGTCCCAGTCCACGCTCGCGCGGTCCAGCCAGCGCAGGTCGATCACCTCAGCCGACAACCCCTCGACCTCCTCGGCCGCCTGGAGCGCGAGGTCGACCATGTTCAGATAGCTCAGGATCGTCACGTCGTCGCCGCGGCGGCGGATGGCCGCGCGTCCTACCTCCAGCCGATAGTCGCGATCGCCCGCCGGCACCGATCCGCGTGTGGGGTACAGGTCCACGTGTTCGAGCACCACCACCGGGTCGTCACAGGCGAGCGCGGCATTCATCAGACCGATGTAGTCCGCCGGCGTTGACGGCGCGACGATCCGCAGACCCTGCGACATCGCCAGGACCCCCGCCGGATCCATCGAGTGCTGCGAACCATAGCCGGTTCCGGCCGCCACCTTGCTGCGGATGACCACCGACACCGGATCGTCGCCACCGAACATGTGCCGGGCCTTGGCGATCTGATTGAAGATCTGGTCGGCCGCGACCCACATGAAGTCGGCGAACATCAGCTCGACCACCGGTCGGTATCGGCCGTCGAGGGCGATGCCTCCCGCGAGGCCACAGAAGGCGTTCTCGCTGATCGGAGTGCCGAGGACGCGGTCGGGAAAGGCATCGGCGAGTCCACGTGTCGCCCCATTGGTCCCGCCGTTGAGGCGGTGGATGTCCTCCCCCATGACGACGACCCGGTGGTCGGTCTCCAGGCGCCGACGCATGACATCGGCGACCACCTCGACGAAGCCGGCCTCCTCGACCTCTCGGTCCCAAGTGGACGGCTCCACAGGCTCGACATCCGCCAGCTCGCTCAGGTCACCCAGCACCCCGACATCCACGAAGTCCGCATCGGGCCAGCGCTCGGGACGGATCCGGCGTTCGCCCGGCTTGCCGTCGGGCACCGGTTCGAGCAGGTCATCGGCGAGATCGTCGAGACGACGGCGCACCGAGGCCTCGAAGTCATCCAGCCTCGCCTGGTCGGCGATGCCCCGGTCGATCAGCCGTCCGGCGACGAGCGCGATCGGGTCGCGCTCGCGCCAGGCCTTCTCCTCCGCCTTGTCCCGGTACCCGAAGGCGCTGCCGGGGAAGGGCCCGTTCTGGTGGAAGTACCGGTAGACATCGGCCTCGACGACGACCGGCCCCTCCCCCGCGCGGAGCCGTGCCAGCGCGGCCTCCATCGTCAGGTGGACGGCGAGCGGGTCCATCCCGTCGACCCGCCAGCTGGGGATGCCGAACCCCGGCCCGCGGGCGGAGAGTCGCACCTCGGCGCTGGACTCGGCCACCGTCGTCGCCACCGCGTACTGGTTGTTCTCGACGAAGAAGCAGACGGGCAGCTGCCAGGCCGCCGCGAGGTTCAGGCTCTCCAGTGCGGAGCCGATGTTCATGGCCCCGTCGCCGAAGTAGGCGACCGAGACGTCATCGGTACGGGCCTGACGGTGCGCCCACGCGAAGCCGAGGGCCTGGGGAATCCCGCCTCCGACGATGGCATTGGTGCCCATCGCGCCGGCCTCGCTCCATTTCAGGTGCATCGAACCGCCGCGCCCGCGGCAGTAGCCGTCGGCCAGGCCGCAGATCTCCGCGAGGGTGCGCCGCAGCACCTCGACGACCTCGCCGCTCAGGTCGGGATCGAGGGTGGGCTTCTCCTGCACGTGGCGCAGTGCCTTGGCGAGGAACTGATGGTGGCCCCGGTGGGAACCGTTGACGGTGTCGGTGCTGCGCAGGCCGATGATCGAGCCGACCGCCCCGCCCTCCTGGCCGATGCTCGAGTGCGCGGGCCCGTGCACGAGGCCCGCCGCTGCGAGCTCGAGGACCTTCTCCTCGAAGAGCCGGATCACGATCAGCTGAGCCTGCATGCCCTCCAGCAGAGCCGGGTCGGCAAGGGCCCAGTCGTCGTCATCGGTGCGGATCTCCACCCACGGTGCAGCAAGGTGGAGTTCGGTTGACTGGCTCACCGATCCTCCTACGATCTGATCCAAAACAACGGTTGAGGGCGGCAATGATGCTCCCCGTCGGGATGATTCAAGCAGATTGGATCCAATCTGTGAAGAGCCTGCGGGTGCTCAGCGGTTCCACGGGCCTGCAATACTGGGTCCGATCAAGGAGGTGATCGCGGTGGAGACCGACCGTTTCGCCAGCGGACGCGTGGTCGATCTGCTGCGGACTCGCATCCTCTCCGGTGAGCTCGCCCCGGGGGCGCGCATCCGTCAGGACCAGATCGCAGCCGAGATCGGATCCAGTCGGCTCCCCGTGCGCGAGGCCCTGCAGATCCTGCGACATCAGGGGCTGGTGGAGCTGCGGCCCAATGCGGGCGCCCGGGTCATGGCCTACGACCCCGCCGAATGCGATCTCGTGTATCGCGTGCGTGAGCGCGTCGAGCCGATCGTGCTGGCCGAGAGCGCACCGCGGCTCTCCCCCGAGACCCTCGACGAGATGGAGGCGATCCAGCAGCGCATCGAGGCGGAGCGGAATCTCGCATCCTTCCTGGAGCTGGACCGGCGATTCCACCAGCTCAGCTACTCGGCCTGTCCGATGGCCTCGATGATCGAGATGGTCGATCGGTTCTGGGACACCACCCAGCACTATCGCCGCACCTATTCGCAGCTGATGGGCGAGGACGGCTGGGACGCGGTCGACGCCGAACACCGGCTGATCCTCTCGGCCCTCCGCGACGGCGAGACGCAGATGGCGGCCCACGTGCTGGAGGGGCACATCCGCCGCAGCCGGCTCCGCCTCGCTGCCGACCCCGAGGCCTTCACCGCCGACCAGGGCGGTGACTTACGCACCTCTCGCTCGCGAGGGCGGTGACTTACGCACGTCTCACGGCCAGCGAGAGGTGCCCCACCCACCGCTCCGGCACGCGAGGGGTGCGTAAGTCACCGCCCGACGACGGGGCGGGTGGATCGGCGATGTCACTCAGGTGAGTAGGCCGCGGTCGCGGGCGATGGCGGCGGCCTCGGTCCGGGAGGAGGCTCCGAGCTTGGCGAGGATATTCGAGACGTGCACCGAGACCGTCTTGCGGCTGATGAACAGCTGACCGGCGATGTCCCCATTGCTCCGGCCGACCGCCACGAGCTCCAGCACCTCGTGCTCGCGTGCCGTCAGCTCGCCGGCCGACACGGGTGCGGAGCCGAGCCGTCGAGCGGCCCGGAGCAACGGCTCGGCGCGAAGCCCATGAGCGGTGGCGAGGACATCGTCCACGAGTCTCTGCGCCGCAGCCTGATCCCCCGCGGCGGCGAGGACCGTCGCCAAGCCCAGCGCGCTGCGGGCGGTCTCGTAGAGATCGCCGAAGGAGGCGAAGAGCTCGTGGGCGGTCGTCCACGAGCGCGCGACCTCCTCCAGCGCGGGGGTCGTCGTGGTTCCCGCGCGCCAGCGCATCGAGGCGAGTTCCGCCGTCAGCCGCGCGGCCCAGGCCCGACCCTCCGGCCCCATCTCCGCATGGGCCTCCACCGTCGCCGCTCCCGGCACCGCGATCCTCTCGGCATGGTCGAGGAGGTCGCGTCGGCGCGACGCCGTCGCCCCATCGACGTGCCGGGCGATGGCCGCGATCGTCACCGCACTGGCCCGCACTCGCGCGGGCGCTTGCGGTTCGCGCCAGAAGGTCTCCAGCGAGACGGCCAGCGCGTCGTGGGCCTCCACGATCTCGTCGACTTCCTCGGCCATCTCGATGAAGGCGATGCCCGAGTGGATCGTCAGCGCGATGTCCCGGGGCCACCACGCGTGGTGGCGGGCGATGGTGGCCTCATCTGCCCGCTCGCCGCGCGCCGCGCGCACGCTCATGACCACGGCGTCCATGCACATGTGGGCGGTGCGCGGTGCGTCCTCGGGCAGGACCGCGAGCTCGACGACGGTGTCCCATTCGCCACGCAGATAGCACACGACCGCACCGTAGAAGCGCCCGTCGAAACCGAACGGGGACCACGGCCGGCGGGTCTGCTCGGCCCGCTGCTGGCCCGCGGCGAAGTACTCTCCCGCGCCGGCCAGGTCACCTCGCCCGAGCCGGACGAAGGCCAGGTGATGCAGCCCCCGCAGCTCGGCCATCAGGTCACCACGACGACGCGAGTCCTCGACCAGCTTCGTGAATCGCTCGTCGAGCGTGCGATCGCTGTTGCTCGCCCGATGGACGATGCGGTCGAGGGTCGTCTGCGCGTCTGCCGCCGCTTCCTCGTCGCCCAGTGACTCGGCGGCACGCAGGGCACGTTCGGCGAGTTGAAGTCCCTGGTCGTCGCGCCGGACCGCCCAGGCTGCCCGCGCACCGACCACCTCGGCACGCATCCTCGCCTCGACATCGTCGGTCTCCTGGGCGTACCGCAACGCCTCCTCGGCGAGCTCGATGAGCTCGTGGTCCGCGACATTCTGGTAGTAGCCGACATCTCCCGCCAGGGCCGCGAGCCGGGTGGCGTCGGCCGGACTCCACCCGGGGCGGGCTCGTTCTTCCACGAGGAGACGCGAGGCGCTGCGTGTCCGGCCGGCCGCGAGGAGCGAGTCGACCGCCGCTCGCACGAGCGCGTATCGGTGGTCGTCCTCGACCAGGCTCAGCGCACGGATCCGGTGCTCGGCGGCCTCGGCATGGGCGCCGACGCGGGTCGCCTCCTCGGCCGCGAGCACATCGGCTTCGAGCGCGACATCCCGCCGGTCGATCGCGTGCGCGTGCATCGCGACGTGCGCCGGACGGCGATCCGGGTCGCGCAGCAACGCGTCCAGGAACGCCGTATGCCAGCGCTCCCGCTCGCCGGGCAGAAGATCCTCGTGCACGGCCTCGGCGATCAGCGCGTGGCGGAAGCGGAAGGTGCCGTCGCGACGTCCGGGTTCGAGGACCTTGCGATCCACCGCCTCTCGCAGGGCGTCGTCCAGGCGCGACGGGGCCCAGGATGTCGCGGCACTCAGTAGGGAGATCGTGACGCGTCCTCCCGCACAGGCCACCGCACGGACCGTATCCCTGGCGTCGGCGCCGAGCTGGTCGACGCGCAGCAGGAGGAGATCGGCGAGCTCGGCCGGGATCCGGTCGCCGCTCAGTTCGGCCTCGAGGAGTTCCTCGGCGTAGAAGGCGTTGCCCTCTGCTCGCTCCACGACGGCGTCCACGGCATCGTTGAAACGACCGGCGCGGGTGACCAGCAGTCGACGCACCGCCTCATCGTCGAGGGAACCGAGCTGCACGCGACGCACCTGCGGCAGCCTCGTCCACTCCGCGAGGGGTGTTCGCAGAGGATGCCGGCGGTGGAGGTCATCGTTGCGCACCGTCGCCAGCACGCTCACCGCCGACGAGTACCGGCGCGCGAGCATCACGTGCACGAGACGCCTGGTCGACTCGTCGGCCCAGTGCACGTCCTCGACGATCACCAGCACAGGCCGGTTCTCGCCGAGTCGCTCCAGCGCGCGAACCCATCCGCCGATCACATCGGACGCCTCGTTGTCGGCATCGCCGCCGCCGACGAGGGCGCGCAGCGACGGCGCGGCGGCGATCAGCTCGTCGCGTACTGCCGGTTCGGCAGCGTCGACGATCTCGGCCAGCGGTTGGAACGGCAGCGCGCCGCCGACGTCCAGGCAGTGGCCGAGCACGACCAGGAAGCCGGCGTCCGCGGCGTCGACAGCGAGTTGCCGCACCAGGCGGGTCTTGCCGATCCCCGCGTCACCGCCGAGGATCACCGCTTCGCGGGCACGGCTCCTGTCGAGTCCGAGGGCATGACGCAGCTCTTCGAGCTCGCGTTCGCGTCCGACGAGTGGTGTCGTCTCCATGCCCATGAACCCATCTTCGACGATACGTGTGCATGCTGGTGCGCGAGGCGCTCTCGTTGGACGGCCGTGACGTAACTCTGCGGATCGAGAATCATGCTCCGAGCCTCGGCTCCTGAGGTAGGCCCCGACATCGGGCAGTTGCCCCATCTTCGGCCTCTCCCTACCTCAGACACCCGAACGCGTTGAGTGTGTGGGTACCTCCCACGACGGAGCTCGGCGGAGTCCAAGGGGGAACGTTTGGACGGTGATAACCCCGATTTCGCCGTCCAAACGTCACACTCAACGGGTTCGGGGGCGCGCTAGCGTGGAGGCATGGAGTTTCGATACCTCGGCAACAGCGGGCTGAAGATCAGCGAGATCATCTACGGCAACTGGCTCACGCACGGATCGCAGGTGGAGAACGACGTCGCCACCGCGTGCGTCCGCGCGGCACTCGATGCCGGTATCACCAGCTTCGACACCGCCGACGTTTACGCCGCGGGCGCGGCCGAGCGCGTACTCGGCGAGGCCCTCAAGGGTGAACGCCGGTCCTCGCTGGAGATCTTCACCAAGGTCTACTGGCCTGCCGGGCAGAGCGGCCCCAATGACGTAGGCCTCTCGCGCAAGCACATCATGGAGGCCATCGACGCCTCCCTGTCGCGCCTCCAGACCGACTACGTCGACCTCTACCAGGCGCACCGCTACGACTACGAGACGCCGCTGGAGGAGACCATGCAGGCCTTCGCCGATGTCGTGCGCGCCGGCAAGGCCCTCTATATCGGGGTCAGCGAGTGGACCGCCGATCAGATCCGCGGCGCCCACTACCTCGCGAAGGATCTCGGCATCTCGCTCATCTCCAATCAGCCGCAGTACTCGATGCTGTGGCGGGTGATCGACGAGCGTGTCGTGCCGACCTCCCGCGAGCTCGGGGTGTCGCAGATCGTCTGGTCGCCGCTGGCCCAGGGCGTGCTCACCGGCAAGTACACGCCCGGCGGCGAACTGCCCGCCGGATCACGCGCCACCGACGAGAAGGGCGGTGCCGACATGATCAAGCGATACATGAATGACGACACCCTCGAGGCGGTGCAGCGGCTCAAGCCGATCGCCGACGGCCAGGGGCTCTCCCTCGCTCAGTTGGCGTTGGCCTGGGTGCTCAGCAATGACAACATCGCCGGGGCCATCATCGGAGCCTCACGGCCCGAGCAGGTCGCCGACAATGTCGAGGCCGCCGGCCGGACCCTCGACGCCGGCACCCTCGCCGCAATCGACGACGTCCTCGGCGATCTGCCCGAGACCGACCCGGACAAGACCCGCTCCCCCGCCACGCGCACGCAGTGAGGCTCGACCTCCAAGGAAGTTCAAACTCTGTCAAATTTTGAACTTGACGTTCCGGCGGAATGCCGATGGCCCCGGACTCGTGAGAGTCCGGGGCCATCGTCTGGAGCCGTGTGTCAGGCGAAGTTCTCGCCCGCGGCCGCCTTGTCGAGCAGCAGCTTCGGCGGAGCGAAGCGATCGCCGTACTGCTCGGCGAGCTGCTGCGCGCGCTCGGTGAACGCCTGGATGCCGATGCGCCCGTCCGCCGCCTCGTAACCGTTGGCATACTGCAGCGCACCGCCGTGCAGGGGCGGGAAGCCGATACCGAAGATCGAGCCGATATTGGCGTCGGCGACGGTACGCAGCACGCTCTCCTCCAGGCACCGGATGGTCTCCAGGCTCATGATGAACAGCAGCCGCTCCTGGATGTCCTCGACCGGGATATCGACATCGTCCTTGACGAAGAGGTCCCACAGGCCCGGCCAGAGGTACTTCTTGCCGTCCTCGGGGTACTCGTAGAAGCCCGCGCCCCCAGCCTTGCCCTTGCGGTCGAGGTCGACGAGCTTGTTGACCACGTCCATCGCGGGGCTGTCCGGGAAGGCCTTGCCGTCGTCCTCGGCGGCCTTCTTGGCCTCGGCGTTGATCTTCTGCGGCAGCGTCAGCGAGACCTCGTCGATCATCGCGAGCGGCTGACCGGGGAAGCCGGCGAGCGAGGCGGCGCGCTCGATGCGGACCGGGTTGACGCCCTCACCGAGCAGCTGAGCGCCCTCCATCACCAGGGTGCCGAAGACCCGCGAGGTGAAGAAGCCGCGGCTGTCGTTGACGACGATCGGCGTCTTCTTGATCTGCTTGGTGTAGTCGATCGCGCGGGCGATGGCCTCATCGGAGGTCTTCTCGCCGACGATGATCTCCACCAGCGGCATCTTGTCCACGGGGCTGAAGAAGTGGATGCCGATGAAGTCCTCAGGCCGCTTGACGCCCTGCGCGAGCAGGGTGATGGGCAGCGTCGAGGTGTTGGAGCCGAGCAGGGCATCGGGCTTGACGACCGGCTCGAGGTCGCCGAAGACCGAGTGCTTGAGCTCGACGGACTCGAAGACCGCCTCGACCACGAAGTCGCAGCCTTCGAGGTCGGCGTAGTCGGCGGTCGGGGTGATGCGGGCGAGCACCTCGTCGGCGGCCTCCTGCGTCATCCGGCCCCGCGAGACGGCCTTGTCGAGCAGGTTCTTGCTGTAGGCCTTGCCCTTCTCGGCGGCCTCCAGCGTGACGTCCTTCAGCACGACCTCGATGCCGACCTTGGCCGAGACATAGGCGATGCCCGCGCCCATCATGCCGGCGCCGAGGATGGCCAGCTTGGCGGCCTTCGTCTTCTCGATGCCGTCCGGCCGCGACTTGCCGGCGTTGATGGCGCCGAGGTCGAAGAAGAAGGCCTGCGTCATGTTCTTGAACTGCTGGCCGACGAGCAGCCCCACGAGATAGCGCGACTCGATCCGGCTGGCGGTGTCGAAGTCCACCTGTGCGCCCTCGACCGCGGCCGACATGATCGCCTTCGGCGCCTTGTAGTCCGCGCCCTTGACCTGCTTGCGCAGGTTCGAGGGGAAGCTCGGCAGGAAGGCCGCCAGCTTGGGATTCGAGGGAGCGCCGCCGGGGATCTTGAAGCCGCGTGCATCCCACGGCTGCGTGGCGGCCTCAGCGTTACCGGCATTCTCGTTCACCCACGCGGCTGCCCGGTCGAGCAGCTGATCGGCGGGGACGACCTCGTCGACGAGGCCGATGCTGAGCGCCTTCTCGGGCTTGTTGCGCTGGCCCTGGACGAGCACCTTCATGAGCGCGTCCTGGATGCCGAACATCCGCACGGTGCGGGTCACGCCGCCACCGCCGGGCAGCAGGCCGAGGGTGGCCTCCGGCAGACCGATCTCGTAGCGGCCCTCCGCGGCGATGCGGTGGTGGCACGCGAGGGCGATCTCCAGGCCGCCGCCGAGCGCGGCACCGTTGATGGCCGCGACCACAGGCTTGCCGATCGTCTCGAGCTTGCGCAGCGTCGCCTTGATCGACTCGACATTGGTGAAGAGCGCCTCGGCGTCCTCGGGCCTGGCCTTGGTCATGAGCTTGAGGTCGCCGCCGGCGAAGAAGGTCTGCTTCGCGCTGGTGACGATGACGCCCTTGATCGCATCGCCGTCGGCGGCGATCTCCGAGGCGAGACGGTCGATCGCGGCCTCCATGGAGGCGCGGTAGGTCTCGTTCATCGTGTTGGCGTTCTGGTTCGGGTCATCGATGGTGAGGGTGACGATCCCATCGGCCACGTCGTAGCGGACCGCGTCAGTACTGGTCATGCGTGTTCTCCTGTGAAGTCGGTCCGGCGGTCAGATGCGCTCGACGATGGTGGCGATGCCCATGCCGCCACCGATGCACAGCGTGGCCATGCCGTAGCGCTTCTGGCGGCGCTCCAGCTCGTCGACGAGGGTGCCGAGGATCATGGCTCCGGTGGCACCCAGCGGGTGGCCCATCGCGATGGCCCCGCCGTTGACATTGGTCTGCTCGTGCGGGTAGTCGCCGAGGTCGCGCATGAGCTTCATCGCGACGGCGGCGAAGGCCTCGTTGATCTCGATGAGGTCGATGTCCTCGATCGACAGGCCGGCCTTGTCGAGGGCCTTCTGGCAGGCGGGTCCGGGGCCCGTCAGCATGATCGTCGGCTCCGAGCCGATCACCGCGGTGGAGACGATGCGGGCGCGCGGGGTGAGCCCGTGCTTCTTGCCCGCGGCCTCGTTGCCGAGCATGACGAGCGCGGCGCCGTCGACGATGCCGGAGCTGTTGCCCGCGTGGTGCACGTGGTTGATCCGCTCGACGTCGACGTACTTCTGCAGCGCGACGGCGTCGAAGCCGCCGAGGTCGCCGATGTCGACGAAGGAGGCCTTGAGACCTGAGAGCGATTCCAGTGTGGTGCCCTCGCGGACGAACTCGTCGTGGTCGAGCACGGTCAGTCCGTTGTTGTCCTTGACGGGGATGACCGAGTTCTTGAAGTAGCCGTTGGCGATGGCCTTGGCGGCGCGGGCCTGCGACTCGACGGCGAAGGTGTCGACATCCTCGCGGCTGTACCCCTCGATGGTGGCGATGAGGTCGGCGCCGATGCCCTGGGGCACGAAATCGGTCTGGAAGGAGGTGCGGGGGTCCATCGCCCAGGCGCCGCCGTCGGAGGCCATCGGCACGCGGCTCATCGACTCGACGCCGCCGGCGATGATGAGGTCCTCCCAGCCGGACTTGACGCGGGCGGCGGCCTGGTTGACCGCCTCGAGGCCGGAGGCGCAGAAGCGATTGAGCTGCACGCCCGCGGTCTCCTGGGCGAACCCGGAGGCCAGCACGGCGGTGCGCGCGATATCGGCGCCCTGGTCGCCGACGGGGGAGACGACGCCCAGGATGACGTCGTCGACCTGGTGCGGGTCCAGGGAGGAGTTGCGCGTCTGGACCTCGTCCAGCAGACCCGTCACGAGATCGATGGGCTTGATCTCGTGGAGCGAGCCGTTCTTCTTGCCCTTGCCACGCGGTGTGCGGATGGCGTCGTAGACGAAAGCTTCGGTCATGACCGTCCTCGATTGCGGATAGAGACACTGGCGCCACCTGCCTGGTGTGCGCCGCTGTCCTCGATTGTGACACCATTACTGTCAGAGTGGTAGCGCCGGGGTGAGCGAAGTGGAGACAGTCCTATGACCGATGGTGATCCGAGCGAGAATCTGAGCGTGGAGCAGCTGGCGTCCCGCGTGGGGATGACGGTGCGCACGGTGCGCTTCTACGCCGGACGCGGGCTCATCCCCTCGCCGCGCCGCGAGGGGCGGCACGTCTTCTACGGTCCGGACCATCTGGCGCGGCTGGAGCTGGTGCGCGAGCTGCAGGCCCACGGGTTCACCCTCGCGGCGATCGAGGGCTATCTGGAGAAGATCCCCGCGGACGCGTCGCCCGCGCAGGTGGCCCTGCACCGCACACTGCTCGCGCCGTGGAATCCCGAGCTGCCCGAGACGCTCACCCGCGAGCAGCTGGTCAAGCGCGCCGGGCACGAGCTCACCGACGACGATCTGGAGCTCTTCGCGGCCCTCGGCGTCATCGAGCCCACCCCCGTCGAGGATGTCTTCAGCGTGGCCACGGCACACCTGGGCGTCGGCGTCGGGCTGCTGGAGATCGGTATGCCGCTGGAGGCCGCCCACGAGGCGCGACGAATCTTCACCGATCACGGCACGCAGGTCGCCGAGGAGCTGACCGGGCTGTTCAAGCGCGCGGTCTGGCCGCACATCAAGCAGTCGGGGCAGACCGCGGAGGCCACCGCCGTGATCGAGCGCTTCAAGCCGCTCACCATCGCCGCCCTGGTTACCGCCTACGAGCAGGCCGTCGACGAGATGAAACGCGAAGCCGTCCGCCGCCGCTAACGGGCTTATCCCCTGAGCGCGGACGCCCGATGCCCTCGCACGAAGGCATCGGGCGATCGTCCTCGTTCATGGACAAGCGAAGCGGGTCGCTCCCCCGGCCCCGGATCTCGCTCCGGCACGGCTACGCCCCTTGTGTGCTGGTGCCACTGCGTCGATAGTGGACGGCCTTTGACTGCCCGACCAAGATCTGGTCAGGGTCATCGCCGAACTACGCCCAGAGCCGCTCGATAGGGAGCGAATGGATGCGATCATCCACTTCGTAGCCCACGTGACCGAGGTGGAAGGCGATACCCGCAGCGAAGGCAGTTCCAAGCCGATCGCGCAGCTTGCGCAACCCCGCGAGCTGCTTCCCGTCGACTCGTTCACCCGCCTTGACTTCGATACCCACGACAGTCCCGTCGTGACGCTCAAGAACGAGATCAACCTCTTCATCATCGCGCGTGCGCCAGTGGCCGGCGGAAACCAGCGAGTCCATCCAGGTGGTCTGCCGAATCACTTCCTGTACGACGAATGATTCCAGCAGGTGTCCGAACTCCGTCATCGACGATGGGTCGAGACGCTGCAATTTCTCGCTACTCAGCCGGAGCAGATGCGCCCCGGTGCCAGAGTCGACGACATGCACCTTCGGCGCGGACACGCTCCGCGACGATACGGTGGTGCCCCATGCCGGCAGTGCGTGGATCAGAAACAGTGACTCCAACAGTTCGATATAGGCGGTAGCCGTGTCTCGTGATACTTCAAGCCCTTGAGCGATCTTGTTCACATTGAGCAGTCCGGCCGTCTGGCCGACGATGCGCGTGAGGATCTGCCGCAGGTCGGACTTGTGATGGATACGTCGGATCTCTCCGGCGTCTCGCTCCAATGACTGTCGAACATGCCCTTGTAGCCATCGTTCGCGGGCATCAGCAGAACTCGCGGAGATCGCGAGCGGCATACCTCCACGCATTACCCGGTCGATATAGTCTGCTCGCGTCGCCCTCGCGGGTATCACCGTATGAGGAACGTCCGACTCGAAGGCACGCGCGACGAAGTGGTTGTCAGTGCCGTCGATCTCAGTCTGCGTGAACGGCATGACCGGCATGCGCTGGATGCGGCCCGTGAGGGCCTGGGTGCCTTTCGGCAGGGAGTCGTAGCTCGCCGACCCAGCGAGGACGAACATACCGGGGCGGGTATCGCGATTCAGGCGCGCTTTGATCGCGTCGAGCAGCGAGGGCGCGCGCTGGTACTCGTCGATGAGGACAGGCGTTGCGCTGCCGACGAGTGCGGTCTCGTTCTCCTGGGCAAGCAGCCGGAACTGTGCTTGGTCGAGATCGAAGATCGTCTGCTCCTCAGGCAGAGCGAGCTCAGCAAGGAGTGTGGACTTGCCAACACTCCTTGGTCCTTCGAGCAGCAGCACCGGCGTCTCACCGAGACGTTGTCGAAGTACCGGACTCAGGCGGCGTGAGATCAGTCCGACCATACTCCGAGGCTACACTAAACTCGGATCTAGCCGCACCATTTTCTCGGATCTAGCCGCACCATTTTCTCGGATCTAGCCGCACCGAGCTGCGAGTCCGCGGGTCAGGCCGGGTGGATCCAGTCGATGTGGGAGCTGTCGAGGCCGGGGGCGGTGACGAGAACGCGGTCCACGTCCATCGGATTCCCGACGGGGTCGCCGAGGACCTGGCCGGCGGCGTCCCACGCGACGATCGTGCACCCCGATGCGGCGGCGAGCTGGAGTCCCGCCGCGACATCCCAGGGGTGGAACTCGTACTCGTAGGTCGCCGCCGCCCAGCCTGCCGCCACATAGGCGAGGTGCAAGGTACAGGCCCCGAGCCGGCGGACGGCACGGAAGGAGTCCAGCACAGTGCGGCAGGAATCGAGGATCGAGTCGGGGAGACCCGATCGTTCGTAGGGGGCATTGGTGAGGATCTCGACCTCACGGGTCGCGAGGCTCTGCTCGGGCCAGCGGAACGGCACGCCGTCGACCAGCAGCTCGTCGCCCGCGGTGTGGAAGGTCGCCCCGAGCACCGGCTCGTGCACCGCGGCGGCCAACGGCTCGGTGCCGCGCAGCGCGGCCACGGAGGTGGCGAAGATCGGCAGGCCGGAGGCGAAGTTGGAGGTGCCGTCGATCGGATCGATGAGCCAGGTGAGCTCACCCTCCCCGTACCAGCCACCCTCCTCGCCGAGCACCCGCGAGGAGGGCGCGCCGGACAGGATCCGGTCGACCACCACCCGCTCGACCCGGGCATCGGCCTCGGTGACGATGTCGAAGTGGCCGTCCTTCTCGGTGACGCTCGCCGCGGTGCGCGGACGGTCACGGAAGGCCTCGGCGGCCAGCTGCCCGCCGGTCACGGCCACCTCCCGGGCGAGCTCCTGCAGCGAGCTCGTCATGCGTCCGCCGGGACGATCCACAGCGGCGTGTTCGTCAGGTCGATGGACAGCCGGTCACCGATGTTCAGCGTGCCGCGGTGGGCGTACTCGTGGTCGATGATCGTGCAGGCGGCGCCGGCGATCCGCAGGTGGTACTCGATGTACGAGCCCTGGAAGACCACCTGCTCGACCGTCAGCGCGCCCTCGGGATCAGGCCGGAAGGCGACGTTCTCGGGCCGCAGCACGCAGGAGACACTCTCGCCGGCGGCGACCTGGGGTAGGTCATCGGACGTCATCCGTGCTCTCTGCCCGTCGACATCGACGACGATGCCGGCGGCGGTGCTCTCGACGACGGTGCCCGGCACGATATTCGCCTTGCCGAGGAAGCGGGCGACGAAGGAACTGGCCGGACTGCGGTACACCTCGCGGGCACTGCCGCGCTGCTGGATCACGCCGTCCTTGAGCACGACGATCTCGTCGGCGATCGCGAGCGCCTCGCTCTGATCGTGGGTCACATAGAGGCTGGTGATGCCGAGACGCTGCTGGATCGCGCGCAGGTCCACCCGCATCTGCTCGCGCAGCTGGGCGTCGAGATTGGAGAGCGGCTCGTCGAAGAGCAGCACTCGCGGTTCGGTGACCACCGCGCGAGCGAGCGCGACGCGCTGCTGCTGGCCACCGGAGAGCTGGTTCGGGGCCCGCTTGGCGTAGTGCCCGATCTGCATGAGCTCCATGACCTCATCGACCCGGCGCCCGGCGTCGGCCTTCGCGACTCCCGCGACCGAGAGCCCGTAGGCGACGTTCTCGCGCACGCTCATGTGCGGGAAGAGGGCATAGGATTGGAACACCATGCCGATACCGCGGCTGTTGACCGGCCGGCGCGTGACATCGGTGTCGTCCAGGCGGATCGAGCCGCTGGTGGGCGTCTCGAAGCCGGCGAGCATCCGCAGGATCGTGGTCTTGCCGCAGCCGGAGGGGCCGAGCAGGGTGACCAGCTTGCCCTCCTCGATGGTGAGGTTCAGGTCGCTGACCGCCGCGACCACCTCGCCCTTGTCGTGCGACGGGAACAACTTCGACACGCCGTCGAAGGTGACTGTTGCCACCGGGATCACTGGTCCCTTCTTCTGGTGAGGAGCGCGAGCGCACCCTGCATGAGGGCGAGCGCGGCGAGGACGATGACGATGAGCAGGACGCAGTACGCCGCCGCGACCGAGAGCCGCGACGACTCCACCTGGCCCAGGATCGTCACGGTGACGAGATTCCAGTTGGCCGAGATGAGGAAGATGACCGCGCTCAGGGTGGTCAACGACCGGGTGAAGGCGTAGGCCGCCGAGGTGAAGATCGCCGGCCGCAGCAGGGGGAGCACGATGCTGCGGAAGGTGCGGATATTCGAGGCCCCCATGACCGCGGAGGCCTCCTCGATCGCGGGGTCGATCTGCTTGAGCTGGTTGTTGCCGCCCTCGATCGCTACCTGGAGGTTCTTGACCACCATCGCGCCGACGATGATCGCGGCGGTCCCGGTGAGCACGAGCGGGCCGGAGTTGAAGCTCAGGATGTAGCCGATGCCGATGATCGTGCCGGGGGCGGCGAAGGACAGCAGCGTGCTCCACTTGAGGATCGCCGAGCCCGGAAAGGAGCGGCGGGTCAGCACATAGGAGATGAGCAGACCGCAGATGACCACGAGCGGGGTCGCGATCGCGGCCAGCGTGACCGAGTTCTGCAGGGTGCTCAGGCCCCGATCGAAGATGTAACGGTAGTGATCGAGGGTGAACGAGGAGTCCACGCCGACGATCTTCATGAAGGAGACGGCCACGACGGTGCCGTAGAAGAGCAGGATGACGCCGGAGATCGCCGAGCAGACGATGGTCAGCGGCACCGTGACCTTGGCGGCCGTGAGGCGGATCTCGGTGCGGCCGGGCTTGCCGGTCACGGTCACATAGGAGCGCCGCCCCACCCAGTAGCGCTGAATCATGAAGGCCAACACGGAGGGCAGGAGCAGCAGCACCGCGAGGATCGCCCCGGACTGCATGTCGTACACGGCGGTGATCTGCGTGTACGCCTCGACCGCGAGGGTCGAGTAGTCGCCGCCGATGAGCATCGGATTGCCGAAGTCCTCGAGGGACTTGACGAAGACCAGCATGAAGGAGGACAGCAGCGCGGGGGCCGCGAGCGGGAGCAGCACTCGACGGAAGGTCTGCCACTGGCTCGCGCCCATCGACGAGGACGCGTCCTCCAGGGAGGAGTCCATCGACTGCAACATGCCGCGCACGTTGAGATAAGCCAGCGGGCTGAACGCGAGGGTCTGGATGATGACCAGCGAACGCAGCCCGTAGACATTGGCATTGCTGAGGCCGAGCAGGTCCGAGGAGATCACGCCCGAGCGGCCGAACAGCAGGATGATCGCCAGCGACAGCACGAAGGGCGGCGAGACGATCGGCAGCAGCGCGACGAGGTGGAAGAAGCGCTTGCCCTTCATCCCGGTGCGCGTGACGCCGTAGGCCATGACGAAGCCGACCGCCGTGGCCGCCGTCGCCGACAGCACCGCGAGCAGCAGGGAGTTGCGCAGCGCCCGCCACACGTGGGAGGCGAGCAGGTTGTCGCCGAGCCGGCTGAGGTCGAAGCCGTCCGGGCCGATGACGGCGGACTTCAGCACCGCGCCTATCGGCAGCAGGATGAAGATGGCGACCGAGAGGGTGAGGACGAGGAAGATCCCCCACAACCAGGGATCGGTCCGGATCGCCCTCCAGCGCTGGGCGCGCTCGTCGCGTCGGGCGAGCGCGCCCAGCTCAGTGGAGTCGATGGTCTGCATGACGGGTCAGGTCACTCCGCCTCGGAGCCGTGACGGATCTCGGCGTCGAAGCGCTCGATCAGCTCGCCGCGGTGCTGGCCGGCCCAGAAGGTGTCGTAGTCCATCAAGGTGACCTCGGAGGTGTCGACCTCGGCCTCGGGGTTGGTGATGCCGGGGATCACGGGCTGCCAGAAGGTCGTC
Organism: Aeromicrobium sp. YIM 150415; assembly: GCF_016918125.1. Classification (NCBI taxonomy): domain Bacteria; kingdom Bacillati; phylum Actinomycetota; class Actinomycetes; order Propionibacteriales; family Nocardioidaceae; genus Aeromicrobium; species Aeromicrobium sp. YIM 150415. The sequence goes on along the minus strand of NZ_JAERWM010000011.1, from coordinate 147,668 downwards.
ATCATCGACTGCTGCCCGCCCTCGGTGAGCACCCAGTCGAGGAAGGCCTCGGCGCCCTCGATCTGGTCCTCGGGAGCGTCCGCGATGACTGCGGCGGCGTTGATGCCGAAGCCGGTGCCCTCCTCGGGGAAGGAGGCGGTGATGTCGTATCCCTCGACCATGCCGAGCTCGACGTCCATCAGATAGGTGGCCGAGACGGCCGCCTCACCGAGACCGACCATGCGGGTCGGGGCGCCTCCGGAACGGGTGTACTGGGCGACATTGGCGTCGATGCGCTTCATCAGGTCGAAGGCCTCGTCCTCGCCGTAGAGCTGCACGAGGGTGGAGACGACGGCGGCGCCAGTGCCCGAGGAGGCCGGGTGGGCGAGCACGACCGAGTTCGCGAAGGCGGGGTCGGCGAGGTCCTCCCAGCTGGTGGGCGCCTCGACGCCGAGGTCGTCGAGGAGGGCCTGATTCGAAGCGAAGGCGACGGGAGCGGTCGAGGTGGGGGTCCACAGGTCGTCGGGGTCGCGGTAGATCTCATCGACCTGATCGATGCCCTCGGCCGCGTAGGGGGCGAGGAGGCCTTCCTCGGCGGCCTGCACATAGGTCTCGGCCGAGCCGCCGATCCAGAGCGCGGCCTGGGGGTTGTTGGCCTCGGCCTTGATGCGGGCGAGGTTCTCGCCGACCGACATGCGCACATAGGCGACGTCGATCCCGGTCTCGGCGGTGAAGTCGTCGACGAGGGTCTGGCAGTCGTCCTCCGACATCGAGCAGTAGGCGGTGACCGATCCGGCCCCGTCGCCACTGTCCGAGCCGCATCCCGCCAGGAGCGCGATGGCGGTCGCCCCCACCGCCGCCATCTGCAGTGTCCGTACACGCATGAGTTGAGGTCCTTTCCTGCTCACCTCGTGGGCCCGCCGTGAGCCGACGGTGAACTTAGCATGACAAGTTAGGCACTCCAGGCCGGGCCTGTCAATAACTAGTACGTACAACTTTGCGGTGGCCGTGGGCTAGGGTGTGCGCGTGGAGAACTCACGTCGGGCGACCCGTGCCTGGGTCGAATCGGGCAAGCGGTTCACCCTCGAGGGCCAGCCCGGGGCCACGAAGCACGAACAGCTGCGACACGCGCTCATCCAACAGATCGGACTGCTGCGCCTCTCCCCCGGCGATGCCCTTCCCAGTGAGAACGGGCTCTGCGAGCTCTATGGCGTCTCACGGGCGGTGGTCCGCCAGACGTTGGAGGAGCTGGAGAATGCCGGCATCGTCTACCGGGTCCGCGGAAAGGGCTCCTTCATCGCCTCCCGCGAGCCCGGCGACGCCGACCCGTATACGCTGCGCGGACTTTATGCGGGGGTACGCGATTCCGCCGCGAAGATCACCTCCGATGTGCTGTCGCAGAAATACGTGCGGGCCGATGGCAACATCGCCGCCTCGCTACGGCAGACACCCGGCGATCACGTGTTCTATCTCGAACGCGTCCGTCGCGTCGACGGCGAGCCCTGGTCGTGGATTCATTCCTATCTTCCCGCGGAGTACGGAGCGTTCTTCGAAGGTCGCGACATGAGCCATGAGTCGCTTCATTCGGTGCTCAATGAGAATGGCGTCGTCGTCCTCGGCGCGCGGCGCTCGGTCGAGGTCATGCCTGCCGATGACGAGCAGATCCGCATCCTGGATCTCGGTGATTTTCCGGTCGTCATGATGCTGACCTCGCTGAGTTTCGATCCCTATCGACAGCCGGTCGAGGCATTCACCGCCTATCACCGCGGCAATCGCAGTCGCCTCGAGTTCACGATCGGCGAGTAAGAAGACACTGGGAAAGATTGCGTGCATTTATGCCGCGCCGTACAGTGGCGGCGTGGCCAAGAAGACAATCGAGAAATTCTATTCCGATATCAGCGGTGAAGAGATCGACAGCAGCACGCCGACGGTGACCTTCGGTTTCGACGGGACATCCTATGAGATCGACGTGACCGACCAGGAAAAGACTGAGATCGAAAAGACTCTCGCTCCGTATATTCGGGCGGGACGCAAGGCTACCGGCGCCAGCACCCGTCGCCGCGGCCGCCGCTCCGGTGGCTCGTCCTCGGACTCTCCGGCCAAGCAGGTGCGCGAGTGGGCCAAGGAGCAGGGCATCGACGTCCCGGCCCGCGGGCGGGTCCCCTCCGATGTGCTCGAGAAGTACAACGCCGCACACTGAGCCTTCCCCTGCGATGCCCCGGCCCATTGGGCCGGGGCATCGTCATGTCAGGAGTCGGGCGTGTCCGCCTCGGGGAGCAGGATCGTCGCGAGGCTGAGGCGGCGACGACCGTCGCCGGGATCGGACAGGTACGGCGCGAGCAGCTCGGCGAGTCCGGCCTGGATGGTCGCGAGGTCCTCGGTGGTCACGTAGAGCGGGCCGCGGCCGAAGCCCAGGTAGTCCCGCAGCTCGGCGTCGCCGCTGTCGAGGAAGCGGTCGAAGTCGCCGGCGAGATCGCCGAGGAAGGCGAGGAACGCCGCCCGCAGCTGCGCGTCGCTCATCCTCCGCAGCTCCACCTGGTCGACATGCGCCATCCGTTCCCCGAGCGCGAGGGTCCGCTCGACCGCGCCCCGCACCCGGCGCTCCTCGACGACGGCGATGACCTCAGCCTCGATGAGCGCGGCAACGTGGCGATAGAGGGTCGCCTGGGTGACATCGGGAAGGGCCGCCCGCAGCTGCGCGGTGGTCAACGTGCGTCCGCCCAGCTGCTGGACGATCCGCAGCCGCACCGGGTGCAGCACCACATCGGCGATCGGGCCGTCCTTGGCCATCGAGCCCACCTACCGTTCTCACTGTGATAATGTTCGCAAGGTCACGTCCATGCTAATGATCCAGGAGTCCCCATGACGCACGTGGTTTTCGACCGGACCGGGCTCGCCGTGCAGTTCCCCGGCTGGGAGCGGTTCATGGCCGGCAGGGCGACCTTCGTCGCCACGCATGACGCGATCATCGGGGCACGCGCCGAGCCCGGATGGTCCTATGAGGTGCTGGGCTACCGGTCCGGCCTGGTCGTCTCGGGATACCGCAAGGTCGGCGTGTTCACCCATCCGTCCGGCGCCAAGCGCCTCGTCTCGATGAAGCGCGGCATGCCCCTGCTGCGCGTCGACGTCCGGCGCGAGCTCACCGGCTTCGACCAACTGCTGCTCAGCACCCCGGACGCCGATTCCATCGCGCGCCGCATCCAGGCGGTGACGACCCGGTGAACGCGCCTGCCATCGAGATCTCCGGACTGACGAAGCGCTTCGGCTCCTTCGAGGCCGTCCACGACGTCCGCTTCACCGCCGAGACGGGGCGGATCACCGGCTTCCTCGGACCGAACGGGGCAGGTAAATCGACCACGCTGCGCATGCTGCTCGGTCTGGTCCGCCCGGATACCGGAACCGCGCACATCGCGGGCCGGCCCTACCGCGACCTGCCGTCGCCCGCACGCACCGTCGGCGCCGTCGTGGACATCGCGGCGGCGCACCCGAGCATGACCGCCCGCGACCACCTGCGGACGGCCTGTGCCCTGAGCGGATTGCCCGCCGCGCGCATCGACGATGTCCTCGCCGCCGTACGGGCGGAGGACTTCTCCGATCGCCGCATCGGGGCCTTCTCGACCGGCATGCGCCAGCGGCTGTCGCTCGCGACGGCGCTGCTGGGCGAGCCGGAGATCCTCGTGCTCGACGAGCCCTCGAACGGCCTCGATCCCTTCGGCATCGCCTGGTTGCGAGGCTTTCTTCGGGACTTCGTCGCGGGTGGCCGGACCGTCCTACTGTCCAGCCACGTGCTCAGCGAGGTGCAGCAGACCATCGACGATGTCGTGGTGATCGACCGCGGCCGCATCCGCTGGAGCGGGTCGGTGAGCGATCTGCCGGACGGGCAGGACCTCGAGCAGGCTTTCCTCTCGCTCCTCGACGAGGGAGCCCGACGATGACGGCCTTCCGGGGCGAGCTCGTCCGCCTCTTCGCCACCCGGCTCCCCTGGTGGACGCTGCTCGCTGCCGTGCTGTGCGGTGGGGGCCTGAGCGGCCTGCTCGCGATCACCGGCCCGGAGAACGCGACTCCCCCGATGCCGGGCATCGACACGCCGGAGGGCGCCGGAATCGTGGTCGGGCTGGGGGCGGTGACACTCTTCGTGCCCGCACTGATCGGCACGATCGCCGTCACCAGCGAGTACCGGCACCGGACCATCGGCGCGACCTTCCTCGCCGTGCCGCATCGAGGTCGAGTGCTCGGAGCGAAGCTCGCGGTCTACGCGCTGCTCGGGATCCTCTACGGCATCGTCGCCTCGATCTCGTCCGGACTGGTCCTCGTCGGCGCGGCGGCCGCGCGAGGCATCGAGCTGGGCACTCCCACGGGCGAGCTGCTGACCGTCCTGGCCCAACTCGCAGTGGCCTCGGCGGTCTACATGGTGCTCGGCGTCGGGATCGGCGCCATCGCGCGGCATCAGCTGCTGGCGATCGGCGCCGTGCTGGGCTACTTCTACTTCCTGGAGTACGTCCTGATGCTGATCCCCGGAGTGAACGCGCTGTACCCCTTCCTGCCCGGCGGGGCTACCGCGTCGCTCACCCGCTTCACCTTCCTGACCGATGCCCTGGCCGAGCAGACGACCGGTGGTGCCGCGGCCCTCGCCTCGCCCGTGCTCGGCGCGGTGATCCTCGTGGGGTACGCCCTGGTGGCGGCCGCGGTCGCCGTGTGGTTGCCGCTGCGCCGCGATCTGGCCTGAGTTCCCGGTTCGGTCGGTGGACCGAGCACCTCGCCCGCATCCATTACGCTGGCCGGGTGTCTTACTCCCGGCCGTCGCTGACCGTGGGCCTCGGTGTCGCGATCCTCGCGCTGGGGGTGGGCGTCCTGGTCCTCCTCGCGCTGCGGCCGACCCCGGCCCCGGAGAACGCCGGTGCCGGCGTGACCCCGCAATCGACCCCGTCAGAATCGCCCCGTGCGACGACACCCGCGCCGACCGGCGACGCCGATATCGTCTTCATCGGCGACGATCACCTGGAGGAGTGGGCCGGCGAGGCCGCCGCGGAGCTGGGCGCGGAGGCACGGATCGAGTCCGGTGTGACGCTCTTCGAAGACACCACGGTGGCCGACGCGCTCGAGGGTTCCGCACCCGATCTCGTGGTGCTCAGCATCGGCACGGCCGATGTCGTGTGGGCCGATGACTTCGCCTTCGGCCTGACGCAGGCCCTCGACGAGATCGAGGAGGCCTGGCCTGAATCCACCATCGTGCTCATGCGGCCGGCGTGGGAGGACCCCGACGACCTGCAGACCGAGAAGATCGACAGCGTCGAGCAGACCGCCCAGGCCCGAGATCTGGCGTACCTCGACACCCCGCCCGAGGCCGGTGCCTTCGTCGAGGCCTGGAACTCCGCCGGCCTCTGAGACGGGTCAGACGGATTCGTCGGCGTTCTGCCGGCGCGCCTTCTTGTCGCGTTTGCGCTCGGCTCGTGAACCGGGCTGCGTCTCCGGTCCGTAGCCATATCCATAGCCGTAGCCGTACCCATAGCCGTAGCCTCCGGCGCGGCGCTTGGGCTGCGGCGACATCGTGACGATCGCGCCGCACAGCCGGGCGTCGACCGCGGCCAGCCGGTCGAGTGAGCTCGCGTACTGTTCCGTGGTGGTCGAGCCGTGCCGGATGATGACAAGCGCTCCGTCGGTGACCGAGGAGAGCAGCGCCGCGTCGGTGACGGGCAGCAGCGGGGGCGCGTCGATGAGCACGATGTCGTACTCGGCTCGCGCGTGGGCGAGCAGCTTGCGCATCTCCGCGGACTGCAGCAGCTCCGCCGGGTTCGGCGGCACCCGCCCCGACGCGAGGAAGTCGAAATTGGGCGAGATCGGCTGGATCGCGTCGTCCAGCTCGACGCGGCCGAGCAGGATCGTGGTGACGCCGACCCCGGATTCGACGTTGAGGTACTGCGCCGCCCGTGGACGACGCAGGTCCGCCTCGATCAGCAGGACGCGCTGGCCACCGTCGGCGAGCATCTGGGCGAGATTGGTGGTGGTGCTGGACTTGCCCTCACCGGGCAGCGCCGAGCTGACGACATAGACCTTGTGTTCGGCTCCCGGGTCGACGAAGGACAGATTGGTGCGCAGCACCCGGAAGGCCTCCAACCGGGGATGGTGGCTGGGCAGCCCGCGCAGCAACGGCTGGGTGACGGCGTCCTTGTCGTAGAAGATATTGCCGAGCAGGGGGACGTCCTGGCCCGAGACGCCGGTGATGTCGTCGAGCGACCGGATCCGGTTGTCCAGCACCTCGCGGAGCACCGCGAGGCCGGCGCCGAGCAGCAGGCCGAGCACGAAGCCGAGGCCGAGATTGCGCACCGGCTGCGGGGAGACCGGCGAGGAAGCGACGGTGGCACGGTCGACGATCGAGGCCTTGACCGGCGCGTCGAGCTGACCCTCCGGGGTCTCCAGCTCGCGGACGTAGTCGGTGAACACCTGCGCCACGGTCTGCGTCAGCTCCTGGGCGCGTTCGGCGGACGGGTCCTGCACCGAGACCGAGAGCACGACGGTGTCGAGCTCGACGCTCGTGCTGATCTTGCTCATCAGCGTGCTCGGGTCCTCGTCGAGGTTCAGTCGATCGGCGACCCGCCGAGCGACCTCCTCGCCCTTGATGAGAGTCGCGTAGGACTTGACTCGCTGCTGGGAGAACTGGCCGCCGGACTGCAGCTGCCCGTCCGTCGCCGTGGACGGCGTCGACACGAACAACCGGGCAGTGGACTGGTACTGCGGTGTGGCGGTGATGGTCACGAGCGCCGCGACGGCCACGGTGAGCAGCGTCGTGACGGTGATGAGGACCCAGCGCTGTCGTAGAACGCGCAGGTAGTCCTTCAAATCCATGCGGGGATGCCCTCCGAGAGATGGTCGATGCTGACCAACCCTATCGTTTCGCTACGCTCGCGCCATGACCTTCCGGGTGTTGACCGTGTGTACGGCGAATGTGTGCCGCTCGCCGCTGGCCGAGGCGCTGCTGCGCCACCGGCTCGACCCGGGCCGTTTCGTGGTCGAGAGCGCAGGGGTCCGGGCGCTCGACGGAGGGCGTACCGATGCGAATGTCGTGCAGCGCCTGACCCGGCGCGGGATCGCGACCGCCGATCTCGTCCCACGGCAGTTGACGGCGTCGATCGCCCGCCAGGCCGACCTGATCCTGACGGCGACACGAGACCATCGCGGCCAGGTGCTCGAGGTGTTCCCCGGTGCGCTGCGCCGGACCTTCACGGTGCTGGAGTTCGCGGCGCTGGTTTCACGGGCGGAGGGCGCCGACCCGGTGGCCCTGGTGCGCTCGGCGGCAATGCTGCGCAGCGAGGGCCCGCCCGAGGTCGACATCGACGACCCCATCGGTCGGTCCGATGCGTTCCACGATGCCGTCGCCGCACAGATCGAGGACGCGGTGACCGCGATCGCGGAGCGTCTCAACGGATAGACCATCTCCTCGTTCTTCACCGGGATGCGGGCGATCTCCTCTACTCTATGGCTGGGGAAATCGAGCGCTGCGGCGCTAGGCGAAGGGACATCCGCGATGTCGCGTCTGCGAAGGTTGGGGCGCCGCTGGCGCTGTCGGATCCGTTATGGGCATCGTTGCCCGCACCGCGAGGTGCACACGCGGTAACGCGGTCAGGGAAGCAGCGCCAGTCCGATGGTCTCTCCGTCGCCGGGACGGGTGACCGCGACATGGCGCCACCCTTGGCTGTGGGCATAGCGTCCACCGGCGACCTCTCCTCGGTGCGGCGACACGAGGGCGAGCACCCGGTGGCGGCCGAGCCATTCACCCGCGATGGAGTATCCGTCGGCGGGCTCGAGCGATGCCCGCACCAGCTCGCCGCGATGGTCGACGTAGCGGAGCTCGAAGTCACCGGGTCCGTCGAGGTCCTGCCATGCCTGCGCACGCCCCGGACTCGGGGGCACATCACTGTGTGGTTCGACGAAGTCCACTCCCATGACACGCATCGCCCCGATTGTGCATGAGCCCCCAACACGTCGCCCGACGAGGGAAAAGAAAATCCCCCAAGTGCGCTTCTACGAGAGGCGTGGGGGATCTGGCGTTGTAACGATACCGTGTTCATGGGAACGAGGAGACCGAGGATGAGGAGGGCCATGACGCGGCGCATCGTGTCGATCGGCTACGAAGGCCGCACGATCGAGGAGTTCGTCGATGTGCTCCGTGATCACCAGGTCAGCGCGGTCGCCGATGTCCGACTCACTCCGTTGAGCAGGAAGCCGGGATTCTCGAAGACACGGCTCACGGCTGCTCTCGCCGAAGCCGGCATCGTCTACGTCCACCTTCGCCCGCTCGGCAATGAGAAGGACAATCGCGAGCCTTTCTGGTCCGGACGGGTCGACGAGGCACGTGCGACATTTCGGCAGAGGTTGTCGTCGCCGGAGCCTCGGGCGGCGCTCGCCCAGCTCGCCGAGTTGGCGGGTGACCATGCCGTCGCGGTGTTGTGCTTCGAGTCCGATCCCGCGCGGTGTCACCGTCATGTCGTTCTCGACGAGCTGGCACACGATATGCCGCTTTCGGTCACCTACGCTTGACGGAACGTCGCGGCCAGTAGATGCCGAGAATACTGAAGGTCTGCGGGCGCTTGGCTTGATTGCCGACGAAGAAGGACACCTGCCGTTCAGGAGCGCAGACCTCACCCAGGAACTTGCGTTCGATGATGCCACCCAGAACGTCTCGCCTCGCGTCTGGGAAATGGCGCTCGAAGGCGACGACCTCCCAATCGAGTAGCCGCTGTCGATGCGTTCCCTGACAATCCGCAGCAGAGCAACGCCACCGATAGCTGACCGTCACTCGAGGCGCACGAAGCGGAACCTTGTCGTCTTCGGAGAAAAGCTCGAGCTGATTCACGTACGCATCGATCTTGGCCTGTTCGTCAGCGCTCCACCCAGGATGAGGCGCAATGTCCAGACCGAAAACCTCGGCTGCAGGCGCGAGCCCGAGGGATCTCGCCTTCGCTAGCTGCGTCTTCGCCTCTCGGTGAAGACCGCACATCGAGTCCGTCGCCAGCGGTTCGAGCCACTGTCGGCGCGCATCCCAGGAATTCAGATGACCGACGACGCGGATCGAGCCGATCTCCGGGCTCCAGGATTCAGTCCTTCCATCGTGTCGGGCTGGTGACGCTACGAGCTCGACTATGTCGTACTTGCGGAATCCGTGACCCCGCCCCCGAAGGTGCCGAAGATTCAGCGGGTATAGACGCACCCAGCCAACCGGTCCCGAATCGCCGAGTTCGAGACCGGCCACGCACACCGTCTCGCCATGGGCCGCCGAAGGGTTCGGGGCCGCGGTGACCGTGATCAACACGCGCATGGTCCGCCGCTCTCGTAGCGTTGGCAGCGACGGTTGATCGAGTCCGAATAGTTCCATCTGCGACATCACCGATACCCCTTTCTTCCCCGTGCTTGCGGGTGTGCGTGACCTTAGTCGAGGACACAGACAGAATGCGAGATCATGCTCCGTTTGGCGCCACCTCTCGAGGACGGACGGAGTAGGCTCGAAGAACCGCGCGAACCCCTAGGATCGACGGGTGACCAACCCCCTGCTTCCCCCCGCTGCGCGTTCGGCCGGTCGCGTGTTCCTCTGGATTCTGGCCGTGGTGGCGATCATCGGGGTGCTATGCGCGGCATGGCTCGGTGTGCGCGGCTATCTCGCCTACGGACACCTGCGCGATGCGGAGCGGACCGCGCAGCAGATGCGCGAACAGATCACCGATACCGAGGCGACCGCATCCCACGCGTCGAGCCTGGCCGATGACACCTCGTCGGCCCGCTCCCTGACCTCCGATCCGGTGTGGCGTGCCGCTGAGCTGCTGCCGTGGGTCGGGGATCAGATGAACGCGGTGGCCGAGGCCACCGCAGCCGTCGACGATGTCGCGTCGTCGGCGCTGGAGCCCTTGGTCGAGGTGGCCCAGGATTTCTCGATGGACGATCTGCGTCCCACCGACGGGCGCGTCGATGTCAGTGGCTTGGCAGGTCTGCACGAGGTGGCGGCCTTGAGCGCCGAGCGGGTGGGAGCCGCGACGGCGCGCGTCGACGCGATCGACCGCCGCACGCTGCTCGGCCCGGTGGCCGAGCGCATCGACGGCCTCGGCGATCAGCTGCGTGCGGCCGGAGCCGGCGCTGACGCGGTGAGCCGTGCCTCCGTCCTCGCACCGGCGATGCTCGGCCAGGACGGGCCGCGCGAGTACCTGCTGGTCTTCCAGAACAATGCCGAGTGGCGGTCGCTGGGCGGCATCGTCGGCGCGACGGCCCTGTTGCGCACGGACGGCGGGGCGCTGTCGTTGGAGGATCAGGCGTCGTCGAGCGACTTCTCCCGCTACGACGAGCCGGTCCTGCCGCTCGATGAGGAGCTGCGGCAGATCTACGAGGATCAGCCGGCCTTGTGGATCCAGAACGTCACCCAGGTGCCGTCGTTCCCCACCTCCGCGCGTCTGGCGCAGGCGATGTGGGAGCGCGAGCGCGGCGCGCGCGTCGACGGGGTCATCGCGATCGATCCGGTGGTGCTCTCCTATCTCCTGGAAGCCACCGGCCCGATCACGCTGCCGACGGGCGATGAGATCAACGCCGACAACGCGGTCTCCCTGCTGCTCAACGAGGTGTACCTGCGGTACGAGGTCCCGGCGCAGCAGGACGAGTTCTTCCAGGCGACGGCCGCCGCGGTCTTCGACGCTGTGAGCAGCGGCGGGGCCGATCCGCGCGAGTTCCTCGATGCGTTGACGCGCGCCACCGCCGAGCATCGGGTGCTGATCTGGAACGAGAACGAGGATGATCAGGCCGTCCTGGACGGCACCGGGCTGCAGGGTCTCCTGCCGGTCACCGACGACCGGCGCACGTCCTTCGGGGTGTACCTGAACGACGGTACGGCCTCGAAGATGAACTACTACTCACGGTTGGAGTCGGGGGCGAGCTGGTGCACCAACGAGGCCGGCGGCACGGATGCGCTGCTCCAGGTGACGCTGCGCAATGACGCGCCCGCCGATGCGGCGTCGCTCCCGCGGTACATCACCGGTGGCGGCGTGGTCGTGCCTCCGGGGGTCACCCGCACGGTCGCCTATCTCTATCTCCCGGAGGGGGCCGAGATCGTGTCGGCGACCGACTCGAGCGGCGCGGGTGTCGGGCAAGGCACCGATAGCGGCCGTCAGGTTCTGACGTGGGAGACCAGCCTCGCCCCCGGCGAGGACGCCTCGGCCACGGTGCGCGTCAGCACCCCGTACACCAATCGGCTCGACGTGGTGACGACGCCGACGGTGCCCGGCGCATCGACGACCGTCGCCCCCGCCTGTGGCACCACCGAGGCCGACTGACCTGGTAGAACGACGAAGCCCCCAGGTCATCACGACCTGGGGGCTTCGCTCAGTCGAACCGAGTAGCTCAGCTCTGCAGACGCTGGCGACGGACCGCCACACCCGCGACGCCGAGTCCGGCGGCGAGGAGCCCCGCACCCGCGAGGAGCGCGATGGTGGAGCTGTTGGTGGAGCCGGTGTCAGGCAGGCCACCGTCGCGGTCGCGGTCTCCGCCGCCACCGCCGGAGCTGCCAGCCTCGATGAGCGCCTCGGCGCTGGCGCCGGACTCGGAGCCGACCGCGGTCAGCGTATAGGTTCCCGTGGCGTTCTCCGGGAGCGTGACGGTGACGCTGACGGCGCCATTGGCGTCGGCGGCCTTGGCGGTGGAGGTGCTGTTCACCACGGTGGCGAGGGCGGCGAGCGAGCCGCCGGCGGCGTTTTCACCGGTGAGGGTGAAGGTCACGGTCTCGCCGGGCGCGAAGCCGGTGAACGGGATCACGGCGCTGCCGCCGGGGGCGATGATCACGGCACCGCCGGCGGGGCCGCCGGGCGTGTACTCGGCATTGGCCGCGGCGGGCACGAGGACGAGGGCTAGTGCCGCGGCGAAGGCCGCGACGATCTTCATACGGAACTTGGTCATGGTCGTACTCCAACCGGTGCTGATGGCTTGGTGGAACCCGAGAGTCTTACTTTCCCCAGGCGTTTCATTCGGTCAAAGGACGAGTTCGAGGGGGTCTCGCACCTTCTGAGAGAAACCTTAACGACCTTCTGTCGCATATCGCAAGTTGAACGACGAGAACAACACCCGTGACGTGACTCATATCACAGCAATGTGAAGGTGGTCATTCAGGTGAGGCCTGCTCCTCCGGTGTCGCCTGTGGCGAGCAGGGCGATGAGCCCAAGGCCCACATAGGAGGCGTTGAAGGCGACGTGCATGACGATGGCGCTCCAGATGCGGCCGGTGAGGAGCACGAGGAGCGCACCCGCGAGTGCGACGAGGGCGATCGAGGCCGGCCCACTCCAGTGGTCGTCGAGCACGCCCGTGAGCAGGTGGGTGAGCACGAACAGTGCCGTGGTGATGAGCGCGGTGGCGGTGCCGGCGGCGAGCCGGGAGCGGCTGGCGCGGCGGAATGCGGTGTAGAGCGCGACGAGCAGGAGGCCGTGGAAGAAGAGTTCCTCGACGGCGGGTGCGACGAGGGCGGGGGCGAGCACGTCGGTCCACCATGAGTCGGCGGTGGGCCAGGTGGTGAGCGGCGCCATCCATCCCGCTATGACGCGGAGTGCGAGGCCGAGCATGATCCCGAGGAGGAGGTCGTGGGCCCGGAATCGCAGGAGCCCTCGGGGAATGGATCGCCGAAAGCCGATGACGACGGGGACGAGCATGACGAGCCAGATGAGGCCGGGCACATTGGGTAGGAGGATGGCGGCGGCGAGCCCGGCGATGGCCCAGGCGACGAGGTCCCAGTCCCAGGCCTGGGTGGACGTGCCGCCCTGCAGCCAGACACGGCGCGGACGGCCGGATCGCGAGGAGCGGCTGCGTATCGGCTCGCCGGTCACCACTCCGTACGGATCACTCACAGCCCAGACTCTAGGCGACCGGGCCCTAGGCGACGAGTGGTCGGTAGCGGGTGTTGCGGATGGGTGTGGATGATCCGAGCCGGGTGGCGCGGCTGGAGAAGGAAAAAGCCGGCGCGGACAGGCGCTGAGCCACACGCCCTCGACGGCTCGCTGGACGTGACCGATTCCGGTGACATCCAGCGAGCCGTCGTTGTTGGGTTCGTGTTCACGCTCCAACTGGGGTAGGACCGCGAGCGCGAACTTCCAACTGAACGCCACTTTCGCTTGGAACTTGCGGCATCACCTCCAACTCCGGTTGGAGTGTGGGCAGGAACTCGACGGCCGGGTTCGTTGGAGTCTGACCGTCCGGGTCTCGCTAGGTTGTGGTCATGACGAAGGACGGACGGCCCTCGCGGCTGCGCGATATCCGCCTGATCTCGGGCCCGCATTTCACCTACGAGGAGGGGTGCGAGCAGGCGAAGGCCTTCGCCCGCCGGCTCGCATGGTGGCTGAACGGCGAGGAGCTGAGCGTCGGCAGCAATCACACGGTCTTCGTGCGGCTGTCCACCGAGCTCGCCCCGGGTGTGGCGGAGCCGGGTGCGCTCAGCCGAGACGCTGACAGCTGGCAGAAGCGGGACGTGGCCGTCGGGGTGGATCCCGCGTCATCCGCTGACGAGGCCGATCGGGTCGCGATGGAGGCGGTCGAGCTGAGTCTCACCGCGCTCGCGCCCCAGCACGCGGGGTCGATCGCCCGCGCCGCCGAGACCGTGAGGGAGGCCGGTGCCGACTGTCGGTTCCTGCTCCGGCGCAAGGAGACGACGAAGGAGGTCGTAAAGTGTTCGTCGACGATCGCCACCTGGCCGGCGGCGTCTCGGTTGTTCGTGTCGCTCACCGACAAGACGACCGGCGAGTACCGCGAGGCACCGCCGATCGAGGTCAAGGTCTACGACCACGCCGTCTATCTGGCGGGCAAGATCAAGCGCACGCGTGAAGGCATCGGCCTCGATCCTCGCGGCAGTTATCCGGCGCAGCTGATCTCGTCCGACACCGGCACCCTCGGGTGGGACCTGGATGAACTCACACCGGCAGAACGACCGCCGATGTCAGGCCTTCTCAACCTGCGCTGATGAACACGCGCTCACGGTGAAGCCTCAGTAGGCGCCTTCCTTGGCGACGACGGCCCGGATCGTGCGCCAGATGATCTGCAGGTCGCGCATCATGGACCAGTTCTCGACGTAGTCCAGGTCGAGGCGCACGGTCTCGTCCCAGTCGAGGTCGGAACGTCCGCTGACCTGCCAGAGCCCGGTGATGCCTTGCTTGACCAGGAGGCGTTTGGCGGCGAAATCATCGTAGGCGTCGACCTCGGTCCGCAACGGAGGTCGCGGACCGACGATGCTCATATCGCCGCGAAGCACGTTGATGAACTGCGGCAGCTCGTCGAGGCTGTACCTGCGCAGAAACTTGCCGACGCGGGTGACGCGCGGGTCGTCCTCCATCTTGAAGAGCACGTTCTTGACGTCGTGAGCGTCGCGCAGTGCTTGCACTTCCCGCTCTGCGTCCTGACGCATGCTGCGGAATTTGAGCATGGAGAATGCTTCGCCGTCCTTGCCGATGCGTTCGGACCTGTAGAGGACGGGGCCCTTGGAGTCGAGCTTCACCGCGATGGCGATGGCGATCATGAGCGGCGAGACGGCGAACAACGCGGCGGTGGCGAAAGCGCGGTCGAAGATCTTCTTGGTGATAGTGGCGGCCGCTTTGAACTGCGGCTCCTCCACATGCACGAGGGGCATGTTGGCAACGGCGCGGACGTGGACCCGTGGTCCGGCGACGTCCATGACGTTGGGCGAGACCATCAGGTCGATGTCGAGGTCGTGAAGATCCCAGGAGAGCTCCCGCAACCCCCGGTGCCCGAGGTGTTCGGTGTCGCTCACGATGACCGTGTCGGCCTCGGTGAGATAGAGCGCATCCCGGAGATCGTGGGTCGAGCCGAAGACAGGGATGAACTGGTCGGGCACGTTAAGCCACTGTCGGGGGCCGGTCTCAGAGTCGGGAACCCACACGCCGCTTACCCGGTAGCCAGCGGAGGCGTGGCGACCCATCCAGGCCGCGATGTCGCTGGCGGTCTCGACGCCTCCGACGATCATGACCTGGTGTGAGGCCTTGCCCTTGGCCCGTTGCTTCTGCAGTCGGTTGCGCCAGAGCTTGCGATTGAGCATCAACCCGACGAGGCCGATGGGCAAGGCGATCCCGAGATATCCACGAGAGGTCTGAAACTGCAGCAGGTAGGAGACGATCGCGACCATGCCGAAGAGGAACAGGCTGACGTTGAAGACCTTGGCGTACTCGTCGGCACCATCACCGAGAAGTCGCTTGTCGTACGTGCCGGCGAAGTGTAGAGCGAGCACCCACCCGATGGTGAGCAGGATCGTGATCGCCACGTACATCGTCGCGGCGTCGCCGAAGCCCTCCGTGACAAGACCGAAGCGGATCATCAACGCGATCACCGCCGCCGCGTAGACGACGAAACCGTCACCGATCATCACGGATCGGGCATATGCGTCCACCCAATTCTTCGACCGACCGACCGGCAATTCCCCCGGCGGCGCAGCGCCGCTGGGATGCGTTCGCTGTTGTGGCACCTCTGTCACGGCACCGTCCTCTCTCCCCACCGCCTATCAGTGTGCCGTAGCAGCGGGCTCACGCCGACCCGAATCCCAAACTTCCTCACCTACACTCTCGTCACACGAAAGCAGCCCTCCACGACCCCAAGCACACACCGAGCAACCGCGCGTAGCTCCAAGGAAACTGCCCTGAAACACCTCGGACTCGGTGACGCTCGTGTCGGGAACAGTGAGACTTAGGTGACGAATCTCATGTTCCGATATAGAGATCGCGTGAACTGACACCAAGACATCGTTTGATGGCCCTACCATGTAACAGTCGCCGGGGATCGGTGGCCGTAGTCTCGGGTGATCGTGGGAGAGGTCAATGACGGCACCGCCGTGCTCCAGCAACCCCTCCGTCGATGGAGTGCCACGCTCCACGTGGGCTACTCACGTCCACAAGCACTCAATTTTCGAGGAGTCCAGGTGTATGCACTGATCGACGGCCGCGCAAGCCTGTCCGGCAGAGTTCGCGTGAGCGGAGCCAAGAACTCGGCCACACGATTGCTCGCCGCCGCGCTGTTGTCGGACGAACGCGTTGAGCTCTCAAACTTTCCCACGCACCTCGTTGACGTCGGCCACAAGATCGCCTTCAGTCGTCGCACCGGCGCCGACTTCGAGGTTGATCATGAGGCACAGACCTTGTCGGTCGATGCCTCGCAGGTGGCGTCCCAAGAACTCACCCGTGACGAGTTCGACGTACCGATCCGAACTACTTATCTTCTGGCTGCCGCCCAGGTCGCCCGCTCCGGTAGCGCGCGAATCCCGTACCCCGGGGGTTGCGCGATCGGCGGCGGACCCGCCGGTGGCCGCGGCTACGATCTCCACCTCATGGTCTGGCGGGACCTCGGCGCGACAGTTGTCGAACGTTTCGATCACATTGAGGTCACGGCACCAGGTGGCTTCACCGGGGGCACCATCAGTTTCCCGATCACCACGGTAGGTGGCACCGAGAACGCGTTGCTGTGCGCCAGCATCGCGAAGGGACGCACCGAGGTCTACAACGCTTACATCACTCCCGAGGTTCATGACCTCATCGAGATGCTGCGCCGGATGGGAGCCGACATCTCGGTCTACGGCACGAGCCATATCGTCGTGGAGGGGCGTGGCGCGACCCTCGCCGGTGCGCACATGGACGTCATGCCCGACCGGATCGAGGCGCTGACGTGGATCGTCCTAGCGACTCTGAAACAGAGTGATCTGACGATCGAAGGAGTTCCCTTCGATTCGATGAAGGTCCCACTGCTCCATATCGAACAGGCGGGGATCGATCTCTTCCGCAACTCGACGGCAGTACACGTCACACCCGAATGCCTGACCTCAGGACAGGTGCAGCCGTTCGAGCTCGCGTGTGGTGCCCACCCGGGTGTCATCTCTGACATGCAGGCGTTCTACGTTCTCCTCGGCTTGGTCGGCGCAGGAACGTCCCGGGTGTACGACTACCGATACCCAGACAGAATCGCTTTCGTCCGCGAACTGGCGAAACTCGTGGACGGCGATCACCTCTCCGCGGAGTCGGGCAAAATCACTATTCACGGACCAGCGAGGATGTCCCCCGGGATCGCCAACTCGACTGATCTTCGCGGTTCGATGGCGGTTGTCATTGCCGCTCTCTGCGCCGACGGCGAGTCCGTCATCCAGAATGTCCACATGGCGCTCCGCGGATACAACGACCTCGAGGGGAAGCTTCGTCAGCTGGGTGCCTCGATCGACGTGCATGAGGGCGACTTCCCCGATCGCGATGCTTAATGCTTAGCTCCGACCTGTCAGCCGGAACACTGACTCCGGCGCTCAGAAGCGAACTGAGATCGGCCCTCGGCGATGCCGTTCGCTTCGATGTGCCGCTCTCGAGAATCTCTCGGTGGCGGATCGGAGGTCCGGCAAGCGCCATCGTCGACCCGGGCTCGGCAGACGACGTCGCGCGAGCCTTGCGTGTCCTCCGGGATTCCTCTTTGCCAGTCCGCGTCATAGGCGACACGTCGAACATTCTCTTCGACAGTGCCGGCTTTGGGGGCGTGCTGCTGAGAATCGGTCGCCGGATGTCCAAGTTCACGATCGATGGAACCCGTATGTGGTCAGAGGCCGGTGCCTCCGTGCCCGAACTCAGCCGAGCGGCCGGCGCGGCGAGCCTCTCCGGCATCGAGCATACGATCGGCATTCCCGGGACGCTTGGTGGGCTCGTACTGATGAACGGGGGGAGCCAGCGCAAAGGCATCGGTCTCAACGTGGAGTCCGTGACGACCGTTCTACCGGATGGCTCGTTCGAGATCCTCGATCGAGCGGCGTGCGGGTTCGGGTATCGGGCATCAGCTTTGCAGGGAAGCGACGCCGTCATCGTCGAGACAACACTCAACCTTGAGCAGGGTGATCGCGAGAGCATCAAGTCCGAGATGCGTCGGGTCATGATGGACCGGATGGGCAAGTTCCCTTCGAACATGCCCAACTGTGGTTCGACATTCCTCTCGGATCCTCGCATGTACGAACAGGTCGGTCCTCCTGGCCGGGCGATTGAATCGGCTGGGCTGAAGGGGACCCGTCGAGGCGGTGCACTCATCTCCCCGCTCCACGCCAACTTCATCGTGAACACCGGAGGTGCCACCTCCGATGACGTGCTCTGGCTGATCTCCCTGATGCGGACCGTGGTCGAACAACGCACCGGCTACCTGATGGACTGCGAGGCGCGCTTCGTCACCTCCGACGGCCAGGTCCGGCCGGCACATGAGCAGGCACTGTCCCGATGGGGCTCGGTCAGTGTGCCGGATGGTGCGTAGAGCGTGAGCAATCTACCTCGGCAGGTGCTGACGGTGATCTCGGGCCGCGGCGTGATCCGAGTCGCGCAGCTCGTCACTTTCGTTCTTCTAGCTCGCTTCCTCGGCCCGGACGAGTTCGGTTGGTTCGGGATTCTCACCACGGCCTTCGTCCTGTCCGCCACGTTGGGGAGTCTCGGTTTCCGGCAGTCGTTCGCCTACCAAGTAGGACAGGGGAGGATGACGCCCGGCGAGGCCAACGGAACCGCACTGCTCCTCTGGCCGCTGTTCACAGTCCTTGGCGCCGGTGCCTTGGTACTGCTCTATGCAGACCGCATACCGTCGCTGTCATGGGCCGAAGCGAGTGCGCTTATCGCAGTGGGCGTCGCGGGAACGATGTTCTTGATGCTGATCCAGGGCACGTATCTGGGTCGCGGCAACATCAAGTCGTTCACGCTCAGCGAGTCGCTACCGCGGGTCATTCTCCTGTGCCTCGTGGTCATCCTCGCCTGGGCGGGAAGCGTCAACCTCTCCTCGGCGCTGTGGGCTCAGGTGGGCGGATTCGCCCTCACCGTCCCGTTTGCCATCTGGCTCGCCCTCCGCGGGGCGGGCAAACTTGGGATCCGGCTCGATCTGTTCGGCCCGATGCTGGGTTACGGCTTGATCTTCGCATTCAACCTCTTCCTAATCACGCTAGGCAGTCGCCTCGCCATGTTCGTCATCGAACACCACTTCAGTTCCGCTGAAGCAGGACAATTCTTTGCAGCCGTCAGAGTCAACGAGATCTTCCTCGAGATCGCGACGGCGGTGGGGATGGTGCTGTTCTCTGATATCGCCCGCAAAGAGGACAGCCAAACAGCGATACTCCGCAATGCCCGCATTGCAGGATGGATGTTCTGGCTGTTCATAGCCCTCGCTGTCGGGCTGGTCATCACGGCACCTCTGGTGGTTAACATCGCACTGGGCGCCGGATATCAAGAGGCCGCCCCAGCCCTTCAAATCCTGGCGCTCGGATTAGGTCCCGCAGCCGCAAACAAGATCATTTACCCAACGTTTGCAGGAGCTGGCAGACCATACTTCGGAACACCCGTAATTGCTCTAGGACTCACCGTGAACGTCGCCTTGGCCCTCATTCTCGTCCCCGATTTGGGTGTATCCGGAGGTGCTATGGCCGTCGTCGCCGGCCAGTACACTATGTTCCTTGGATACGTTCTGCTATGCCGAGTGACACATGGCGTTCCCCTGTGGACCATGATCCTACCCGGGATTCGAGGGAAACGATGATCAAATCCGGATCGCGCTCCCGCTCGTCACTTGGCCCATCGAATGCTCGACTCCGCCTCTGCAAGTGGCCCGGACACTCACTACGACTTCAGGCAACCGAAAGGATATCCTATGACCACAGGATCACCGCTTAGAAGTAGTAAGCCTTTAGTAACCATTATTTCTGCCTATTACCGTCGAGCGCATGCCGTCGCACCGACATTGGAATCCATCCGGGATCAAAGCTACGATAATTTCAACGCAATCATATGGGACGACAACTCCCCCGATGAAACCTGGAGAGAACTCGATCGGGTAGCACGCGAAATAGGCGATCCTCGCTTCACGGTCTATCAGCATTCCGAAAATCTCGGTCTAACACGGGGTTTCAACGAAGCCATTGCAAAGATTGATTCCGAGTACATCGCCATTGTAGGCTCCGGCGATATTTGTCACCCGGATCGGATATTGAAGCAAGTGCGCGCACTTGAGGGTGACCCTGAAGCCGCCTTCTGCGCCACGGGCAGTACTACGACCGATCCCATTCAAGGCACAACGTTCTTCGACAGCAGCTTTTCGAGCACCATCATTACGCGGCAAGATATTGAGACGACGTGCCCGTTTACTCATGGTTCCGTAATGTATCGCTCAGACCGCCTGAAAGAAATAGGCGCGTTCGAACCGACGTTTAAGTGGTGCGCAGACTGGGATGTGTTCTTTCGGCTGCTGAAAAAAAGCCACGCCATATTCATTCCCGAAGTGTTATACATGCGCACCGCTCAGCTGGATGGGGTAAGCTTTCATCCACGAAAAGCATTCGAACAAATCGAGTTCAAACATCTGGCTCTAGAATTATCGCGCTGCTCGGAAGAGCAGCGCCAGACAATTCTCGCGAACGTCCAATCTGACGGCATCCCCGAAGCGCTTCCCGCCCGCAGCGGTGCCATAGCTCGCGACCTCGCGCGCCGAAACGTCAAGCTCTACTTAATGAAACGCAGACGCGACGCCATCGAAATGTCACGAATGGCAGTCGCTCGTGGCGTCGGTTACCCCTTGAAGTATCGTGCTTACTTGAGAGTGGCCGCGCTACTCAGCCACATCGGCTTCGACCCAAACCTTCTCATTAAGGTCGCCCGCTCGCTACCACGATAGCGGCCTGTACGTCCTGCTACTATGCGATAAATCCAAGAAGATCTTGGCCGATCACCTCTCGTGCTCGCCCTGCGCCTCGTCCGATCGCTTGAGAACACGACCGGACTAAAACAATGCGAGCCCCGAGTCGTGCGCCCCACAGTCGACGCATGCCCGACGCCCCAAAATCACATACGCCCGCCCCACTGAAAAGTGTCAGATCAACGAGCGCCCGGGCCAGTTCGCGAAATGTGGTCGACGCCTACGCCTTGGCCTCCGGCTGCTCAGTGTCGCCGACACGCGGCCGCGCCCTAGACCGTGCACGAGGCAATTCCAGCTTTCCTCTGTCTATCAACAAGCCGAAGTATGTCAATAGAAGAACAAAAGTACCGAAATGGTTGTAGTTGAAGAAGATGAACATAGACGTCGACGCGGCAATAAGTACCGTCGTCAATGAGAACACAGCGAGGCCAACCGGATCCTCCGAGTTGTAAAAACGCATGTATCCGCCGAACTGCACACTCACGACTACAAAGACCAAGACAGCGGCGCCCCAGATTCCTAGGTCAACACTGGTCTGAATCAGACTATTATGAAAGTGTGGTACAGCGTAGTTTTGAAACCTGTCAATCTGTCCGCTAATAATTTCGCCGTACTCAGAGTTAAAGTATGCGTTGAAGCCCCACCCCAGGACTGGCCGTTCAAGCCACGCCCTGAAACCCCACTCCCACAATGGCAGCCGCCCCGTCAACGTTGGGTCGCGGTCGAGAGCCGTAGCCACGGCCGCAAGCATGCTCACCGCGAGAGGCACAAGAAGGGCCAAGCCGACAACGATTAGCGTGCCAAGTTGGTGAACACCCAAGCCTAGACGGCGGGAGACTTTTCCTATTGCGACGCCCACCATCGCCACACCGAGTAGAATAAGCCCCGTCGAGGAACCCGTTAGCAACACGAATGTCACCAGAATGAGGCACTGAAAAAACCTAGACGAACCCTTTACCATAGAGATAGAGATGGCGAAGGCAACTGCAGCGTAGAGGGACGCCATTATCTTGTGCGGATACAAACCGCGGAGCGGCTGCATACCGAAGATATTCGGTCGTTCATGATTGTCGAGATACATGACAGGCTCAAAACGAAAGCAGTAGAGGACTATACCGACGCCGCAGAGGAACGTGACGAGACGGGCAACCAAGCTCAACGTTCTCGCGGTTCCCAGCTCAGCCACCATCACATAGGCAACCACAGTGTTTCCGAGCAACATCATCCCGTACTGGAGGGACGCCTCAGGCGCAACCGACCACAGCGAGGAGATCGTAAAGGCTCCGCCTAAAATCAAACACCGGAGAATTCCCTCTTTGGATACCGACTTCGAAGTCAGAACCACTAAGCCCGAGAGTCCGTGCATTGCAATCCAGCTCAGTACGAACAACGTGTTGTCGCGCCCGACCCCGGCGGGCACATTGGGTATGAGCAAGACGGCGTTCGCGCCAAGGGTAAAAGCGACGTATACGCAGAAGAACGCGATCCGCACGCCCGAGGGATGAGGTCGGCTTGGCTCTTGGCACCTACCACCACGCTTACCGGCTACAGGTCTCTCAAGCAACGTGTGACCCCTCTTTGTCCAGCGACGCAAGCCTCGCGCTGACGGTTACCTGTCGTGCGATCTTCAGCTCCACGAGACGCTATGCCCGCGGACTCCGTCTCGACCAGTCGGTGTGGCGAAGAATTCTGTATGCTGCATAGGGATTAGTCGTAGCATAGCGCCATAATAGTCGCCTTGGATCGTTGACTACCCGATGTAACCATTCAAGACCCGCGGCCTGCATCCACCGCGGAGCCCTCGGTGCCTCGTCAGCCAAGAAGGAGTACAGACCACCGCAAGTCTTAAGCCATCCCACGCCCCGAAGCTCGTGACGCATCTTCACGCACCACTCCTCTTGTGCCGGCTTGCCCAGTGCTACCCAGACGACGTCAGTCTCAGACGAAACGATGCGCTGACGCAATTCATCAACTTCCTCGGGTAGGAAGTATCCATGCTGCCTTCCCGAAATCGACAGCGTCGGATATTCCTCGCGGACCCTCGCAACGGCTTCCGCATTTTGCTTCTCCGTCCCCCCCAAGAAGAAGAATCGCAGACCCGCGCCGGCGGCGGCGCGGGCGGCGTCGTGAAAGAAGTCCGTCGTCGCAATTCGTTCCGCAATGGGGTGTCGCGTGAGTCGCGACGCGAGCACCACGGGCATCCCGTCGGCGTGGACGATATCAGCCGCACCCATCAATCGCTCAAATTTCCCATTTTGTCCAGCCAAAGCTATGCCCTGGCCGTTGGAAGAGAACACTAGTTTTGGAATCTTAGCTTTTCCCTTCTCCCGCGCTTCGCGTGCAGATATACAGTCGTCAACCATCCGGTCGGCGAGCTGTTCTCTCGTAATCCGGATCGTCTCGAAAGCACCGATCCTGATCGTCGATGTATCCCGAGCGGGTGCCTTGCGGTACGTAGCCATGGGCAAACTCCTGTACTAGATCCTAGGTGCCGCAGCAGTGGCAGATGTCGCGTACCATCGAGCAAATTTGGCCAATCCGTCCCTGAGGGGAGTGGACGGTCTAAAACCAAAATCTTGTTTCAGCTCGTCCACATCGGCGTAAGTTTGGTAAACATCGCCTGGCTGCATCGGCAGCAGCTCGTGTTTAGTGGGCTCGGAGATGACCCCTTCTTCGATAAGAACTCGCTCCAGCGTCTCGACGAACCCGAGTAACGACTCTGGTTGGTTGTTACCGATGTTGTAGACCTTGTGGCGAACACCAGTCGCACTCTCGTCGGGTGCTTTACCCATCACGTTCACGACACCCGTAACGATGTCGTCGATGTACGTGAAGTCGCGTCGCATGTCGCCCATGTTGTAGATCTGGATGGGTTCGCCTCGGACGATCTTGTCGGTGAACTTGAAGTACGCCATGTCCGGACGGCCCATCGGTCCATAAACGGTGAAGAACCGCAAGCCAGTTGACGGGATCCCGTAGAGACTGGCGTACGAGTGCGCCATGAGCTCGTTGGACTTCTTCGTCGCCGCGTAGAGAGACACCGGGTTGTCCACTTGGTCCGACGTCGAGTACGGCACCTTCTCGTTGGTCCCGTAGACGCTGGAGGAGCTGGCGTAGACGAGGTGCTCGACCGGGTGCGCGCGGCAGGCCTCGAGGATGTTGAAGAAACCGATGAGATTGGAGTCGATGTAGGCACGCGGGTTCTCGATCGAGTACCGGACGCCCGCCTGCGCGGCAAGGTTCACCACGATCGATGGTCGATGCTCACGGAAGACGGCGTCGACTGCGTCGGCATCGGCGAGATCCCCACGGACGAACACGAATCGGCCCGAGTCACCTGCGGCGTCCTTAAGCATCTGGAGCCGATCCTCTTTGAGGCGGACGTCGTAGTAATCGTTGAGATTGTCGAACCCGATGACCACACTCTCCGTGGTCTCGAGGAGCCGCTGGGTCAAGAACGCGCCCACGAAGCCCGCCGCACCCGTGACCAGAATGGTCGCCTTGGACAAGAGGATCTCCTCAATCTCTGCGTTTTTCGGGCTCAGGCACGCCTCCCACGCGCGGACCGAGCGTAGTCGGCCGGGCAACGGTCGCTACTAGATGATGAGTGTATCGGGACACAGACGCCCTCTGGCCAGGTTCGGAGCCTGAGTTACCCATTCACCCTCGGTTCACAGTGTTCGATAGTTATCTCAAAATTGACGAGTTGGCCAACGACACACCGCAACGACCCAATAGCCTTGCTCTCATGAAGATCGCGGCCGCGGGTAGCGGATACGTCGGACTGTCCAATGCTGTCGTGTTGGCGCAGCACCATGAGGTCTACCTCGTGGACATCGACCCGGCCAAAGTCGAACAGGTCAACCGGCGCGAGTCGCCCATCGAGGACGCCGACATTGAGCGCTACCTGGCCGAGGTTCCGCTGAAACTCACCGCCACGCTCGACCCCGCCGAGGCCTATAGCGACGCCGATTTCGTCGTCGTCGCCACACCGACGGACTACGACCCTAAGACGAACTACTTCAACACGCGCTCAGTCGAAGCCGTGATCGATGACGTGCTCCGCATCAACCCCAGCGCGCACATCGTCATCAAGTCCACCGTGCCGGTCGGGTATACAGCCGCACTGCGTGAACAGCACCCCGACGCATCGATCATCTTCTCCCCCGAGTTCCTGCGCGAAGGCAAGGCACTCCACGACAACCTCCACCCGTCGCGGATCGTCGTCGGCGATCGCAGCGAGGTGGGACAGCGGTTCGCCGACCTGCTCGTGGAAGGTGCTCTCGATGAGGACGTCCCCGTTCTCCTCACCGACTCGACGGAGGCCGAGGCGATCAAGCTCTTCGCCAACACCTACCTGGCCCTACGCGTCGCCTACTTCAACGAGCTCGACACCTACGCCTCCCACCACGGACTCAACACCCAACAGATCATCGAAGGCGTCGGTCTCGACCCCCGCATCGGCAACCACTACAACAACCCGTCCTTCGGCTACGGCGGCTACTGCCTACCCAAGGACACCAAGCAGCTGCGTGCGAACTACGACGAAGTCCCCCAGAACCTCATCCAGGCCATCGTCGACGCCAACACCACTCGCAAGGACTTCGTCGCCACCGACATCCTGCGTCGCAACCCCACCACCGTCGGCGTCTATCGGCTCATCATGAAGGCCGGCTCCGACAACTTCCGGACCTCATCCATCCAGGGCGTCATGAAGCGCATCAAAGCCAAGGGCGTCGAGGTCATCGTCTACGAACCCACCCTCGACGACGACCTCTTCTTCAACTCCGAAGTCGTCAACGACCTCGACGACTTCAAGAAGCGCGCCGACGTCATCATCGCCAACCGGCGCACGACCAATCTCGCTGACGTGAGCGACAAGGTCTACACCCGAGACATCTACGGCACGGACTGAGGAATGATCCTGCCAGCAGACCTCCGCACCAGGCCGATCACCGGGCGCAGGCGAGGGACAGGAAGCGTCAGCGTGCTCGGCGCTTACCTCATCGCCCTAGCGGTGGGAGTACTAGTGGGCGTAGTGCTCGTCGACTCGCCACTATGCGCCGCACTTCTGTCCAGTGCCAGCTTCGGCCTGAGCATTGCAGTGTTCCTTCAGCTCCTCCCCGCTCGGATCGCTTTCAACATCGACAGTGTTTGCGAACCAAGAGTCCGAACCTGGCTAGCTGGCGATTCTTACTGGGCCGGTCTGCTAGCCATCGCCCTCGGAGCAAGCGGCCTGGCAGCATCGGCCGAAGCAATCAACCGGGCTGCCGCATATGTGCCAGCGGGCGTCTCGGTTGCGACTGGCATTACTGCCGGGATCTGGCTCGCAGCCAAGTCCAAGCCGAGACGCCACCGCCTGATCCCGTCCGGGTCGCATTGCTTTGTACTGAGGAATGGCATGCGGCTCCCCGGCATTGTCATCGATGCGTCGACGAACCCTAGCGGCGTATGGAAGGCCTACAAGGTGGTGTGGCGCGAGAACGACGAGTGGAACTGCGGCAATCTCGACGACAGGGCTGTACTCCCCTGTTCGCATCTTCAGCATGTGAGAGCACTCAACCAGCTCATCTTCGGCCGTCGCTGTTCAACCCACTGATTTGCCTGAAAAAGCTGGGAATGCACACGGGCCGATTCGTTTCGTGCCATGGATCTACGCTGCATTCCACCTACACAATCGCGGCCGTTCCCATATGCATGCAGTTGGTGACCGCGGCCTGCGCCCGAGACGTCAACGGCAAAGACTGACGCATGCGGTGGGTTCTAGTCGCCGAACCGCTTGCGGTCCAGGGTCTTGAAGTAGCCCTTCTTCAGTGCACGTTCCGCACTCGCTTTCGGCGTGGAGAAGAAGTCCCGCTCTGACGAAGAGAGCCCCACCGTCTCGATCTTCTTACGCAGCAATGCCATAGTGCAACACAAATCAGCCATCTGGAACAGGCTGTAGTCCGAAGGCACGACGTTGCGGACCTCGACGCTCAAGTGGGCGTTGAAAACGCTATTGACGAGGTTCGTGATCTCCTTCTGGCCGTTGTCGTAGTAGATGACGATGCGTTCCCACCGCGCGAAAAACTCATACTCGGCGCGGATCCAAGCGCCAAGCTCACGCGACATGGCGCTGACGAGCCGATCGCTGTCGTCGAGCTCCCTCTTGCTGAACACCCAGGAGTGGTAGGTGACGTCACATCTGTGTACGAAATCGACGAGCATTCGAAAGATCGAACGCCGATCAGTCAGCCCCATCCAGCGGTACTCCCGCTCCCGACGAATCAGCGGACCAGTGTGGACGGCGTGATCTTGTGGAAGCTTCCGAGCTCTCAGTCCCTCGTGGATCGAGTCGAGGTGCCTTGAGATGTCGTCACTCTGATCGTGCAAGACGAGACTGAGAACGTAGAACGGAGAGTGCCTCTGGAAAGGCCCGAAATCGCCCGACTCATCAATGAAGATGCTGAGTTCTCGCAAGACAGGCTTCCCAGAAAAAGCTTCAGGCGGGTAAATACCCGCCTGAAGATGTGTGGCGAGGGTATCCCCGCCTAGAGGGTGGACCATGGCCCTTCGGCCAGCCCAGTGCGACGATCCTAGCACGGCGTTCAGAAGCTCGACAGGCTCCACCAGCTAAAACGCCGCGACGCTCGACGGCTTCTGACAGGTCAGATCAGGTCGACGAGGGTGTCGATCTGCCCTGCCGCGGGGACGAAAATTTGGGCGGTCTCCCACAAGCCTTCGGACCCTCGATCAGGACGGCACCGATGTAGCCGAGACGCGCGTCAAGTTCTCGATCCGCGATCCGCGATCCGCGGACGATAGGTGGCCATGGTTCTATTCTCGTGTTTGCATATAACTGAGACGACCTTTTACAAGATGCGCGTAGCGGGGCACCCCGGCCTCGAGAATCGGCCATGGCCGCATAAGGGCGGGACAGCACCATGTCGGGAGGTGTCGACCAAGCTCAGTCCTCGCTGATGTGGAGGACGACCTTGCCGCCGCCGTGGCCTTCCTGGTTCGCGCGCAAGGCGTCACCGGCCTGCTCCAGGCCCTCGAACTCGCGGGTGATGTCGATCTCGACGCGGCCCGCGGCCACGAGGTCGGCGAGCCACTGTAACTGCCCGCCATCGGGGCGCACCCAGACGATCTCGTCCTCGATACCCGGTACGTCGTGCTCGGCGATCGAGGCGTGGCGACCATCGTCGGCGAGCACCGCCCGCGTCACGTCGTAGACACCGCCGACGAAGTCGGCCACCGCATCGACACCGCCCGGCGCGATCTCCCGCACCCGATCCGCGAGGCCGTCACCGTAGACAACCGGTACGACACCGAGCTCACGCAGGCGATCATGGTGGCGCTCCGAAGCCGTCCCGATGACCGTACTGGCGCCCAGCACCCGAGCGAGCTGCACGCCGATGCGTCCGACACCGCCCGCCGCGTTATGCACGAGCACGACATCGCCCTCACCCACGCCGAGACGATCACGGATCGTCCGCGCCGCGGTCTGGCCGGCGAGCGGAAGGGCCGCCGCCTGCTGCCAGGTCAGCTCGCGCGGCTTCCGCGCGATCGCCCGCACCGGCACGGACACGTGCTCGGCGAACGTGCCCGCCTGAACCCAGTCCTTGCGCCCATACGCGAGCACATGATCGCCGACCGCCACCTCGGGCGCATCAGGACCGACGGCCCGGACGACACCCGCGACATCCCACCCCGGCACCACCGGGAATCGGACCTCCATCAGCGCGTCCAGTCCCCCGGCCATGACCTTCCAGTCCACCGGGTTGATCGACACCGCGCGCACCTCCACGAGGGCCTCGCCCGGCCCCACCCGTGGGTCCGGCAGCTCCCCGGTCTGCAGCACATCGACGTCACCGTACGAGTCATAGAACGCAGCACGCATACCCATCACAGCGCATGACCCACCACCAGCATTCCCCCGCACGGCCCCTGATCGGCGCGTCGCGGGAACAACCATGACGATGCCCACCGGCGCGGGATCCGGTGGGCATCGTCGTGGCTCCCCCTACTGATCAGCCGGCGCGGCCCTCCTCCGCCAGACGAGCAACCCGCCACCCGCGAGCGTCAGCAGCAACGCCAGCGCCACGAGGGTCATCGAGTCCGCGGGAGCCCCGAGATCCGGCAGATCTCGGCCGTCCGCGACCGGGCGATCGGTCTCACCACGATCCACCCCGTCGGGAGTCTCACCCGGAGGTGGCGGCGTGGGCTCCGGCTCCGGGGTCGGCTCCTCCGGTGCCGTGTCCAGCGCGTAGGCGTACACCGCCGCACCGATCCGCTGGAGATACGGATTGGCCGTCGCCTGCACATCCCCGCTGAAGCCCTCCGCGCCCCGAGAGAACACCGAGAGCGTCATCTCCTGGCCCGGCACCAGCAGCATCCCGACATCGTGGCTCACCACATCGTTCTCCCCCGTCTTGTGCGCCAACACCTCAGCGGGCACCGTCGCCCCGAGCTTGGTCTTCACCTGCTGCGCGAGCATCAGCTCCACGATGTGCTGCGCCGACTCCGCGCTCAGGAACTCCGGCATCGCCTGCTCCCCCGACGCGATGTCGTAGAACAGGACCATCAACTGATTCATCCCCCGCGGTGTCAGCCACACGTCGCCATCGGGCGGAACCACCGGACCGAACATCTTGCGGCCGAAGTGCAGATCGCGCTGAGCGATACCCGCGTCCTGGGTGAGCGTGTTGATCGCCTCGAAGCCGCCCACCACGTCGACCAGCTTGTTCGTCGCCGTGTTGTCGCTGACCGTCACCATCAACTCGAGCAGAGTGCCGACGCTGACATCCTGCGGGAACGGGTTGTCCTTCAACGTCCCCGACCCGCCATACCGCTCGTCCTCCGTGATCGTCACGACGTCATCAAGAGACAGCTGACCGCGCTCCACCTGGTGCATCACCGCAGCCGCCAACGACATCTTGATCGTGCTCGCGGTCGTGAACCGATCCTGCGCCCCGAGGAAGAGCTGACGATCCTCGTAGTAGCCCGACAGATCCTCGATCGCCACACCGATGTCGATACCGTTCGCCCGCGCCTCGTCGATGATCGGCTGGACGACCGCCGCCAGCTCCGGCCAGTTCTCCGGCGTCGGCTGATGTTCCGGCACCAACGGTTCGCGCGTCGCGTCGTACACGATCGACGCTGCACGCTGCACATAGACATCGACCTGCGGGCGCTCGATCACGGCAGGATCGAAGGAGGTGGTCACCGTCAACGCCACCTCGCGGCCGGGCACCAGGATCAACCCCGAGTCGTGCGACACATCGGCCAACTCACCCGTCTTGTTCGCCAGCACCTCCCGCGGAATCACCGCACCGAACTTCGTGTCGACCAGCTGACCCTTCATCAACGAGATGATGTGCTCGCTCGACTCCGGGCTCAGCACCTCGTGCTCGTAGAGCATCCGCACCAGCTCGTTCACCTCACCGCTGGTGATCCAGTTCTCCTGCAACGGCGGCGACGCCGGATGGATCATCTTGCGACCCAGCCACAGCTGCTCGAAGCCCAATCCCTCGATGTACTCATTCACCCCGTCGAACCCGCCCGCACGGTCGATCAGCACATTGGTCGCCGTGTTGTCCGAGACCTGCACCATCAGCTCCATGAGCTCGGCGATGGTGATGTCCAGCGGGAACTCGCGATCGCGCAGCGTCCCCGATCCGCCGACGATATTGCTGCTGCCCGCTTCGATGGTGACGACCTCGTCGAGGCTCAACCGGCCCTGATCGGCCTCGTCCATCAGCGCCGCCAACAGCGGCAGCTTGATGATGCTCGCGGCCTTGACCGGCTCCTGACCGCCGACCTGGAAGGTCGCACCCGAGAACACGCCGCTCAGATCCGTGACGGTCGCGCTGAGGTCGACCCCCGCCTCAGCGGCCTCGGCGGACAGATGTTCGAGGCTCGCACTCATGTCGTGCCAGGCCTCGTCGGCAGTCGACTGCGCCGATGCCGGCACAGCGGCGATCAGCGGAAGCGCCACCAACCCGGCGACCGCCGCGGCGACGCGAGCGCGGACCCTCCCGGACCGCACTGGAGATGAAGTTGTCATCGGAACCTCTCGTCAGAGCGCCACTCCCTCCGCGGCGCGTCCCGACGAGGCTATGGACACCATGCTTCGTCCCGATGACGACGAGTTCTCACTCGCGTGACGAGATGTGACGACCCGAGCGCCGTACATCAATCACCGCCCGGCACTGTTCTCGCTCACATGATGAGCAGCCGTTTTCGCCCCTGGACGCCTCGGTAATTTCACGGCTCTCACGTCGTCAACAGATCGAGGCCCCATGTCCAGCATCATCACCGCCGCACAGCTGCGCGAGCTGCTCGACACCGACAGCGAGCTCGCGGTACTCGACCTGCGCACCCCGCAGGAGCGCACCACCGGACACATCGCCCGCAGCACCGGAGTGCCGCTCCACGACCTCGAACAGCGCATCGCGCGCTTGGTGCCACGGAGGCACACCCCGATCGTCCTCGCCTCGACCCGTGACCTCGACGAACGCGGCACCGCGATCCTCGGCGATCTCGGCTACACCGATGTCCGCCTCCTCCCGGACGGAGTCGGCTCCTGGACCGAGGCGGGACAGCGTCTCTACACGGGCACCAATGTGCTCAGCAAGACCCTCGGCGAGTGGATCGAGGAGACCTTCGGCACCTCCACCGTCGACCCTCAGACCGTGCAGGACTGGCGCGAGGAGGGACGGGATGTCATCGTCCTCGACAGTCGTCCGCACGCCGAGTACGTCCACCACCACATCCCCGGCGCCTACGACACCGGCGGCGGCGCCGAGCTCGCCTACCGCGGCCTCGACACCGTCCCGGACCCGGACACGACCATCGTCGTCAACTGCGCCGGCCGCACGCGCGGCATCGTCGGCGCGCAGTCGCTCGTCAACACCGGCATCCCCAACCCCGTCTACTCGCTGCAGAACGGCACTCCCGCCTGGGAATGGGCCGGACTGGAGATCGTTCAGGGCGACGAGAAGTCCCTCGACGCGCCCCTCCACGTCGAGCGCCACCTGCTGCGCTGGGCCGCCGACACCCTCGCCGAGGCCGAGGCCGAGGTCCTCGACTCCACCCAGGTGGACGCCTGGCTTCGCGACACCGCCCACACGACCTATGTCATCGACATTCGCAGCCCCGAGGAGTACGCCGCCGGCCACCTCCCCGGAAGCCACCACGTCCAGGGTGGACAGCTCATCCAGACCAGCGACGAGCACCTCGCCGTGCAGCAGTCGCGCGTCGTGCTCATCGACACCGAGGATCACGTGCGCGCCGCGAGCACCGTCCAGTGGCTGCGCTACCTCCACCGCGGCCCGCTCGCCATCCATACCTACACCCCCAGCGGCCTCACGATCGAGTCCTCCGACATCTCCGTGCCCGCTGTCTCCACGATCAGCGGCGTCGAGCTGGCCGAGATCGTCGGCACCGGCACCGCCACGGTCGTCGATCTGCGGTCGTCAAGCGCCTACCGACGCGCTCACGTCCCCGGCTCGATCCACGCCCGACGCGAACACCTTGAGAGCATCGCCGACGGCGCCTCCTCTCCCCTCGTCCTCGTCGGGGACTCGAGCTATCTCCCGCACTTCGCGGCCGCCGAGCTGACAGCGCCCGCTGCCGTGCTCGACGGCGGAATCGACGCCTACCTCGGCGAGCTCACCGCCGAGCGTCCCGCCTATGCCGGGGACATCGTCGATCAGACCGGGCCACCGCCCTTCGGCCCCGAACGCGATGCCTTCTACCGTGCCTACTTCGAATGGGAGTACAGCCTCGTCCCGAGCTCCGAGGGCGACCCCGACTTCGGCTTCGACCGCATCGCCACCCGCACGAGGCTCCTGCGATGAGCACCACCATCGCACCCGCACGCGACGACCTCGCCACCATCACGCGGCGCTACGCGTCCACCGACGACACCGCTCGGACCACGCGTACCCCCAGCCGGTGGCGCCAGCTGGCCCTGCGTGCCGCCGCGCCCCTCCTCGTCCTCGTCCTCTGGCAGATCGGTAGCTCCAACGGCTGGATCTCGCCGGTCATCCTCCCGAGCCCCGCGACGATCCTCGCCGCCTACCGGGAGCTGTGGTCGACGGGGGACCTGCAGGCCGCACTCCCGATCTCGCTCCAGCGAGCCGGCCTCGGACTGCTCGTCGGAGGCCTCGCCGGCCTCGTCCTCGGGGTGATCGCCGGCCTGTCGGTCACCGCCGAACGCATCTACGACGCGCCCCTGCAGATGATCCGCACCATCCCGTTCATCGCGCTCGTGCCGCTGTTCGTCGTCTGGTTCGGCATCGGCGAGGACTCGAAGGTCGCCCTCATCATCGGCGCGTCGATCTTCCCGGTCTACCTGAACACCTACCACGGGATCCGGGGCATCGACCGCAAACTCCTCGAGGTCGCCCGCAGCTTCGAGATGTCGCGCTGGCAGACCGTCCGGCTCATCGTGGTGCCCCAGTCGCTGCCCAGCATCCTCGTGGGCTGGCGCTACGCCGCCGGCACAGCGCTCCTGGCCCTCGTCGCCGCCGAGCAGATCAACTCCCGCGCCGGCATCGGCTACATCCTCAACACGGCCAACCAGTTCCAGCGCACCGACATCATCCTCGCTGGAATCCTCGTCTACGCCGCACTCGGCCTCCTCGTCGACGCCGTCATGCGGGGCATCGAACACCTGCTCTTGCCCTGGAGGGCCACCCACGATGGCAGCTGACCTGATCACCCCTCCAGCACCCCAGGTCGTCGACCTGCGCGGACTCTCCAAGAGCTACGGCGACCAGGTCATCCTCGATGCGATCGACCTGACCGTCGAACGAGGCGAGTTCGTCGCGCTCCTCGGACCGTCGGGCACCGGCAAGACCACGCTGCTGCGCATCCTCGGCCGCCTCGAGGACGCCACCTCCGGCGAGGCGACCATCGCGCAGCGCACCTCCGTCGTGTTCCAGGAGCCGCGCCTCATCCAAGCGCAGAAGGTCTGGCGCAATGTCGTCCTCACCGACGGCCACGGCACAGCCAGCAAGGCCCGCGCGGTCGCCGCCCTCGACGAGGTCGGCCTCGCGCCGAAGGCCGACGCCTGGCCCAAGGTCCTGTCCGGCGGGGAGGCACAGCGCGTCGGACTCGCCCGCGCGCTCTACCGTTCGCCCGACCTCCTGCTCCTCGACGAACCCTTCGGGGCTCTGGATGCCTTCACCCGGCGCACGGCACACGACCTCGTCCTGCGGCTCTGGAACGACCACCGGCCCGGCGTCCTCCTCGTCACCCACGACGTCGAGGAATCCATCGTGTTGGCCGACCGTGTGCT
This sequence comes from Aeromicrobium sp. YIM 150415, assembly GCF_016918125.1. Classification (NCBI taxonomy): domain Bacteria; kingdom Bacillati; phylum Actinomycetota; class Actinomycetes; order Propionibacteriales; family Nocardioidaceae; genus Aeromicrobium; species Aeromicrobium sp. YIM 150415. Next base: position 113,713 of record NZ_JAERWM010000011.1, on the reverse strand, counting down.
GATCCTGGGCGACGGCCACGTCCAGGCCGATATCCCCGTCGACCTCGAACGTCCCCGCGACACCACCTCCGCGGCATTCAACGCCACCAAACGACTCGTGCTCCACCACCTCGGACACGTCTCCGCCCGCCCTCACACCACCGCCTCCTGACCCCGACCGGAAGAGCCATGAAGAAGACCCTCCTCGCCCTGACCGCTGCCCTCCTGACCCTCGCGACCGCCGCTTGCGCCTCCGGCGAGGGCGATGACGAGCGCACCACCCTGGTGATCTCCTATCAGGACACCGCCTTCCCCGCGCTGATCGAAGCCTCCGGCCTCCTCGACGGCGCCGACTTCGACATCGAGTGGGCGAACCTCTCCGGACCGGCCAGCAACCTGCAGGCCCTCTACTCCGGCGCCATCGACCTCGGCCACATGGGCGACACCTCGCTCACCATCGAACAGGCCAGTTCCGACACCGAATGGACCGAGGAGAACGCTCCCCTGCGGATCGTCGCCGGCTGGCGCAGCGCCCGCGACGACGAGCACTCACCCCTCGTGACCGCGGTGCGCACCTCATCGGGGATCGACGACATCGCCGAGGCCCGCGGACACGCCTGGGCGTACAACTTCGGCGGCTACAACCACGCGCAGTACCTCATCTCGCTCGTCCAGGCCGGACTCAGCGAGGACGACATCGAACCCACGCAGTTCGCCGACGGCGCCTCCTCCGCCGCCGCCTTCAACAACGGAGAGGTCGACGTGTACTCCGGAGCCCAGGGCGCCATCCTCAGCTCGCTGAACTCCGGCGACGCCAGGATCCTCCTGCGCGACAGCGACACGGACATCCCGGCGCTCAATGTCTGGACCGCCCGCAGCGATGTCCTCGACGACCCCGCCAAGGACGCCGCCCTCCAGGACTTCTTCGAGCGGCTCTCCGGCTACTTCGACTGGCATGCCGAGCATCCCGACGAGGTCAAGGAGATCCTCAAGAGCTCGCTCAAGCTCGATGACGAGCGCACCGAGTTCGAGTACATCGTGCGCGGGGGAGCCTTCCAGACCTTCCACGACGACCTCCTCGCGGAGGAACAGGCCGTCGCCCAGAGCCTCTACGACGGCGGCGCCATCGAGCGCCTTCCCGAGGTCAGCATCTCCTTCGACGGCCGGTACAACGAGGCGCAGGGTGCCGTCGAGAGCGCCGCAGAGGGACGCTGATGACGGCCACCCTCACGGCCTCCTCGGACTTCCTGACACGACTCGATGCGATCGTGGACGATCTCCGGGAGACCGCCGGCCATCGCGATCGGCACCGGCAGTACGCACGTGAGGAGATCGACCGCCTCCGCGAGATCGGGTTCTGGCGCCTGACGGTCCCCGTCGAGCACGGCGGGCACGGCCTCGACGCCACCACCCTCGTCGAGGCCGTGCTGCGCCTCGCCGCCGCCGACGCCAGCCTCGGCCAGATCCCACAGAACCACTTCATGACCGTCGAGCGCCTCCTCCTGAGCGCCCCCGGCGCTCAGCGCGAGCACTGGCTCGACGTCCTCGGACGCGGCGCGCTGTTCGGCAACGCCGCCGCCGAGCCCGGGGAACGACCACCCGGTGCCTCCGCCACCTCGGTGACGCGGGCCGCCGCTGGTTGGTCACTCACCGGCAGCAAGGTCTACAGCACCGGCGCCCTGCTCGCGGACTACGTCGCCGTACAGGCACGCGATCTCGACGACGTCGTCGTCACCGTGCTGGTGCCGGCCTCGGCCGACGGCGTCACCATCGACGACGACTGGGACGCCCTCGGCCAACGCACGACCGCCTCCGGACGCTCGTACTACCGCCAGGTTCCGATCGCCGAACACGATGTCATCGTCCACACTGCCGACCCGGTCGCCACCTACCGCATCAGCGCCCTCGGCCAGCTGCTGCACGCCGCCATCGACGCCGGGATCGCCATCGGCGCGCTCGACGAGAGCATCGACCTCGCCCGTCGCGTCCACGCCGGCCGGGGAAGCGGCGCCGCCACCTTCACCGAGGACACCCTTGGACTCGACCTCGTCGGCGAACTGCATCTCGCGACGCTCACCGCACGGCGCCTCGTCGAATCGGCCGCCGCCCAGGTGAGCGCGCTCGACGACACGTCCACGCTGTCCGAGACCGCCGCCGCCTTCCACGAGGTCGTCGCCGCGAAGGTGGCGAGCACCCGCGCCGCATTACGCGTGACCAACGGACTCTTCGAGGTCGGCGGGTCGAGTTCCACCCGCCCCGACCTCGGCTTGGACCGCTACTGGCGCGACGCCCGCACCCACACCCTGCACGACGCGGTGCGCTGGAAGCCGTACACGCTCGGGCGGTGGGTCGTCACCGGCGACCTGGCCGACCCGTGGAGCATCGCCCACCCCTTCACCCCAACGCCCACAGCGCACGAAACGAGTCCCCTCCCATGAGTGACACGCCCCCTCGTCAGCTCCACCTCAATGTCAACGTCAACAACTCCGGGCGCCACCCGGCCGCCTGGCGGGTGCAACCCGATCCCCTCGGATTCCTCGACCTCGGGTACTACGAGACCATCGGCCGCCTGGCCGAACGCGGCAAGCTGGACGCCGTCTTCTTCTCCGACGGCTTCGACTACGGACAGCCCTCCGTGTCGCGCCCCTGGCAGTCGCTCGACCCGCTCGTGCCACTGACCGCCATCGCCCGCGTCACCGAGCACGTGGGCCTCGTCGCCACCCAGTCGTCGAGCTTCGAGCACGCCTTCAACATCGCGCGAGCCACCGCCTCGCTGGACTTCATCTCCGGGGGCCGGGCCGCCTGGAATGTCGTCGCCACCCGCAATACCGCCGCAGCGGGGCTGTTCGGACTCGACGAACTGCCCCCCCACGACGACCGCTATGAACGCGCGGAGGAGACGGTACGGGCCGTGATCGGGCTCTGGGAGTCGTGGGAGGCCGACGCCCTCATCGCCGATCAGAGCACCGGCGAGTTCGCCGACCCCACACGTATCCACCCCATCGAGTTCAGCGGGCGCCACGTACGGGTCCGTGGCGCGCTCAACGTCCCCCGCTCCCCGCAGGGACGCCCCGTCCTGCTCCAGGCCGGGGGGTCACCGCAGGGCACCGCCCTGGCCAGCCGCTACGCCGAGGCCGTCTTCTCCGTCAGCCACACCATCGAGGGCGGACGAGAGTTCTACGCCGATGTCAAGAACCAAGCGGCCGCGTGGGGCCGTCGTCCCGAGGACATCGTCATCCTCCCGGGGCTCTTTCCCGTCCTCGGCGGCACCGAGCGCGAGGCCCGCGAACGGAAGCGCTGGCTGGACGAGACCTCGGGCCTCGACAACGAACTCGCTGCTCTCGCCGGCACCCTGGGCCTCCAGGTCGAAGACCTCGCCCTCGACGAGACCCTCCCCTGGGATCTGCTCGAGAAGGCCTCGGCACCGAGCCAGGGCTTCGCCCAGGCCATCCTCGATCTCGCCCACCGAGAACGGCTCACCGTTCGCGAACTGCTCGACAAGAACCCCAACGGCCATCGCAGCTTCGTCGGCACACCCGAGCAGGTCGCCGACACCATCGAGCTGTGGTTCCGGGAGCGCGCCGCCGATGGCTTCAACCTCAACGTCGACTACTTCCCTGACGGGCTCGAGAGCATCGTCGACCACCTCGTCCCCGAGCTGCAGCGGCGCGGCATCTTCCGCACGGACTACACGGCGTCGACCCTCCGCGGGAATCTCGGCCTTCCCGTGCCCCAGCCACTCGCCGACGCGACGGCAAGCCCCGCCGGGTCCTGACCGGTCGGGCACCGAGCTCAAGCGCGATGGCGGCGAGTCCTCATGATCGTGACAAGACCGCGATCACCGAATCGCCATCGCATTCGCGGGGGATCCCACGCCCCCGCGCAGGTGCAGCGGCTTCGAGGCCAGTAGACACGTGTACCGGCGGTCGCGCGCGCACGCGGCCGCCAGGGCGTCGAGCCGCCACAACTCGCCGAGCGCCATCCCCAGCATCGCGATGAGCTCCTGATGCATCATGCCCTCGTCGGTCTCACAGCCGAAGACCGAATCCGCCCGGGGAGGAAGCACTTCCACCGCATAGGTATCGGTGGCGACGGCAGCGAATCCGCTATCCCACAGCCACGCGAGCACCTCGCGGTCCTGGGCGAGGCCCGTGAACCGCCGCCGGCCTCGCACCTCGGCACGCTGCTTCTCCGACAGCCCCAGGTACCAGTGCGCCCAGCCGGTGTGCAACAGCAGGACATCGCCCTCAACGGGTACGACCCCCTGGCTCTCGACCGCAACGCGCAAGTGCTCCACTCCGAGAGCTTCACCGCCCTCATGGTCGATGTCGCCACTTCCGCGGGCCACATCGAGCACCAACCCCCGCGACACGATGCCGCGGTCGGCCCACCGGCTCACGCCCAGCGTGGCGCTGTGCTCGGTCACCGCTTCATCGGGCGTCCGATTGTAGAAGCCATGACGATGGTGACGACGATGACGCAGCCCATCCCACTGGCTGGAGGCCTGCGGGAAGAACATCTCGACCACGTCATCGCGATGATCCACGTGCCGGCTGAAGATCCGATGCCGCAGCGTGGATCGAGTCGACGCGATCGGGGGATCGAAAGCCTCCAACGGATAGTCCAGGCCGAAGACCTCACCCGACACCACGCACGCGGAAGCCGCCACCGCGTGCTCCGCCCCAGCGATGCCGAGAGTCCCGAGCTGATCGTCCTCGCCGAACACACCCCACGACGAGCCCGGAGGGGCGTCCTCACGACCGCACAGCTCCGCATAGGTCGGTCGCGTCGTCACCGTTCATCACCCGCGGGCACGTCACGCAGCTCCGGTCCGGTGTAGCGCGGGAGCACCGAACGCGGCACCGGGCCCTTGATCCGGACCCCCGCCTGACGCTCTTCCCATGCGTGGGCGAGGATGCCGACCCCCCGCGACAGCACGAACAGGCCCCGCCCCATCTCGGCCGCGAAACCCAGCTCGCTGTACACGATCGCGGTCGCGCCATCAATATTCATCGGCACGGGGCGGGACCGGCCCTCAGCCAACACCGCCTCGACCGCCAGACCGGCCGCCAATGCCTGTCCTGAGACGACACCCTGGTCGCGCGCCTCCTCGACCAGTCCCACGAGCACGTCGCGGCGAGGATCCCTGGGGTGGAAGCGATGACCGAAACCGGGAATGTGCCGACCGTGCTCTCGGTACTCATCGACCAGGGCACGCGCCGCAGCATCCACATCGGTGTCGGCGGCACGCTCAAGTACTTCCGCGAGGAACGTCATACACTGCTGTCCGGCGCCACCGTGCACGTCGCCCAAGAGATTGACGCCGGTCGCGACCGCGTTGTTGAGCCCCACCCCGCAGGTGACAGCCATACGCGCGGAGGCGATGGACGGCGCCTGGGGGCCATGGTCGACCGCCGCGACGAGCGCGGCCTCGAGGAGATCCGCCTGACCCGGCGTCGGCAGATCCCCGCGCACCATCATCCAAATGGTGCTCGCGAACGAGACCCGGCCGATCAACTGCTCGATCGGATAGCCGCGCAGCGCGATCTCGCCCGGGCGGATCCGGCTGATCGAGGTGCTCCAGTACTCCGCGGCCTCGTCGTCTGTCGATGGCGTGCTCATACGGCGCCCTCCTCGTGAAGCTCCTGGATCGTGCTCTGGTCGTATCCCAGCTCGGTGAGCACCTCGTCGGTGTGCTCACCGAGCGCGGGAGGCGCGGCCCCCGGCCCCACAGGCGCTCCATCCACCTGTGTCGGACTGCCGAGGACGCGGAGATCGCGGGAGAGCCCACCGGGAAACGGCAGGTCGTGCACGAAACCGCGATGCTCGATCTGCTTCTGGCTCAAGGCCTCGGGCACTGTCAGAACCCTGCCGGCCGGTACACCGGCCGCGCCGAGCTCGCGCTCCCATTCCGCCGCGCTCTTGCCGGCCAGTCGCTTCTCCAGCTCGGCCGTCAGCTCCGCTCGATGCACCTTCCGGGCACCCCGCTCGGCGAACGAAGGGTCGTCGACCAGATGCTCGCAGTCCAACACCCGACACAGTGCCTCGAACTGCCGATCCTCGTTGGCCGCGATGTTGATATCGCCGTCGCCCGTGCGGAAGGTGCCCGACGGGGCCGCCGTGAAATTGTCATTGCCCATCCGCGTCGGATCCTCCCCGGCGATGAGCGCATTCGAGACGACCCATCCCATCGCGGTCAACGCGGCCTCCAGCATCGACACGTCGAGGCGTGCGCCCTCGCCGGTGACATCGCGCCGATGCAGCGCTGATGCCATCGCGAAGGCCGCCGACATGCCGCCCAAGGTGTCGGCGACCGGGAAGCCCGCCCGGAGGGGGCCGGTCGCCTCGGTGCCCGTCACGCTCATCATCCCGGAGAGGCCCTGCACGATCTGGTCATAGGCCGGTCGCTCCCGGAACGGGCCATCAGCCCCGAAGCCCGAGATCGAGCAGTACACCAGGCGGGGATTGGCCTCCCGCAACACGTCCCAACCGAGACCAAGCCGGTCGAGTACGCCAGGCCGGAAGTTCTCGACGAGGATGTCCGCGGACTCCACCGCCCGTAGCAGGACCTCACGGCCGCGCGGTTCCTTGAGATTCACGGTGAGCGAACGCTTGGCACCGTTCTGGGCGAGGAACGAACCGCCGAGCAGTCGGCGATTCAGTTCGCCGTCCGCCCCCAGCCGTCGCGCGAGGTCGCCGGTCTGTGGAACCTCCACCTTGACGACATCCGCCCCGAACATGGCCAGTTGGTAGGCGGCGAAGGGACCGGCCAGCACATTCGTGAGGTCCAGCACCCGCACCCCGTCCAGGAGTCCACCCGATGGTTCCGTCATTCCCTCATCCCCCGTCCTGCTGATGGTCGTCTCGTCGCCCTTTCCCTCAGACACGGACACCGCCGCTGTCGACACCGCTCGTCAACTCGGCCTCCGCGGCCGGCGGCTTCACCCGCGGTCGCCGCGCGAGCCGGCGAGCCAACAGCGTCAGCGAGACGTTGATGGCGAGATAGAACAGGGCGACGGCGACATAGATCGCCGGTGCATACGCGCTGCCGAGGAACTCCACGGCAGAGCGGCCATTGCGGAGCAGCTCGGTGTACCCGATGACGAAGCCCAACGAGGTCTCCTTCACCAAGATCACCAGCTGCGCGATCGCGCTCGGCAGCATCATCCGGGTCGCCTGCGGCAGCAGAACGCGGAAGAAGCTGTCCCGCTCCGACATGCCCAAGGACTCGGCTGCCTCGCGCTGCCCGCGCCCGAGGGCATCGATGCCCCCGCGCAGGATCTCGGCGAGGTTCGCCGATGTGAACAGCGAGATGCCCACCGTCAAAGCCCAGAAGGTCGAGATCTCCAGTCCGAGCCGCGGCAGGCCGAGGTAGAGGAAGAAGATCAGCAGGAGCAGCGGCAGGCCGCGGAAGAGCTCGACATAGATGGCAACCGCCGCACGCAGCGGACGGTGGCGCGACATGCCCCAGCGGCCTAGCGCCACTGCCAGGACGACGCTGATGGCGAGGCTGACGATACCGACCCAGATAGTCTTGATCGCACCTTCACCGAGCAGCCGCAGCAGGTCGGTATCGAGCAGGATCCGCCACCGCTCGGGATCCCAGAAATCCCTGGATCCGAGCGCCACAACGGTGGCGACGATGCCCACGGCGAGGAGCAACCACAGCATCCTGTCCACCCGGCGCTGCCGGGCACTCAAGGGAGCTTCGTATAGATGGTTCATCAGCGCACCAACCTCACACGCTTCTCAAGGACGAGGGCTAGACGGCCCATCGGAATGGTGATGACGAGATAGAGGAGACACGCGGCCGCCAGCAGCACCAGCACGATCGATGGGTGGGCGTGGATCTCGTTGCCGAGCTCCATGAAGATCTCGGGTACGCCGAAGGCGCCAGCGATGGCAGAGACCTTCACGAGCTGGATGAGCACCACGGTGAGCGGCGGGATCACGGACCGAACGGCCTGGGGCAGGACGACGCGCGACATCGTCTCCCCGTCAGACAGGCCGAGAGCTCGCGCCGCCTCCAGCTGCCCGACCGGGACCGCATTGAAGCCCGAGAGGATCGCATCGGAGACGAAGACCGCGAAGTAGGTCGACAGCGCGATGACGGCCAGCCAGTAGAAGGACATCCGGATCCCGAGCTGCGGCAGGATGAAGACGCTGAAGAAGAACATCACCACGGCGGGGATGTTCCGCACGACGTTGACGTAGGTCGCCGCGGGGACCTTCAAGCTCGGATACGGCGAGACGCGGGCTAGACCCAATGCAGCCCCGATCAGCAGCGCCCCACCACTGGCTGCCCCCACCAGCATCAGCGTGTACCGCAGGCCATGAAGCAGCCCGGGTACCGCATCGGCGAACTCAGACAGCATCGCCGCCTCCTCGGTGGGCGGAGGTCACGCGCACGGCCTCTGCTCGGGCAGCGCCGGCGCATCGGACTCGTCCATCGCTCTGCCGACGGTGTCCTCCCAAGCCTCGGCGTAGCTGCCGTCCTCCTCGGCGTCCCGCAGAACACCCTCGACGAAATCGCAGAACTCGATGTCGCCCTTCGTGATCCCGATGCCGAAGTCGGTGGGGTCGAAGAGAGTGCCGGCAAGCTCGAACTCACCCTCCTCTTTCTCCATTGCACCCACCAGCACGTGATTGGCCTGGATCACGCCGTCGACCGAGCCCTGCTTCAACGCGTCGACGCACTTGCTCATCGTGTCGAACTCCACCAGCTGGACATCGGGGTAATCGGCCCGGAGAGCGGCCGGTCCCGTGCTGCCGCTCTGCCCGCAGATCTTCTTGCCGCCTGCCGCCTCGGGCCCCGTGATGCCCTCCGGGTTCCCCTCGAGGACGAGGATGTCCAACCCGCCGTCGAGGTACGGCCCCGCGAAGGTGACGACTTCCTCTCGTTCCGGCGTGATCGCGTAGTAGGCGATCACCAGATCGACCTTCTTCTGCTGTAGATAGGGCTCCCTGTTCGCCGAAACCGTCTCGACCCACTCGATATCGTCCGAGGAGATGCCGAGCTCGGCAGCGACCATCTTGCCGATCTCGATATCGAAACCCTCGACATCGCCCTGCAGGTTCTTGCTGCCGATCGGCGAGAGGTCGAGCTTCGTGCCGATCCTGATCGAGCCCTGCTCGGCGAGTCGTTGCATCGTGGACCCGTCGGCGAAGCTGGAAGCCGAGACCTCCGCGACCTCCGGATCATCCCCACCCTCACTCGATCCGCAGGCGCTCATCGTCAGAAGACCGAGACCGGTGAGGCCTGTGAGCAGCGCGGTACACGTGGTGTTCTTCATCATCGTTTCCTTCTGATCTGCGGGTTCAGTGGTGCAGAACCTTGCCCAGGAAGTCCCGGGCGCGGGTGGTCTGCGGGTTATCGAAGAAGTCGGACGGCGCGGCGTGCTCCACCACACGCCCGCTGTCCATGAACACGACCGAATCGGCCGCGGAGCGGGCGAAGCCCATCTCGTGGGTGACGACCATCATCGTCATCCCCTGCTCGGCGAGGTCACGCATCACCTCGAGCACCTCGTTGACCATCTCCGGGTCGAGCGCCGAGGTCGGCTCGTCGAAGAGCATGATCTTCGGCGACATCATCAGCGCTCGGGCGATGGCCACGCGTTGCTGCTGGCCGCCAGACAACTGAGCGGGGTACTTCGACTGCTGAGCCTCGACGCCCACGCGCGCCAACAGGGCGGCAGCCCGATCCTGCGCGTCCCCGGCCGAGAGCTGACGCGACCTGACCGGCGCGAGCGTGAGGTTCTGCATCACCGTGAGGTGCTGGAAGAGGTTGAACTGCTGAAACACCATCCCGACCTCCCGTCGCATCGCCTGGAGCCGCGGGCCCGGGGATGCGAGGGGCTGCCCATGGATCAGGACCGTTCCGGTGTCGATGCGCTCGAGCCCGTTGATCGAGCGGCAGAGCGTCGACTTGCCCGACCCGCTCGGCCCCACGACGGCGACAACCTCGCCGGGTGCGACGTCGAGCGACACATCGTCGAGCGCCGCGACGTGGCCGAATCGTTTCCCCGCACCGCGAACACTCACGGCCTGCGCTTCTGCCGGCTGGTCCACAATCTCTCCTTGCTCACTGTGTCTTGGCCCACACCAAGATAGAGGCTATCCACCTAGCAGTCAATATTGTCCACTAGGTAGACAGCGCGGATCATCGCCTTCTCCTTGGAATCCAGTAAAATAGGGCGCGATCTCGCTGCAGGCCGCCAAGGAGAAGCGCTGAAATGGTTGACGATGACCGCTCTACAGACAGCACGGGACCTGCTCATAGCGAGGTCCGCAGCGTCACCCGCGCCGCGGCGCTCCTCGGTCAGTTCACCGAGATCCACCCACGTCGGCATATCCGTGAACTAGCGACGCTGACCGGGCTGCCCCGAACCACGGTGTTGCGGCTCTTGAGCACCCTCGAATCCGAGTCACTCGTCGCGCAGGTCGGCGAGGGCGTCTATCAGATCGGGGCCGGAGCCCTGCGTTGGCTCGATGTCGTACAGAACTCCTGGCGGCTATCGGACGAGGCCCACGGTGTCCTCGAGGGATTACGCGACGACACCGGAGAATCCGCCAATGTCTACGTCCGGCAATCGCGCTTCCGCGTGTCCATCGGTCAAGCCGAGGGCCACTGGACCGTGCGAAGCGTCGTTCCGCTGGGTGCGCCATTGCCCATCCACCAGGGCGCAAGCGGACTCGTCCTGCTCGCCGGACTCAGCGATTGGACGTCCCATGTGGAGCACGAGTTCGCCAGCGACGAGACACTGGGGCGTCGAATCGCGACCGCTCGCGAGACCGGCTATGCGATCTCCCACGGCGAACGAGAGTCCGGAGCATCGGCGGTCGCGGCGCCCATCATCCGGGCAGGGCAGGTCGCCGCGGCGCTGTCGTTGAGCGGTCCGACCTCCCGCTTCACTTCGGCCGTCGTACCGCACCACCTCGAACTCGTCCGCAGTTGCGCGGACCGTCTCAGCGCGCAGGGCATCGGGCCGGTCGAATCACTGCTCCTGCCGTCCTAGCGCATCCATCGCCAGCGATGACCGAGTGCAGCCGGCACAAAGATGATGAGATAGGAGCATCACAACCGGACGATGGGGGCGTAGATGAGCGACGAATCGGTGGGATCTACCCGCCTCCGGGACTGGCGGCTCTGGGTGATCATCGGTGCAGTCGTCGCGTTACTCGCCGCCATCGCCGTCGTCGCAGCCTTGAGCGGAGACGATGGCTCCGACAGCGCCGACGGCGACAGCGACGGCCGGGTCACAGACGTGGAGTACACCGATGCCGACTGGCCGGCCACCGGCAGCCTCATCGACGATGCCGACTTCATCGAGGAGGCCGCGGCCGAGCTGGACACCGACACCACTCCGATCCTGCTCTGGGCCGGCACAGGAACCATGGGGACGCTCGACATCAGTGAGTACGCCGCCTTCGCCGTCCCCGTGAACTCCCCGGACACGTCCCATCGGCTGGCCCGGCTCTATCTCGTCGGCATCGGCGACGACATCGACTCCCCCTACATCACGTCCGGGCTCGCGCCCCTCGACAATCTCGTCATCGCGCTCCCCCTGGACGAGGTCGAGGGGGACGACCATTCGGGGACCTGGCTGGCGCGCGAGGATGTCACCTCGGTCGCTCCCCTCGACAGCGACAGCGATGAGGAGCTGACGATCGAGGACCGCTTCATCGGCGGTGGAGGTGGAGACGGGCTCGAGCTGAAGACCGACTCCGGCGTGTTCTACACCGACCCCAAACTCGACACGCCGCTCCCCGCCGACCTGTGGGACCGCGAGGTCGCAGCCGAGATCTTCGGCAAGCTCGAATTCGACGGGCCCTGGGTCACGGCCATCGGCCAGCCCTCCGATGTCGAGTTCGCGGAGGGAACCGGCGTCGTCGCGCCCATCGCCGAACAGCATCTGGGCAAACTCGCCGACGGCGACGGCGACGGCAATGCGATCCGCTGGTCGGCCTTCATCCAACTCCCCGATGCGATGGTCGACTCCGCCACCTCGGCCACCATCCGCGCTCCCGCGGCGGCCGACACCCAGCACCCCGACGACCTCGCCGACGGATATCCCTACGCGGTTGCAGTCGACGAGAAACGGCTCGGCTCACGCGCCCTCGTCATCACCCCCGGTGTCACTACCCGGAATCCTCGTGACTCCGGGAATGGTCCCGGCACCCTCTCCCCTGCGGTCGGCAGTGCCCGCACCGAGCCCGACCTGCCGGTCATGGCCGCCCCCAGCGGGGAGACGCCCGCCCGGATCCTCGGTTTCGACGCCTCTCCTGTCGTGGTGATCTGGTACGACGAAGGAGGCGCACCGCTCTGGTCCGCCGTCGTCAGAGCCCCGGAGGAGTGACCCGAGATGACGGAGACACCGATGAGCGACCAGCAGACCCACCCGCCTGGCCACCGCGACTGGCGGCTGTGGGCGGTGCTCGGGGTCACCGCCGTGCTGCTGACCGGAGGGCTGATCGCCTGGGCCGTCAGCGAAGGCGTCCTCTTCGGAGACGAGGACACTCCCCGGCTCGTGGACGACTACTCCGGCTGGACCGCGACGGGCAGCTTGGCGAACGACACCGATCTCATCGAGGATGCCGCTGAGAAGCTGGACAGCGAGAGGACCCCCGTACTGCTCTGGGCCGGAGAGGGCCGCAACGGTGTCAACGAGGTCACCGATTTCGTCGCCTTCGCGGTGTCGGTGGACGATCCGCAGCTCGCCCGCGGAATCGTGCGCGTCGTCCTCGTGAACATGGGCGACTCGAACTCCTCTCCGGCGATCTCCGCCAGCTCCGGGTCGCTCGACAATGTCGTCATCAGGCTGCCCCTGGACGAGGCCGACGGAACCGAGGAGAACAACATCTACCTGACACGTGAGGACGTCCGATCCCTCACCACGCTCGACGGAGACGAGGTCACCGTCGACGATCGCCTCGCCGGATCCTCCGACAGCCGCTTCGAGATCCGCGGCGATGACGGGATCGGCTACACCTCGGATCGGCTCGCCGCACCGCTCTACCGCGACGCATGGGATGCCGAGATCGCGACCGTCGCCATGAAAGACGCCCCTCACAAGGGCGGCTGGATGACCACCCTGGGCGACCCCACGAGCGTGGAGTTCGACGAGGGCACCGGTGTCGTCGTGCCTCTGGTCGAACAGCGCGTGCGAGGCCTCACTCCCGGTACAGAGGATGTGGACGATCTTTCCGAGAATGTCGAGGTCACCAGCCGCTGGGCGGCCCTCGTCCAGCTCCCCGATGCCATGGTCGACTCAGCCACCTCGCCCACCGTTCGCACGCCCTACGCACCGACGAATCAGAACGTCGACGCGCTCACCGTCGGCTATCCCTATGCCGTGCCCGTGACCGACGACCGTCTGGGCGGAAGCGTGCTCATCACCACCGCAGGTCTGGCCCCGCTCGGGGGCACGGGCGGGGCCGTTCCCGATCCCGCCTACGGGACCTTCAACGCCGAACTGTCGAGCGTGCGGACCGAGCCCGATCTCCCTGCCATCGCCAGCGCGGAATCGGGCGTCACCTCGGTGCTCCGCTTCGACGCGAGGACCGCTCTGGTGGCCTGGTATGCCGAGGACGGCTCCCCCGCCTGGTCCACTATCGTCCGTCCAGCAGAGGACGACTAGATATCGATCGACCGGACTGACCCGGTACCGCACCATCCGCGTGAACGACGCCGAGGTCTACGAGACCCACCGCGACCAAGTGACTCCAGGCATCGGTCGGCGCTGGACTACTGCTGGATCACACGGTCAGACGCGACGGACTCTTCGTCAACGGGCCGCCGCAAGCTGTCCGCCGGGTTACCTGTGGACAACATCCGCGGATCCCTCGGATCTCTGGAAAGAGTGGTCGGGGAGATGCCAGGATGGGAAGGTGATCGAGTTGAACGAACCGCAGGTGTGGACGCTGATCGGCGTCTTCGCTGCCGCTCTGTTCGGCATGCTCACGCTGATGTCAACGATGTTCGCGCGGCTCCTCAACGCCCGTTTCGACAGTCTGCAAGCGCAGCTGGAGGCCCAGATCGGCGGTCTACGCGGCGAGATGAACGCTCGCTTCGCGAAAGTCGAGTCCCAGATCAACCACCTCGACCGGGATGTGCAGGCGCTGGCCAAGCGAGTCTTCCCGGACTGAGCCGCCCGCTACCGCCCGCGAAGGTCCCACCCGCCATCTGACTGGTGGGACCTTCGCCGGTGCGCTCAGCGCGAACGGCGTCGGATCAGCACCACGACCACGACGGCCACCAGAGCCACCACCGCGCCCGCACCCGCGAGCACCTTGGGGTCGGGACTCCCGTCGTCCGTCGTCCCGGCGTCCTTGGCATGTTCGGCGAACGATGTGGCCTTCGCCTTGGCCTCCTCGGCCTTGCGCTTCGCCTGAGCCTTCACGTTCAACCGGTCGGTCAACGCGTCGACGGTCTCGCCGAGATCCTCCCGCGTGCGCTCGATATCGGCCTCGATATCGTCCATGCTCGCGCCCTGCTCCGGTTCGGGATGCTCACTTGTCATGGTGCGTCGCCTCCTTGATCTCCTCGATGTCGTCCTTGACCGTCTCGACGGTGCGCTCCGGCGTCGGCGTGGCCTGCTGGATCTCCTTCTTGCCGACCAGGGCCGCCACTCCGGCGGCGACGAAGAGCACCGCGGCGACGATCAATGCCGCGGCCCAGGCCGGGAGGACCAGGGCGAGCGCGAGCACTGCCGCGGCGATCAACGTGCCCAGTCCGAACAGCGCCAGCAGACCGCCTGCCCCGAACAGGCCCGCGCCGATCCCGCCGTGCCTGGCCTTCTGTGACATCTCGGCCTGCGCCAGCCGCAGCTCGTCACGCACCAGTCGAGAGGTCTGCTCCGACAACCGGGTGACCAGCTCCCCGGTCGACATCTCCTGTGGTCTCTCGTCGCTCATCGCTCATCGCTCCTTCGTCGTCGAGGATTCGTCATGGTCGTCTGTGTGCGCCCGGTCGTCTGCGCCGGTCCGCTGCTGCGCCTGCCGCCGCAGCCGACGGCCGCGCACGCGATCCTTCTCGTCCTTCTTCTGGGCCTTCTCGATCTGCCGCGTATCGCGCGGCGGCAGTTGGATGCTCTCCTCGGCGGCGATCCCGGCCTGCAGCTCCCGTCCGCGCTCCACCTCGGCGTCGAACTCCGCCCCGAACAGCAGCGCCAGATTGGTGATCCACAGCCACAGCAGGAAGACGATGACGCCGCCGAGCGAGCCGTAGGTGCTGTTGTAGTTCGAGAAGTTCAGGACATAGAGGGCGAAGCCCGCCGAAGCGATGATCCAGGCGATGATCGCCAGGACCGCCCCGATGCTGAGCCAGCGGAACTTCGGCTGCCGGACATTCGGCGTGGAGTGATACAGGAGCGCCACGATCACCACGACGATCGCGAGCAGGACCGGCCACTTGGCGATATTCCAGGCCGTGACCGCTCCGCTTCCGAGACCGATCGCCGATCCCACCGAGCTGGCCACCGGCCCCGACAACGCGAGAAGGAGCCCCGCGATGCCGGTGAGCAGCACGATCACCACCGTGATCACGATCATCCAGGGCCGCAGCTTCCAGATCGGTCGCCCTTCGTCGACCTCGTAGATGCGGTTCATGGCCCGGCCGAAAGCGCCGACATAGCCCGACGCCGTCCAGAGGGCGCCGAGGACACCGGTGATCAGCGCGAGGCCTGCGGTCGGAGCATTGGCGAGGGTCTCGATCGGCCCGCGCAGTGTGTCGACGGTCGAGCTCGGCAGCAGATCGGCCAGCACGTCGAGCACCGCGTCGGTCGTCCGGTCGGCCTGGCCGACCACACCGAGCAGGGAGACCACCGCGAGCAGCGCCGGGAACAGC
Source organism: Aeromicrobium sp. YIM 150415 (assembly GCF_016918125.1). NCBI lineage: Bacteria > Bacillati > Actinomycetota > Actinomycetes > Propionibacteriales > Nocardioidaceae > Aeromicrobium > Aeromicrobium sp. YIM 150415. The sequence continues at coordinate 97,887 of NZ_JAERWM010000011.1, read as the reverse complement.
GACAGCGTCGCGTAGTACGTGAGGGCGGCCGCGAGATCGAGGCACTGGTCCTTCGTGAACTCGCGCACGGTCTTGCGGACGATGTAGAACCACGAGGGTTTGGTCAGGTCCGTCGGGTCATCCGGCTTGCGCGGATCCTCCGGCGGCGGACCTCCATGGACGTGCCGATCTGTCGAGCTCACACGATCCCCCATGTCGCTATCGAATGGCCACTGCTCGACCTGACTTCACCATAGATCGCCTGGCTCCGCGTCGCGCGACGAGCTGGGCGGCGCCGCGCCGCAGCCGCGACGGGCTCACACCACGACCTGGCCTCCCGGTGGATTCGAGGTCACGGCCGGCAGTGGGAGAATGCCCACATGACTCAGGGGCCGAGCGCGGATATCCATCCGCTCGATCGGCATCGCGACCCGTCCGACGCCGTCCTCGTCCGGCGCCTGGCCGCCGAGGTGGCGGCCAGCTATGGCGGCGACCTCACGCGGATGCGGCGGGCCAACGGGTACTCGAACGCGACATGGGTCGGTGACGGCATCGCCGTGCGGATCGCACACGCACCCGCCGACCTGGCTCGCGAGGTCGCGCTCGTGCGCGCTCTGCCGCCAGGCGTCGGGCACCCCGAGATCCTAGGGGAGGGCACTGCCGAGGGCCATGGCTGGATCGTGACCAAAGAGGTGCGCGGCCAGAACCTGCACGACGCATGGCCGGCGCTGACGCCCGCGGAGCAGCGGCAGGCGATCCGTGGGCTGTGGACTCGGACCCAGATCGTGCACGACGCGAGCTCGTCTCTTCGGCCGCTCGTCACTTCGCACGGGGGATTCGTGCCGGCATCGCTCGACGATGCCATGGCGGCGGCTGAACGCGCCGACATCGCGCTGGGACTGTCTGACAGGCAGCGGTCGCGACTCCACGACCTCGTCGAGGGCTACTTCCGAGTTGCGCCCCTGGTCGACCAGACCGTCAACCACGGCGACCTCGCTCTGATGAACGCTTTGTGGGACGGCGAGGTCGTCGCCCTGCTGGATGTCGAGTTCGCCGTGCTCGGTCCGGTCGAGATCGACCTGTGCCGACTCATGGTCGAGGCCCGCGTATCCGACGACGGCCGGCGCGCTGACTCGGAAGCGGGCGACGCCGCGGTCGAGATCGCCGCTCGTCACATGGATCCGATTCATGGTCGCGCGCTGATCCACGGCGCCGCGGTCCTCGACCAGCTCCGTGACCTCGATCTCTGGCTCGCCCTGTACACCGCCGAGGAACGTGTCGAGGACTGGCGTCCGTCTCGTCTGCTCGCCGGCCTGCTCGACGCCGAGGGTGGCTATCTGGCGTCTTTGCTCTCCCGTCGGGGAATGACCTCGCCCACCCGTTCGGGCTCTTAGCGCGGGTCGCGGGTCGGCGAACGCACGCACCGTCTCGAGCCTCAGGCCGGCTTGGCGTTCAGCTCCGCGTAGATCTCTGTACCTGGCCCCTCGTGTCCGTATGTCACTTATTAAGTGACATACGGACACGTATACGATAGAGTTGTCCTTTAATAAAGGACAAAGAGACATGGCCCTGTACCGGATTCCTGACATCGACCACGACGACGAGTCCGTCCTCTCCGAGATCCATCGCACCCGCGCCTCCCTGGCGGGCGTACTCCGCGCGCCTCGCAGATGGAGCGGCCTCCTTCGACGCACTGCCTCCGCGCGCGCCGTCCAGGGGTCGAACACCATCGAGGGATACACCGTCTCCGAGGCGGACGCGGTGGCGGCGATCGACGACGAGCCCCCGATGAGCGCCGACGAGGCGACGTGGGCCGAGATTCTCGGGTATCGGCGCGTTCTCACCTATGTGCTCAACGTGGCCACCGAACCAGGTTTCGTCATCGATGAGACCACCGTGCGGTCGATGCACTTCATGCTCCTGGAGCATGAACTGTCGAAGGCACCCGGCCGGTATCGCACGTCGGAGATCTTCGTACGAGACGACCGACGTGAGCTCAATGTCTACGAAGGTCCTCTAGCGGAGAGTGTTCCCGCACTCATGGGCGAGCTGGCGGCCGCCCTCGGCTCATCGGAAGAGACCGACCCGCTCGTGCGCGGGGCCATGGCGCATCTCAATCTCGTGATGATCCATCCCTTCCGCGACGGCAACGGCCGTATGGCTCGGGCGCTTCAGACCATGGCGCTCGCCCGAGATCAGGTCATCGAGCCCACCTTCTCGAGCATCGAAGAATGGCTCGGAAACAACACCCGTGACTACTACGATGTCCTCGCCGCGACCGGCCACGGCCTGTGGAGCCCCGACAATGACGCCACCCTGTGGCTGAAGTTCAACCTCCGCGCGCACCACATGCAAGCCCAGACCATGCGCCGACGGTTCGAGGAAGCCGAGACTCACTGGCGTCACATCGATGAGCTCCTGGCCACTCATCACCTCGATGAGCGCGTCGGCGCCGCCCTCTTCGATGCCATGATCGGCCTACGCGTCACCCGTCCGGCCTACATCAAGCTGACTGGACTCGACGAACGCACCGCGACCCGCGACCTCGTCGGCGCCGCGGAACGAGGACTTCTCGAACCACATGGAGAACGCCGCGGTCGTCACTACCTCGCCGGACCCTCACTGCGCCGGATCCACGGGGAGATCCGCTCCGCCCGACCAGCTCTCACCGACCCCTATCCCACGCTCCTCAAGGAGATCCGGCGAGCGCTCGACTAGCTGCTGCGCGGGAGCGGGAAGAAGAACGGCACGCGACGCTGGTAGTCGCGGTAGCCGGGACGGTCTTCCATGCGCTTCTCGGTGCGCTTGGCGCCGGTGGCGTACATCAGGAAGTACGACATCGCCGCGGGCGCGGGCCACGTCCATCCGGCGGGCGCCGAGGCCGAGGCAGCCAGCCAGGCGCCGTCCCACACGATCGAGTCACCGAGATAGTTGGGATGGCGCGAGATCCCCCACAGTCCCGTGTCGAGCACCTCGGGCTTGCCCTCGTCGTCGCGGGCCTTGTACGCGTCCTTCTGCCGGTCGGCGATCGTCTCGACCACCAGTCCACCCACCATCACAGCGACACCCAGAGGGAAGGCCAGCCGGCGGGCCGACCGCGGCAGCGTGCTCGCCGCCGCCACCTGAAGCGGCGCGGAGACGAGCAACTGCGCGAGGCCCTGCGTGACGAAGACCTTGCCAACCACTGCCGGCGTGGAGTCACCCTCGAGGTATTCGGTGTAGCGAGGATCCTCCTCGTCGCTTCCCCGCAGGCGACCGACCATCAGCGATGACAACCGTGCCGCCCAGGCGCTCGTGACCGCCGCCAGCGTCCACCTGCGCCACAGGTTGCCGTTGCCGCTGAGTGCACTGGTGACAGCCACAGCCGCCAGGCCCGGCCCCCACGCCGCGTCGGCGTAGTCCCGGCGTCCCCGGCGAAGCGCCGCCACTGCCGTCGCCCCCTGCACGACTGCCACCGTGAGCCCGGCGCGACGCGAGACCCGTCCCAGATTCGACCTGTCGAGGGCCATGATCAGTCGTTCGGCTCGACGACACCGTGCCGGGCATCGTAGGTGTCACCGGTGAGCTTGGTCTTGACGAGACTGATGACCGAAGCGACCTTGCCGCCCGGCGTGTCCCAGTACTCCGCGCGATCGACGGTCACCCGCAGCAGCGTCGAGTTCTCTCCCTCCGGCCCCTCGGGCAGCCAGGCCTCGGCGAACGTCGTCCACAGCTCGCGCAGCTTGTCGACATCGTCGACCACCTCGGCACGCCCCGTCAGCGACACCCAGGTGTCGGACGAGCTGAAGGACAAGGACACGTGCGGCCGAGCCCGCACGTCCTGGGTGTGCTCGGTGTCGCGAGCGGTGATGAACCACAGCTGCTGCGGATCCAGGTCGGTCTCCTGGCGCGCCATCGGCACGCTCCGCATCGAACCTTCGTCCGTGATCGTCGTGAACATGCAAATGGGCAGGCCGTCGAGCAGTTCGTCGACGGTCCTCTCGTCGTTCTCACTCATGCTGTCGCCTCTCCTCGTCGGGCCTTCCTCATGACCGTACGGCCGGATCCGCGCCCCCGCGCGGTGACGGCCGACTGGCCCCAGACTGAGGAGATGACCTCTGTCTCCCGCACCTTCACCGTCGAGCCCAGCCCCGACCGTGTCATCGACTACCTCAAGGACTTCTCGAACGCTCCCGAGTGGGATCCCGGCACCGAGTGGTGCGAACGCATCGACGACGGGCCCATCGCCCCGGGCAGTCGGTGGAAGAACTCCTCGAAGATCGCCGGTGTCTCCACCGAGCTCGTCTACGAGCTCAAGGAGCTGACCGATGATCGCGTCGTCTTCGAGGGCACGAACGACACCGCCACGGCGACCGACACCATCACCGTCCAACCCCACGAGGGCGGCAGCGAGATCACCTACGACGCGCATATCCAGATGCACGGCATCGCCAAGGTCGCCGACCCGGTGATGAAGGTCGTCTTCGAGAAGATCGGGACCGACACCGAGGACGATCTCGTCACCATCCTCAACCGGCTCGCCTGAGCCGGCGAGACCAGGCGCACACTCGAAGGTCGTGTAATAGGCGTTCCAAGGCTGCCAGGCGTTGCTACGCTCGGAATATGACGGTCATCCCCGACGGGCACAGCTCGGTTCGATCGCTGCTGTACGCGAGCATGGACACTCTCAGCGACAGCGAACGCCGCGTGGGACGCGCCCTGCTCGCGCAGTACCCGTCCGCCGGGCTGACCACGGTGGCCGAACTCGCCGGCATCGCAGGCGTCAGCCCTCCCACCGTCATCCGCTTCGTCAACCGGCTCGGTTTCACCGGCTTCCCCGCGCTCCAACGTGCCCTGGTGCACGAGCTCAACGGGGAGCTGGGATCGCCCCTCAAGCAGTATCCGGAGAAGACCCACGGACAAGGCGAGCCCAGCAGCCTGGGCCACCACGGCGAGGCCTTCGCATCGATGCTCAGCACCACCTTCGACGAGGTTCCGGTCTCGGAGTTCGCGTCCCTGGTACGACTGCTGTCCGACCCTTCGCGGCAGGTGCGTATCGCCGGTGGCCGGTTCAGCCGCGTACTGGCCGACTACACGGCCATGCACCTGCAGATCCTGCGCGCCGGGGTCGAGTTCGTGCGCAGTGAGGACATCGACCAGCGCACCGCGATCGCCGACAGCACGAGTTCGACCGTGCTCGTCGTCTACGACTACCGACGCTACTCCGATGTGAGCCTGCGCCTCGCACGTCAGATGAGCGAACGCGGCGCGACGATCTGCCTCTTCACCGACAATTGGCTCTCTCCGATCGCCAAGTTCGCCAAGGTCGTGCTGCCCAGCCGCGTCGACAGCGCATCGCCCTTCGACTCCCTCATGGCGGCGATGGCCGTCAGCGAGGCGGCGATCGGCGCTGTGGCCGACCACCTCGGGGAGCAGGGAGTCCGCCGACTGTCGGTGATCGAGTCCTCCCTCGACACCCACTGATCGATCGGCGGACCCCTACGCCTCGACCGGAGCCTCCTGCTTCACCGACGCGCGCCGTCGTCGCAGCCCCAGCTCCCGTGCGCCCATCAGGCCTAACGGGAACTTGATCAGAACGAACAACAGCACACCCGCCAGCAGCAGATCCGCGACACCGGCCGGCAGCGCCGCCCCGCCGGTGAACTGGCCGTCCTGGAAACGCCGCAGCACCTCCTGCAGGATGCTGACGACGGCCGCGCCGAGCACCGCACCGCTCAGGGAGAGGTACCCACCGAGCACCACCATGACGATGAACCCGAAGGTCGTGGACAGGAAGAAGGCGTTCACATTGAACGAGGTCACGAAGCACGCATACAACGCGCCTGCGGCACCGCATAGGAACGCGCTGATCACCCAGGCCGTCGCCCGGTGCCGCCCCACAGAGACACCGCTGGCGACCGACGACCAGTAGTCCTCGCGCGAGGCACGCAGCTGAAGCCCACTACGGGAGGCCTGATAGGCCCAGGCGACGATGATCGCGGCCGCGGCGAAGCCGAGAGCCGCCCACAACGTCGTGGCCTGCGGTATGCCGATCATGCTCGACGACCCCCGGGTCACCGAGGTCCAACTGCTCAACACGTTGTAGACGACCATCAGGATCGCGAGGGTCGCGATCCCCGACTGCAAGCCCGTCAGCCGCGCGATCGCCGGGGCGGTCACCAACCCCAGCACCGCGGCGACGAGACCACCGGCCACGACGGCAACCACGAAGCTCGACTGCACGTCGCGCAAGAAGGCCAACGGCGCGGGCAGCTGCGTGAACAAGGTCGCCTTCAACGGGGCCGGGATCGTCAGGAAGGCCGCGGTGTAGGCGCCCAGCGCCATGAAGGCGACGTGACCGAAGGACATGATCCCCGAGTTCGCCGAGAAGGTCGACAGGCCCGCGACGAAGACGATCGACACGAGCGCCAGCACCGCCACCCGCTGGACAGTCGGCCCGCCGATCGCACCGAGAACCGCCACCAGAGCCGCGATCGCCGAGAGGATGAGCGGTGTCCGCACCCGTTCGAGCACCAGAGCCATCATGAGACACGCACCTTCGATCCGGAGAGGAGGCCTTGGGGTCGGACGACGAGAACACCGATGAGGGCGGTGAACAGGAACGCGTCGCGGAAGGCGATGAGATCGCTGGGCAACAGCGCCTCGAGGGTCGCCGTACCGACGCCGAGGATGAAACCGCCCAGTGCGGCACCGCGCAGACTGCTCATGCCGCCGAGCACGGCTCCGATCACCCCGATGAGCATCGGTTGCAACCCCATCTCAGCCGAGACCGCCCCCTGCCGGGCCACGAGCACGACGGCTCCCACCGCCGCCAGCACACCAGCGATCACGAAGGCGCTCGCGATCACGCGATTGCCCTTGACACCGAGCGATTCGGCCATCTGAAAGTCCTCTGCGGCGGCGCGCAGCTGGACCCCGAGCGAGGTCCGGCCCATCAGATATGCCACCGCGGCAAGCACCAGGCCACAGAGCACCAAGGTCACCAGGTCCCGGACGCTCACCCGCGCACCGAGGATGTCGACCCGTTGCGCCAGGAAGTCCTGCGGGGGCACGCCTTGCGTGCGGGGCAGGACCGTCATACGCGCCACGCTCTGTAGGGCGAGGCTCACCGCGAACGAGGCGATCATGAGGGTCACCGGATCGGCGCCGCGTAACGGGTGGAAAGCCAACCGCTCGCTCAGCAGGGCCACGGCGACCGCGAAGACCACCGCCATCACCACCGCGAAGAGCCACGGCGCATCGCGGAAGAAGTACAACGCGAATGCGGCAGCGAGGATGATCTCGCCATAGGCGAAGTTCATCAGGCCCAGCACGCCGAAGAGCAGTGCCACCCCGATCGTCAACAGGGCGTACAGGGCACCGAGCCCGAGCGCCGAGATGATGTAGTCCACGATCATGACGCCGCCCTCCCCAGGTCGGTCGGCTCGAAGCCCAGATAGTCGACGACCTCCGGTGACGCTCCCAGCTCCGCCGCCGTCCCCGCACCGATGATCCGGCCCGGGGCCTGCACGACATAGGTACGATCCGCCACCTCGATCGAACGCACCGCGTTCTGCTCGACGAGCAGGATCGTCACGCCTTCCGCCCGCAGCTGCTCGATGACATCGAAGATCAGGTCGACGATGATCGGGGCGAGACCCAGCGTGGGCTCGTCGAGCAGCAGCAGCCTCGGGTTGAGCATCATCGCTCGCGCGATGGCCAGTTGCTGCTGCTCGCCGCCGGAGAGCAGGCTCGCCCCGCGCCCCCAGTATCGGCGCAGCACTGGGAAGCGCTCCAGCTCGCGCTCGATGTCCTCGGCGACGGCCTTCTTGTCGCGTCGCCGCACCGCGCCGAGCCGCAGATTCTCCCCGACGGTCAGGCTGCTGAAGATGCCTCGGTCCTCCGGCACGAAGGCCACGCCGCGCTCGAGATGGGAGAAGGCGCGGTCCCGCACCGACATCCCGTCGATCGCGATCGACCCGGCGTGCGGGCTCACCCACCCCATGGCCGCCTTCATCAGCGTGCTCTTGCCGGCACCGTTCTGGCCGATGAGCGCTACGAGCTCACCGTCGCGCACGACCAGCGACGCTCCTTGGACGGCCATGACGGACGAGCCGTACTGGACGTAGAGGTCGTCGATCACCAGGTCCATGTCACTCTCGTTTCCCGAAGTAGATCTCGATCACCTGAGGGTCTTTGCGCACCCGTTGAGGCTCGCCCTCGATGACCGTCCGGCCGCTGTCGAGCACATGCAGCCGATCGCAGGTGCCCATCACCACGGACATGTCGTGTTCCACGAGCAGCACCCCGATGCTGTGCTCGCGCGCGAAGCCGCGGATGCTGTCGATGAGCTGGACCGCCTCGGACTCGTTCTGACCGGCAGCCGGCTCATCGAGCAGGAGGAACCGCGGCTGGGCTGCGAGTGCCCGGGCGATGGCCGTAGTCCTGATCCGACCCGCCGTCAGCGAGTCCGCCGTCACATGGGCGACGTCCTCCAGGCCCAGTCGCTCGAGCGTGGTCCGTGCCATGTCTCGGGCGGCGCCGCGACGTAGACCGACCCCGAGACCGGCCACCTCGACGTTCTCGAACACCGTGAGACGACCGAACACCCGGCCGCTCTGGTAGGTGCGGACGACGCCCTCGCGCACGCGCCGCCGCATCGACAGCCGGCTGAGATCGCGGTCATCGAGCAGCACCGCCCCGGAGGTCGGACGCAGCATGCCGCTGAGCAGGTTCAACGTGGTCGTCTTACCCGATCCATTGGGCCCGATCAGGCCCAGGACCTCACCTCGGGAGACGGCGAGACTGACGCCGTCGACCGCTTTGACGCCGTCGAAGTGAACACCGGCATCGCGCATGGCCAGCACGGAAGGTGCTTCGGAGACCGTGGTCATGGCGTCAGCCGGCGCAGGCGTTTCCGTCGCCGAGGTCGGGCAGCGTCTCGAGCCGCTGCTGCGTCACGAAGGACATCGCCCCGTCGGCCACGTTGATGACGCTCATCGGGAAGTCGATGATCTTGTGGCATGTCTCGGAGAAGTAGGTGACCTCGCCGACCGGCGTGGAGACCGCCTCACCCTCGGCGAGCGCATCGCGCACCGTGGGACCGTCGAGGTCGTCGATGCCCGTCAGGGCGCCGGCGATCGCCGAGACCATCGAGTAGCCGAGCACCGCGTACGCCGACGACGGCTCGGCACCGTACTCGTCCTCATAGGCCGAGACGAAGTCGTCCAGGTCGGCCGATTCCGCGCCCGTGCAGTAGGTGTAGCAGGCGAAACCGGTGTAGTAGATGTCGCTCGCGTTGCCGACGATGTCGAGAAGAGCTCGTCCGTCGAGCGCCGCCGGCCCGAGGACCGGGATCTCGACGCCGGCCTCGCGCAGCTGACGGATCGCCGTCGCGCCGCCGGGGTTCCAGCTCGCCACGTAGACGAAGTCCGGCTGCGGCGACATGCCGCGCAGCCGGGCGGCCTGGCTCGCGATGTTGACGCTGTCGCCACCGGGGAAGGCGTCCGATCCGGTGACCTCGCCTCCGAGCTCCTCGAAGGTCGCCTGGAAGTAGGCTCCGGCCGACTTGGTGTACTCGATGCTCTCGTCCTGCAGGAGATAGGCGCTCTGCCACCCCTGATCGATCGCCCAGGCGGCACCCGACCCGCCCTCGACATCGCTTCCCGCATTGGCCGAGAAGATGAAGTCGCCGAGGGTCGTCAGGTCCGCCATCTTCGGGTCTCCCGCACAGATCGAGATGGCCGGCACCTCCGCGCTCTGCGCCACGCTGGCACCCGGTGCGCTGAGATCGAAGTCGCACGGTGTCACCAGCAGGTCGATGCCCTCGCCGATGAGCTCGGTGGCGGCTGTCCCGACCGTCTCAGGACTGCTGCGCACGTCGCGGGTGACCGTGCGGATGGTCTTCCCGTCGACTCCTCCGTCGGCATTGATCTGGTCGATGCGCAACATGGCCGCCTGGGTGGGTTCCACGTCGAAGGGGGCCATGTTCCCGCTCTCGGAGGTCGCGAAGCCGATGACGATCTCGTCGGCATCCGACGCATCATCGGAGCCGCCACCGCAGGCCGCTAGCAGGGTGACGGCGGCCGTCGCGACGGCGGTCGCGGCCACCTTCCGTGGTGTTTTCGGGCGCACTGAGTAAAGCATGGGTCGTGGTTTCCTCTCAGGGAGTGGGGATGGCGAAGGGACGAAGGGCCGATGGACCCTGTCGCCGTGGACTAGCGGCGGCTGGCGGCGAGCGCCACGTGCACCGCCTCGATGGTGCGATCGATGTCCTCGTCGCTGGTCGCTGCGTTGAGCCGGCGGTCGCCCGTCGGGAAAGCCGGCTCGAGGATGCCTTGGGAGAGCAGCGAGGCGTGATAGCGGCCGTAGGCGTCGGCGTCGGACTCCATCGCCTCACGGAAGTTGGTCGGTAGCTCGTCGCGGAAGTAGACGCACCATTCCGAGCCGAGACCGTCCACCACGGCCCGGGCGCCCGTGTCGACGATCGCCTTCGCGATGCCCTCGCGCAGACGCGCACCCAGGTCCCAGAGACGTTGATGGATCTGCTCGGCCTCCATCACGGCCAAGGTCGCGTTGGCGGCCGCTACCGAATACGGCGAGGCGTTGTACGTACCGTCGATCGTCGCGTGCTCGCGGTCGTAGGCTCCCAAGTGCCCCATGAGGGAATCCCTTCCCGCGAGGCCGGCGAGCGTATAGCCGTTGGCGACGGCCTTACCGAAGGCGGTCAGATCGGGCGTCACCCCGCAGAGCGACTGGTATCCGCCGATCGCCGCGCGGAAGCCGGTCTTGACCTCATCGAAGGTCAGCACGGAGCCGTAGCGCGTGCACAGCTCACGCAGCAGCTCCAGGAACCCCGGCTGCGCCGGGACACAGCCGAAGCTGTGGATATAGGGCTCGGCGAAGGCGATCGCGATATCGGCACCGTGCTCGTCGAATGCGGCCTCGAGTCCCGCGCGATCGTTCCACTCGACCACCACGACATCCGCGACGACCTCGGGGTGGAGACCGCCGCCGTTGGGCGTGTTCAGCACCGACTGCGCCGTCAGATCCTTGCGTGAGCTGCCGACGGCCACGTGGTCGTTCCACCCGTGGTACGAGCCGTGGAACTTGAGTACCTTGCGCCGCCCGGTCACCGCCCGCGCCACGTGGACCGCGTGCATCGTGGCGTCGGTACCCGAGGTGCAGAAGGCCACCTTGTCCGCGCTGGGCATCACCTCGCAGATCTTCTCGGCCAACTCCGGCTCTCCCGGCTGCGGTCCGACACCAGTCAGGTCGCAGGTCGACGCCGCCTCGTACACGGCGCGGTTGACCCGGTCGTCGCTGTGGCCGAGGACGATCGGCCCCCAGGCGTTCAGATAGTCGACGTAGCGATTGCCGTCGGCATCCCAGACATAGGCGCCCGAGGTGCGGACGAAGACCTGCTTCCACCCGACCCGGTGCCCCGAGGACACCCCGCGGGGGACGACGGCGCGTGCCCTGTTCCAGGTGGGGTGGTCGTCACTGTGCTGCGGCATGCTGTGCTCCTTCGTTCGTCGCGGCCGCGAGGTCATCGAGCAGCGCCGCGCTGAGGCGCTCGGCGACCATCACTGTCGGAAGATGGGTGTTGGCACGGGGCACGTCGGGGATGATCGAGGCGTCGATGACCCGCAACTGCCGCACGCCGTGGACGCGGCCACGCTGATCGACGACGGCGTCCTCGTCGTCCTCTCGGCCCATCCGCGCCGTGCCGACCGCGTGGAAGTAGTCGCCCACCGAACGGTCGAGCCATGCCTCATAGGCGGTCTCGTCGTCGAGCGCGGACAACGGCGTTCCCTCGGGATCGATGAAGACCGACTCGAGGATCTCTGTGAACGGGTCCGTGCGCACCAGCTTCTGGAGTACCTCGACGGCCTCGCGCATCGCCCGCCGGTCCTCGGGGGTCGACAGCATGTTCTCGGCGGTGATCGGTGGACCGTCGGGGTTCTGCGGGTCCAGCCGGACCTCCCCGCGCGAGGTGACCCGCATGAGCGCGGCCATCAGCACACCGTGGGTCTCCGGGACTGTCGGCGCCAACGGACCGTGCAGGGGAAGGAAGTGCAGATCGCCCTCGCCGTCGCTCGACGACAGTCGCAGCACCGAGCCGATACATGGCTGACGGTCCTCGAAGGCACGATAGGCGGGCTTGAGACGCAGGTACACCGAGGCGGCGGGATGATCCTGGAGTCCTTGCCCGATGCCGCGGCGGGCGATGCCGGTGCGGAGCAGCACCGCGGGCGTCTCGATCGTCCCGGCGCACACGACCACCTCGTCGGCCTCGAGGATCGTTCCGTCGGTGAGGACGACGCCGGTCGCACGGTCACCGTCCATCTCGACGCGGCTCACCTCGCTGTCGGGACGGATCACGAGCTGCGACCGGTCCCGCGCAGCAGCCAGATAGCGCTCCCGGCTCGAGCGACGTCCCCGCTCGTCCGCATGCCGCCACAGTGCGCCGCCGCCGTCCTGCGGTCCGTAGGTGTCGACATCGGTCGGCAGGCCGAAGGCCTCGGCTGCGGCAGCCGTCGCCCGATCGATCGGGGTGTACTGGTCGTGCGATGAGGCGACGACGTCCTGCTTGAGGCGGTCGAACCATGGTTCGACCGCTGACCATGTCCACTCATCGAGGCCGTAGTCGACGGCCCAGGAGTCGTAGTCCGAAGGCAAGCCCGGCAGTGCGAGCATGGCGTTGACGAGACCGGATCCGCCCACGCCTCTGCCGCGCTGATATTCACGAGGCTCGTCGTGCTGCAGTCGCGTGGCCATGAGACCCGTCGCGAAGGCATCCGTCGCCTTCAATGCCTCGAGCCAGTTCAGTGACGACAACCGCGCGGTCGTCTCGTCGGTGAACAGGTCGGGTCCCGACTCCAGCAGCGTGACGCGATGCTCGCCGCTCTCGGTGAGACGGGTCGCCACGACGCATCCGGCGCTGCCGGCCCCGATCACGATGATGTGTGCCATCCGAGGGTCTCCTAGCGCGTCGGAGCGACGAAGAAGTCGCGGTTGAGGACCATGAGGTCGGCGGGGGACAACTCATCGACGGAACCGCGCCCGATGCCGTACATGGTCTCGCGGATGCCGCTCTTGAGGATCTGGAGCACCTGATAGACGCCCTCCTCGCCGCCGGCGGCGAGGCCGTACAGGAAGGCCCGGCCGACGAAGACCGCCTTCGCCCCCAGGGCGAGAGCCTTGACGACATCGGATCCGCGGCGCACCCCGCCGTCGACGACGACATCCGCCGATTCGCCGACGGCGGCGACGATGTCCGGCAGATAACGCAACGGGGACGGTGATCCGTCGATGTTGTTGCCGCCGTGGTTGGACACGGAGATCGCGTCGGCGCCGACGTCCACCGCGAGCTTGGCGTCCTTGATCGTGTTGATGCCCTTGACCATGAAGGGCCCGCCCCACAGCTCGCGCAGCCATCGGACGTCCTCCCAGGTCGGGGGCGCGGTCTCCTCGAAGACCGACCAGGCCGCACCGAAGTACGGCACCGATCCGTCGTCGCCGAAGAGATTGGGGACACGCAGATCGGGGATCGAACCGCGACTCAGATAGCGGGCCAGCCACGCTGGCCGCGAAAGCGCTTCGGGGGCGAGCCGAGCCACCGTCCGCGGACCGAGGTCGCTCGGCGGCGCGGGAGGGACGCCCCAGTCCCGGCGGGGCGTGTGCGACCAGTCGAGGGTGACGATGAGCGCTTTGGCACCCGCCCGGCGGGCCGCCTCCACCCGGCGTTCGATGTCGTCCTTACTGCCCACCCAGTACAGCTGAAAAAAAGTGTCGGGATTGGCGCGCACGACATCGGTGACATCGTGCCCCGCCCAGGAGCTCAGACCCATCGACGTACCCGCTCGGGCGGCCGCTCGGGCGACTCCGACCTCACCATCGGGATGGATGGCCTGAGCGCCGACGGGCGAGATCATCACCGGGAAGTCGATATCCACTCCGAGGATCCGCGTACCCAGTTCGAAGGACGTGGGCCGGTCGAAGATCGTCGGTGAGAATCCGAGCTCGTTGAAGGCTCGAAGATTGTCGTCCAGCGTCCAGCCCTGCTCATTGCCGGCCTTGACCGCTAGCCACACCGCGCGCGGCAGTGCGCGTTTGGCGCGGCGCTCGGCTTCTGCAAGGTTCCTGAATCGCACCTTCATGGTCTGTTCCTTCCCTCGGCGCACCGGGCGGACGGGCTCGGCGGTTCCCGGTGGTTAGGAACCCTAGGCCTGTAACAGGGCTTCCGGCAATAGTTCAGCATGAATGTTTCGTAACTTTCATGCCGAACGCGACTGCAGCTCTACCAGAATGAAACCCCAAAAAACCTATCGTTCCAGCGATCAGAAGACGCATCCGGCGAGCAACACGTATGTAACAAGTATTTCTACTGGCGACTCGATGGCCAGATGTGTAATGATCGAGCCGCCCACTGGTGAAGGGAAGACTATGAACCACGAGCCGATGACGTTCATCGCCACGAACGACCTGGCCGGACAGACCCGCGGCCGCGCGGTCCCGGCCTCGCGCGCCGCGAGCGCCCACCGGCGAGGCGTCGGCTGGGTGCCGGCCAATCTCGCGATCTCCTCTTTCGGCAGCATCGTCGTCCCGAATGTCTTCGGGTCCACCGGCGACCTGCGCCTCGTCCCCGATGCCAGCACCCGCACGCATCTGCCGGCATCGCAGGACCACGCCGCGGTCGACCTCTACCTCGCCGACCAGTGCCTGCTCGACGGAACCCCGTGGTCGTCATGTCCGCGCGCCTTCGCCCGCTCCGCGCTCGCGGACTTCACCGCCGAGACGGGCTTGGAGGTGGTGGCCTCCTTCGAGCACGAATTCATGCTCGAAGACCTCGACTCCAGCGCGCCGTTCAGCTGGCAGCGCTTCCGCGACGCCGACCCATTCGGCTCCGAGCTCGTCGCGCTGCTGGAGCTCAACGGCTTCGGGCCGGAGACGTGGCTTCCCGAGTACGGCGAGCAGCAGTTCGAGATCACCGTCGAACCCACGCCCGCCCTCCTCGCCGCCGACCGCGCGGTTCTCCTGCGGGAGCTGGTCCGGGACATTGCCCGACGTCACGGCCACCGTGCCACCTTCGCGCCGCTGACCGATCCTGACGGCAGCGGCAACGGCGTGCACATCCACCTCTCGCTCCGCGACCCGTCCACCGGCGAGGCCGGTCTCTACGACGCCGGTGAGCCCGGCGGGCTCTCCGCATTGGGACGCCGATTCGCTGCGGGCGTGCTCGCCCATGCCCGTGCCATCACCGCCGTGACCGCCCCCAGCCCGGTGTCCTTCCTTCGACTCGCTCCTCATCGATGGAGCGCCGGCGGCGTGTTCCTGGCCGAGCGCAACCGCGAGGCCCTGCTTCGTATCTGCCCCACCATGCCCGGGGCCGACATCGCGAGCCAATACAATCTCGAGTTCCGCGCCTGCGACGCCACCGCCAATCCTTGGCTCGCCCTCGGCACGCTGATCCGCGCGGGTCTCCACGGCATCACCCACGAGTACGACGACCCGAAGATCTGGCCCGAGGACGCCGGGGAGGACCTGGCCGGCATCGAGGAGTTGCCGCGCGACCTGCCCGAGGCGCTCGCCGCGCTCCGCGAGGACGCGACGGTCTCGACGTGGTTCGATCAGGATCTGCTGGAGACCTTCATCGCCGTGAAGCAGAGCGAGATCGACCTCACCGCCGGGCTCGACCCGGCCGCGCTCTGCCGAAGGATCGCCGATGTCCACTGATCTCGAGAGTGCGCTGCGCGAGCTGGAGCTCGTCGATCACCACGCCCACGCCCCGCTGGCCCATGCCGTCGATGACGCGACCCTACAGAGCCTGATCACCGAATCCGACCACTCGCCCGCTGCCGGCACGAGCGTGTTCGACTCCCATCTCGGTGTCGCCATCCTGCGTCGCTGCCCCACGGTGCTCGGGCTCGACGCGGTCGCGGGCCCTGACGCATATCTCGCCGCCAGAAGAGAGCTGTCGGTGCCCGAGCTGACCCGTCGTCTGCTCGACGCGAGCGGCGTCGGCGAATGGCTCGTGGACACCGGGATGGGAGGTGACCTGCTGATGAGCACGAGGACGATGGAGTCCGTCACCACCGGCCGAGTCCGCGAGATCGCCCGGCTGGAGACCATCGCGGAGAACCTCGTGACGTCGACCACCGCCGCCGGCTTCATGGCTGCGTTCGCCGACGAGCTGTCCCGGCTGTCTCCCGCCGTCGCAGGCTGGAAGTCCGTTGTCGCGTACCGTCACGGTTTCGATTTCGCCCCTACACGTCCCTCGCAGAGCGAGGTCATCGTGGCAGCCGGCCGATGGATGGCCGCAGTCGAGGCAGGCGCGCCGGCGCGGCTGACCGACCCGGTGCTCCTGCGCATGGCGTTGTACGCCGCGTGCGACACCGGGCTCCCGCTCCAGCTGCACGCTGGATACGGCGATCGTGATCTTGACCTGCATCGCTGCAATCCCGCGCTGCTCACCGACTGGCTGCGTCAGGTGGAGCCGACGGGAACCGACATCATGCTGCTCCACTGCTATCCGTACCACCGGGAGGCCGGCTATCTGGCCCAGGTGTTCCCCCACGTCTACCTCGATGTCGGGCTGGCCATCAACTACACCGGCGCCGCGTCCCACCGGATCATCGCCGAAAGCATGGAGCTGGCCCCGTTCACCAAGGTGCTCTACTCATCGGACGCCTACGGGCCACCGGAGCTGCACTATCTCGGAGCTCTCTTGTGGCGCGCGGGCACGTCACGTGTCCTCCAATCGTGGGTGGATCACGGTGGTTGGACACTCGACGACGCCCTGAACACGGCTCGACTGATCGGACGCGACAATGCTCGCCGGGTCTACGGGGGAAGCAATGAGTGAACGACTGTGGGAGGCGCTCGACCGCCACCTGCCCGCGGCGATCGAGCTGCGACGCGAGCTGCATCGCGACCCTGAGCTGTCCGGGGAGGAATCGATCACCCGCGACCGGGTGCTGGCGGCGTTCGGGGTGGCCAGCGAGCCCCACAAGGTGGCCGAGACGGGTGCGGTCGTCCGAGTCGGCGGCCCTGGACCGGCCATCGGCCTGCGAGGAGAGCTCGATGCCCTCCCCGTCGCGGAGGCCACCGGCTACGCCTGGGCTTCTCGCAACGACGGGGTCATGCACGCCTGCGGCCACGACGTCCACCTGAGCGCTCTCGTCGCGGTCGTTCGCGCGATCGACGAGGTCGGCGGGGATTTCCCGCTGCTGGCCGTACTCCAGCCACGCGAGGAGACCTACCCTTCGGGCGCTCAGGACATCGCAGCGAACGGTGTGCTGGTCAAGGAGGATTGTCAGGCCATGATCGGCGTGCATGTCCAGCCCACCCTGGACGACGGTGTCGTGGCCTGTGTGCCGGGCGCGGTCAACGCCTCCTCCGACGAGTTCGTGATCGTCATCGAGGGACAGCCCGGACACGCCGCCTACCCCCATCTCACCCGCGACCCGTTGCTCGCCGCGGCACATCTGGTGGTGGCACTCCAGGCCGTGGTGAGCCGCGGCGTGGACCCCATGGCCTCGGCAGTGCTCGGCGTCTCCTCCTTCTCCGCCGGAGACGCAGCCAACGTGGTGCCCGGCACGGCGCGAGTCTCGGGCACGCTCCGCTCTCTCGACGACCACACCCGTGATCTGCTGCAGTCCCGACTCCGTGAGACGGCCGATCACATCGCGCACTCACACGGTTGCGTGGCCGACACTCGGCTCACGGTGGGGGAGCCGGTGCTCAGGAACGATCCCGCGCTCGCCGCCGCCACGAACGCCCGGCTGACCGCTCGAGGTATCGAGGTATCACGGTCGCTGCGCTCCCTCGGCGCCGATGATTTCGCCTTCTTCGCCGAATGCTGGCCGTCGATCATGCTCTTCGTGGGGACCTCGTCGACAGAACGTCTCCACTCTCCCACCTTCCTCCCTCCCGATGGCGCCGTCCGAGCAGTCGCCGAGGCGATGCTGAGTGCCTACCTGGGCACCTGCGATGCCCTGACGCCACCGGACACGCTCACCCCCTCCCCTTGAGTAATAAGGAGTCACGATGACACGATTCGTCGGCGTTCAGGACATGATCCGCTGGGTTCGACATGCGGACGTGACGGCGACGCTCAGCGCGATGATGGACTACCTGGAGCATGACTTCCAGCGCTGGCAGGTCTTCGACAAGAGTCCTCGCGTCGCAAGCCACACCCCTTTCGGGGTCATCGAGCTGATGCCGACGAGCGACCACGAGACCTACGCGTTCAAGTATGTGAACGGTCACCCCTCCAACCCCGCTCGCGGCTATCAGACGGTGACCGCCTTCGGCGTCCTCGCCGATGCCCACAACGGGTATCCGAGATTCATGGCCGAGATGACCATCTTGACCGCTCTGCGTACCGCCGCCACCTCGGGCCTGGTGGCCAAACACCTCGTCCGACGCGGCGCCAGCAGCATGTCGATGATCGGCACGGGCAGCCAGTCGGAGTTCCAGGCGCTGGCACTCCGGGCGGCCCTGGGCATCGACACGGTGCGCATCTGGGACCGCGATCCCGATGCCATGGCCAAGTTCGTCCGCAACATGCGTCCCCTCGGCTTCGACATCACCGTCGCTGCGGACGCCCGAGACGCCGCGGCCGGAACCGATATCGTCACGACCTGCACCGCCGACAAGCTGCATGGCAGTGTCCTGCCCATCGAGGCCGTGACGCCTGGTATGCACATCAACACGATCGGCGGGGACTGTCCGGGCAAGACCGAACTCGACCCGCGAATCCTCGAGCTCGGTGACATCTTCGTGGAGTACACGCCGCAGACACGGATCGAGGGCGAGATCCAGCAGCTCTCGCCCACGTATCCGGTCACCGAGATCTGGGAGGTCCTCGCCGGCCGCAGGCCCGGACGGGTCTCGGACGACCAGGTCACGGTCTTCGACTCCGTCGGCTTCGCGATCGAGGACTTCTCTGCTCTTCGCTACCTGCGTGACGCGGTCCGGGGAACCAATTTCGAGACCTTCATCGATCTCGTGGCCGAGCCGGATGATCCCAAGGACCTGTTCGGTCTCACCGGCTCGCTCTCACCCATCGGGTGAGCCGTCGGGGGCCGCACGAAGAGACGTCCCTCGATCGCCTCCGCGATAGGCGGGATCCCCGACGAGGCCGTAGCGTAGTCCCGTGTCCTCGATCCACGTCCCCGACGACCCGTGTACGACGATCCATCTCGCGTACTCGGCGGCCGTCGCGCGACGGGCTCGGGCGCTCATGCACGCAGAGCTCGTCGACGCCGGCGTCCGCGAGGCCGTGATCGACGACGCCGTCCTCGTGCTCTCCGAGCTGGTGGCGAATGCCGTCGAGCACGGGCACCCGGACCAGCAGGGGCGCATCGAGGTGTCCTGGTGCATCCACGAGGACTATGTGCGTGTCAGCGTCCACGACAGCGGGCAGGCTCCCGATCTGCGCCCCCTCGAGGCCCCCGACGACGCGGTGAGCGGGCGCGGTCTCACCATCGTCGACTACATCTGTCGCACGTGGGACGTCGACCATGACTCCGGCCTGCGGATCACCGCCGAACTCGACTACTCCGCCACCTGAGCCGGCGCATCCTCCTTGGTGCCACCCACGCGGGCGGGCAACTTCGCGCGCAGCGCCGCCGTCCGGGCGGTCACCCGGGGCTTCAGCCAACGATCGAGCGCCATGAAGGTCGCCGTCGAGACGAAGATCGCGTCGAAGGCGAGCATCGACAGCGAGAACCAGGGCAGACCCATCAACACCGCGATCCCACCATGCAGCAGCACCACGCCGATGAGCACGATGCGTCGCGTCACGGGGTGGAGCAGGCCGATCACGAAGTAGAGCTGGACCAGGACGCCGACGTACGTCCCGATCATGACCCCGAGGCCGTTGCCGGTCAGGAGCGTGTTCAGCCACGGGAACACCCCGAACTCGTGCAAGGCCAGCGGGTAGTAGATCGCCGTCCCGTCCTGCCAGTAGGTGCCCTGCATCTTGAACAGGGCCGAGGCGGTGTAGAGGATGAACAGCTGCAGAGCCAGCGCGATGAGGGCGACATTGTGCAGCACCGTGCTGAGCCACTCCGGCAGCACGGATCCGCCACCCCACCACCGACGCCACAACGGATCGGCATCGCTCACCCGGGAACGTCGGCGGGCGTCGAGCGACCAGTGCCGCGAGGTGTCCATGAAGAGCATCAGCAGCAGGCCGACACGAGCGATGTTGTCGCCCTGATCGCCCACGAGCCCGTTGCGTTCCACCAGCGCGGCGAGGCCGATGACCAGCACCGCGACGGCCGCGCGGGTACGCCACCCCACGATGACGGCGATCGCCACGGCCATCAACAGCAGATAGGTGAGGGTGAACCGCGTCGGTCCGCCATCGAACACCCAGTAGAGGAAGCCCCAGGACGAGTCGCGGCGCAGCGGCTCGACCCACTCCGAGGCCCCTCCCCAGAGCGCATGCCGGTGGCCGAAGTTCGCCAGCAGGACACCCAGGGCGGCGATACCCACCAGGATCCGGCTGACCGCGAGTCCGTAGAGGGCGTGCTTCTTCTCGAGGACCCAGTCCTCGCCGCGGCCCAGTAGGTCGGCGAGGCGATCCAGCGCCGTGACGATGAGCGTCCTCACTGCGGCTCCTCCCCCGTGTAGGCGGAGAACATGCGCGTCACGTCGGCATCGGGTGGAGTCGTGGAACGCCAGCCGTACTCGTAGTACGTGCGTTCGGCATCGTCGATATCGCGTTCCTTGCGCTGGTCGAAACCGGGGACGTACCGGATGGACGTGCGGTACTGCACATAGGCGATGTCGCCTTCCCAGACGGTGGAGGCGTAGTAGGTCGCGAGGCTCGTGGCGATCTCGTCGTAGCGCATGTACCGGCTGACATCGGAGATCCCGGCCCCGCCTTCGATATCGGCGAGACGACCGCGCAGATCGGCGACGGGCGTCGTCAGGTAGTTGGCGGCGATCTGGGTGCGCTGCCGTTCATTCATCTCGGCCATGACCGAGTTGAGCGTGTTGGCCGTGCGCCGGCCGGCCAATGACATCCGCGACGGTGTCATATTGCCGCGGATGATGTCGTCCTCGCGTTCGACGACATCGATCCAGTCCGTGGGCGAGGTCTCTCCGGTGGTCGGATCCTCGATCGAGGCGCGGATCTCGAAGGTGACTGCCGCGCGGCGCGGGGTGGGCGCGAAGATGCGCCAGTTCTGGTCGAAGAACGGCATGACGTAGCTGCGGAGACGCTCATCGCCCACCGCATTGCGCAGCGGGGTGGAGGGGCCGACCCACAGGGCGATGATCGCGGTGTGGGCGAGCACGATCGCCACGAGGAACCACGCCGAGGCACGACGAACCGGCGACCGAGCAGCTGACGAGGAGCTGGGACGCCGGGAGGAAGGGGAAGCACTGTTCATGGAACAACCTGATCCGATCGAGGAGACGGCCATGTGGGCCCGGCATACGCCGGGCCCACATGGCCTAGATGAGACGGATGACTCCGACTCCTCTTGTTACTCGTTCACTCCGTCCCGGCGGCGCGAGACCACCAGAGCACCGGCACCGGCCATGAGGAACATGGCGGCGATGGCGCCCAGCGGGAGCGCTCCGGCGTCAGCACCGGTCCGGGGCAGCTTGCCGCCGCTGGCGCTGGTGCCGCCACCGTCGGTGCTGCCTCCGTCGGCGCTGCCGCCGGACTCGGCGACCACACGGAAGTCGATCGACTGATCCGGGTAGTCATCGGCCACCAGGCTGAACGAGTGGACCGCCAGATCGGCCGAAGCCGGGATCTGCCACTCGAACCGCACATCGCCGTTCTCATCGGCGACCTGCGTACCGAGGTCGAGCTGCGGGCTCGAGTTCATGTAGCCCTGCACCACCGTGCCCGGTGCATAACCACTACCCGTGCCCACCTGTGTCTGCAGGCGCTCGAGGACCGGACGGCTGATGTCGATGGAGAGATCACCAGCGTCGGGGTCCGTTCCCGCATCCGGATCAGTTCCCGCGTCAGGATCGGTTCCGGCGTCAGGATCGGTTCCGGCGTCAGGATCCGTGCCCGCATCCGGATCCGTACCGGCATCCGGATCAGTTCCCGCATCGGGATCGGTTCCGGCGTCAGGATCCGTGCCCGCATCCGGATCCGTACCGGCATCGGGATCAGTGCCCGCATCCGGATCCGTACCCGCGTCAGGATCGGTACCCGCGTCAGGATCGGTACCCGCATCGGGATCGGTGCCCGCATCGGGATCGGTTCCGGCGTCAGGGTCCGTGCCCGCATCGGGATCGGTTCCGGCGTCAGGATCCGTGCCCGCATCCGGGTCCGTACCCGCGTCAGGATCCGTGCCCGCATCCGGGTCCGTACCCGCGTCAGGATCCGTACCCGCGTCAGGATCGGTGCCCGCGTCAGGATCGGTACCCGCATCGGGATCCGTTCCAGCGTCGGGATCGGTTCCCGCATCCGGGTCAGTACCCGCATCCGGATCCGTACCCGCGTCAGGATCCGTCCCAGCGTCGGGGTCAGTACCCGCATCCGGATCCGTTCCCGCATCCGGATCCGTACCCGCGTCGGGATCCGTACCCGCATCCGGATCGGTGCCCGCATCCGGGTCAGTACCCGCATCCGGATCCGTCCCCGCATCCGGGTCAGTACCCGCATCGGGATCGGTGCCCGCATCCGGGTCAGTACCCGCATCGGGATCCGTCCCCGCATCCGGATCCGTTCCCGCATCCGGATCCGTACCCGCGTCGGGATCCGTACCCGCATCCGGATCCGTCCCAGCGTCGGGGTCAGTACCCGCATCCGGATCCGTCCCAGCGTCGGGGTCAGTACCCGCATCCGGGTCAGTTCCCGCGTCGGGGTCAGTACCCGCATCCGGGTCAGTACCCGCGTCGGGATCCGTCCCAGCGTCGGGGTCAGTACCCGCATCCGGGTCAGTTCCCGCGTCGGGGTCAGTTCCCGCGTCGGGGTCAGTTCCCGCTTCTGGGTCAGTTCCCGCGTCGCCGTCGACGACGGAGATGCTCACCGAATCGGTGCCCGTGGACTCCTCGTCCACGAACTGCTCCGCGACGATCGTGTGATCACCGATCTCCAGGCCTGGGACGTCGAGCGTCCAGGTGCCATCGTCCTCGACGACGGTCGTGCCGGTGAAGTCGCCGACCGTGACCTCGATCGTCGCGCCCGGCTCGCCGGTACCCGAGACCGGCACCGTGGCAGTGCCGTCGGTACCCGCCGGAACCTCATCGCCCTCGGAAGGATCGGTGATGACGACATCCTCGATCACGGCCTCCTGCGCCCGCACGGACGACGACGCCAGATCGAGGTTCACCACCGAAGCACCCGGGAAGAGCCCCAGGCTCAGGGCGCTGACCGTGAAGCCTTCACCGTTCTCGAGGTGACTCGGCTGCGCCGGATCCTTGAGCGTCGGCTGATCGTTGATCGTGATCGAGGCGACCTGATCGATGATCGTCTTCAGCAGGGCGT
The DNA here is from genome assembly GCF_016918125.1 of Aeromicrobium sp. YIM 150415. NCBI lineage: Bacteria > Bacillati > Actinomycetota > Actinomycetes > Propionibacteriales > Nocardioidaceae > Aeromicrobium > Aeromicrobium sp. YIM 150415. Next base: position 74,456 of record NZ_JAERWM010000011.1, on the reverse strand, counting down.
TCTCACCGAGCAGGCCGGTGACGATCGGCTGGGTGATGCCGTTCAGCGTGGTCGAGAGATTGCTGATCAACGTGTCGATCACCGGTTGCAGCAACGGACCGATGTTGCCGACAACCGGCGTGATCAGACCCGTCACAGCGTTGAGCAGACCACCCAGGATGCCGTCATCGACGATCTCGAGGCTCGCTGCGGGGTAACCGTCGACGCCCAGCACACCACCCAGAGTCGCCGGGTTACCCGCGGCATCCTGCAGCAAGATCTGGGTACTGGTCGCCGGAATCCCGAGAAGCGAAACGCCGAGCTGGATGTCGATGTTGACGCCCAGGCCGTAGACCGCGTCCGTCACCAGATTGGTGACCTTCGCCGTCAGCGCATTCGGGTAGTCGGCAGCATCGCCGGTCAGCGCATTCGTGACACCGCTGACGATGGTGTTGACCACATCATCGGTGAGCACATCGGTGTTGGCCGGCAGGGTGCTGAGCGTCTGGCCCGCGTACGGACCGCCGGGGCCGACGAGCAGCTGCTCGAGGTTGACATTGACCGTGCCGGTCGACAGATCGATGTTGATCGACGCGTCATCGTTGATCGTGCCGTCCTCGTTGACCGTCGCGTTGTTGATCGGCGTCTGGAGCAGCTCGGTGCGGACGCTCTCCACGAGCCCCGTGGTGTCGATGCTGAACTCGTTCAGCGAGGCATCGATACCACCGACCAACGGGATGCTGAGCGCGTCGAGACCTGTGACGAGTGTGTTGATGACCCCGTAGACGGCTCCACCGGGACCCACCAGAGCATCCAGCGCGGTGCCCGTCTCGCCGACCACTTCGTCGACCGCTCCGACGACGCCGTCGAGGGCCGGGGCACGGAAGTTCAGGCCGAGATCGGCCAGCACGTACTCCGAGTCGACATCGGTACCGGTCGCCTCGGCCCGCGAGGCCATGGCGCCGAGCTCGAGCTCGAACTGGTCGATCAGCTGATTGGTCACACCGTCCAGGTTGAGCTGGCGGAGCAGGTCGATCAGATTGACCGTGGCCGGACCGTAGGCGCCCGGGTTCTCCGGGTCGATCGCGATCGTGCCGTCCGCGCCGACCGCGCCGGCGCTGGCGACAGAGCCATCGGCTGACTCCGAGGCAGCAAAGGAGTGCAGCGTGCCGACCTCACCGAGGTCGAGCAGGCCGCCGCCCTCGGGCGTGCTGATCAGCGGAAGAGTCAGACCGTTGCCGAGTCCGATCTCCAGAGCATCGAGCGCGCCGATGTTGAGTGGGTTGGCATTGGGGCCCGGGTCGCTCGGGTTGCCGCTCTCCGCGAAGGCGGCTTCGAGCAGCTGCAGGTCGAGCACATCCGAGTAGATGACCTGGCCGAGGGCTTCAGAGTCGTCGTCCGGCGCGGCGGTGGCCGCTCCGGCTCCGAGCATGCCGCCGACGAGCGCCCCCGCCGCTCCCGCGGCCACCCATCGACGGATCCTACTTCTTGCGGCGGACCGTGGTGGCCCGTTTCTTAAGCGATTCCAGTGTGAATCCATTAGTCCCCATCCGAACTATGGATCGACGCGAGGTCGATACCCGAGCAGAAACCGGGGCGCACACGTCACCCCGTTGCGGGGACGCTATCGTCCGCTAAAGCGGACAACCACCTTTTATGAAAGGTAGATGCCTCCGCTTTTTCCGCGAGTCGGACGATTTTCACCGTAATAGCGGACGAAAAGTTCGCTAAGAAAACTCTGAAACCCGGTCGCGGCCCGTCTCACACCTCGAAGCATCCGACGCGAGGAGCCGCGGGCCCCGCCTGGGACCCGCGGCTCCTCTATCTGCATCGGCGGCTCGCTACGTGGCCGAGGACAGCTCCGGCAGGAAGGTCACGATGCCCGGCACCGCGATGAGCAGAGCGACGACCACGACATCGGCCAGGATGAACGGCCCGATGCCACGGAAGACCTTGCCGAGTCCCGCCTCCGGCACGGCACCGGAATATACGAAGGCGTTCATGCCCACCGGCGGCGTGATGAGCGCCATCTCAGCGACCTTCACGATGATGATGCCGAGCCAGATCCCGTCGAAGTCATAACCCGTCAGGATCGGGTGCAGCAACGGCGCCGCGATGAGGATCATCGAGATGCCGTCCAGGAACATGCCCAGCGGCAACAGCAACAACAGGCACAGCACCAGCACCAGATAGGGCTGGAGATCGGCATTGACCACCACGTCGACGAGTGCGGCGCTCGCTCCCGAGAGGGCGAGGAAGTAGGTGAAGACACCCGCGCCGGTCATCAGCAGGAAGGTCATCGCCGTCAGGCCGATGGCCTCGGTCACCGACTCCTTGAGGCGTGCGATCCACTGCGGCGGTCGCACCCGCAGCAGCATGATGATGAGCGCGGCCAGCGCACCGAACGACGCCGCCTCGGTCGGCGTCGCGAGGCCCAGGTAGATCGTGCCGATCGAGGTGCCGAAGATGACACCGAGGAACACCACGCCCATGACATCGACCTTGGTGGCCGTATCGGTGCGGGTGGCCGTCGACGTGCCACCACCTCCGCCGTCGGCCGCATCCGTCTCGGCGGCCTCCGCACGGTGCCGTCGACGACGGACCGAGACGATGATCATCGCCGTCGCGGCATAGGCGAGGATCGTGAGGAGTCCGGGCCCGATGCCGCCGAGCAGCAACTGCCCGATGCTCTCGCTCGCGACCACGCCGTAGAGCACGAGGACGATCGACGGCGGAATGAGCACGCCCAGCGTGCCGCCGGCGCAGACCACCCCCGCGGCCAGCCGCAGGCCGAGGCCCGCCTTGACGATGGCATCGGTCGAGACGCGCGCCATCGTCGCGACGGTCGCGACACTCGAGCCGGTCACGGCAGCGAAGAGCCCCGAGCCCGCCAGCGACGCCAGCGCGCTGCCGCCCGGCAGCCGGCCGAGCACCCGCGAGGCGAAGTCGAAGCCCGCCTGGGCCAATCCGGCGTTCACCGCGAGCACACCCATGACGATGAACAGCGGGATGATCGTCAACGAATAGTCCGCCGCGGTGGAGTACGGCTGATTGGCCGCCGTACCCACCGCCGCACCGGTGCCGCGCAGCACCACCACGCCCGCCAGCCCGGCGAGCATGAGCGACAGCCCGACGTGCAGGCGGACAGCCAGCAGTCCGAGGAACAGGACGATGACGAGAGCCAGCGTCACGATGGAGTCAACGGTCACGAGAGCCTCCCAGGGCAACGGGCTCGGTCTGCTCGATGAGCACCTCGACATCGCTGGAGGGGACGTCCTCACCCGCCCGCAACGCGCGGAAGGTCAGGATCTCCTTCCAGATCGCGAGGACGAAGAACAGCAGGAAGGACAGCGCGACGGCCAGCTTGGCCGGCCAGGTCGGCAGCCGGAGAACATCGTTCGTGGTCTCACCGCGCTCCAGGGCGCTGTCGAAGGTGCCGAACATGCCATACACGAGCACCACGCCGAGCACGGTCACCAGGACCGCGCGCAGCAGGCTCATCGCCATGCGCCCGCGACGCCCCAGGCGCTCCTCGACCAGGCTCACCGAGACGTGCCGGCCGTCGATCTCCGCCGCGGCCAGCCCGAAGAAAGCGACGGCCACCAGCAGCAGCGTCGAGATCTCGATGGCGCCGAGGATCGACTGGCCGCGCAGATTGCGGCTCAGCACATCGGCGACGGTCAAGATCCCGAGGCCCAAGAGCACGATGCCGGCCACGATGACCAGCACCGACGAGAACCTGCGGACGGGACGGGGAAAACTCACCGGGCTCATCAGGGCACCTCCTGCAGGCAGATGTCGAGGGCATCGGCATAGGACGACGACTCGTTCTCCTCGGCGAGGAAGTCGCGATAGTCATCGAGGACGGACTGCGCGTCGTAGTCCCGCTCCTCGTATCGCTCGACCCAGGCCTCTGCCGCACCGGTCTCGTCGCGGATCTCGGCCACGTCCTCCTCAGCGAGCGCCGAGAAGGTGGCACCCGCCTCGCGCAGCTGGTCGCAGGCGAGCAGACCGAGCTCGTCGAGCTCCTCGATCCCGTACGCGCGCGCCTGCACCGAGGCGTCGAGCAGAGCCTCTCGATACTGCTCGGGCATCTCCTGGAAGAGGTCCTCGTTGACGACGACGATCGAGGATCCGTAGGCACCGATCCCCGGGTCGACGATGTACGGCGTCGAACGGGACAGGCCGAAGGTCGGCAGATTCGACATGCCCAGCGAGGTGTACCCGCCGACCACGCCGCGCTCCATCGACTCGTAGACATCGGTCGCGGTCATCGCCACCGGGTTCACACCTGCCGCCACCATGACCTCCGAGAGCAGACCCCCGGCGCGGATGCTGCGGCCACGCAGATCGTCGACGGACTCGACCGGCCGCGTGGTGCCCAGCACCGCATTGCCGATCGGCAGCGGGAACAGCAGGCGCACGCCCTGGCGCTCGAAGTCCTCACGGAACGTGTCGTTCTCCTCGTACAGCCGCTGGATCGCCGCCATATGGGCCTCGGGATTCGAGGACTCGAAGGGCAGCTCCACGGCGGTGTACATCGAGAGGTCCGAGGCCGCGTACAGCGAGCCCACCTGCGCGAGGTCGACCCGTCCGTCCAGGGTCGCCTGCACCGACTCGTCGGCGTCGACCAGGCTCTCGGAGTAGTGGAACTTGACCGTGACACCGCCGTCGGTCAGCTCCTCGACATCCTCGGCCCACCGCTGGACGGTCTTGGACTGGTCGGAGGTGGGGTTGGAGTAGGTCGAGTAGTGCAGCACATACTCGTCGCTTCCCCCTTCGCCGCAGGCAGCGAGGCTCGTCGCGGCCAACAGCGCGGCCGTGGCCACGGCCACGCGCGTGGCCCTGATCCTCATCTCGTCACTCCTCTCGTGGCACGACGCGGTACCGGCGCAGTGTCAGTGCTGGATTGATGGTCCGGACCGCATCGATGCGCGATCGCTCCACCTCGGCCACGGCGACGCCGACGGCCTCGCCGATCCCCGCGAGCGTGTTGCCCATCGGGTCGAGCACGACGCTGTTGCCGGCACCCGTCGGCGCGCACTGGTCGGCGGCGACCACATACACGGTGTTCTCGATGGCACGAGCTCGCAGCAGCGTCGACCAGTGGAACTCCTTGAGCGGTCCGGGGACCCATTCTGCCGGGAGGGCGATGACATCGGCTCCCGCGTCGACGAGCGTGCGCGAGACCTCCGGGAAGCGCAGGTCGTAGCAGGTCTGCATGCCGATGGAGTAACCGTCGACCTGCAGCAGCTCGGGCGCGCCCGGGTCACTGGCGATGACCCGGTCGGACTCGCGATAGCCGAAGGCGTCGTAGAGGTGGACCTTGCGGTAAACCGCGCGCACCTGACCGTCCTGCAGACCGACCAGGGTGTTGTGGATGCGCCCCTCCCCGGCCGCCTCGTTGACCCCGGCGACGATCGTCGCGCCGGTCTCGGCGGAGAGCTCGCGCAGCCGCGCGACCGAGGGGCCGTCCAGCGGCTCGGCGCTGTCGACGAAGCGGTCGTCCATCGCCGGTGCGGTGAAGACCGCATACTCGGGAAGCACCACGAGGCGGGCGCCTCGCGCGACGGCCGAGCGCACGAGGCGCTCGATCTCGGCCAGGTTGGCGTCCTTGTCCTCGGTGGGCGCGAACTGAACCGCGGCGACGTACAGGCTCATCGGTGACCTCCGTGCTCGTTCTCGATGGCGCGCATGGTCTCCAGCGCGGCGGTGAATCCGCCGAGCATCGCGCCGTACTGCATGACGCCCACCATCGTGTGGGCGCCTTCCTCGACCGCGAGCCGCTTCTCCGCATCGCTCCAGGCGGGCAGGATCCAGGGCTTGCCGGCGGCACGTGCCGCGCGGGCGATGACCCGCAGGTCGTCGAGATCGGCCGCGGTGACACCGTAGGCGCCGCGGCCGCGCAGCAGCGAGAGGTCCGAGGGGCCGATGAACACGCCGTCAACCGTGGGCAGCTCGAGGATGCCCTCGATCTCGGCGAAGGCCGACGCGTCCTCGATCATCGGGTAGCAGCGGGTGGTGGCGTCCTGCTCGGTGACCCAGTCGTCGGTGAAGCCCCGGTAGCGCGACGTACGACCGCCGGCGAAGGAGCGCAGGCCCAACGGCGGGAACTTCGCGAAGGCGGACACCTCGGCGGCGTGCTCGACGGACTCCACATGGGGGATCGCGACGGCGCTCGCGCCGAGGTCGAGGGCCTGCTGGATCGGGCCACGCTCAGGACCCAGCACCTTGACAATCGATGTCAGGCGCTGCGCGCGGATCAGCGGCAGCATCCAGTCGAGCGCGGCCAGGTCGAAGGTGCCGTGCTCGACATCGAGCACCACCGTGTCGTACCCGGCCAGCGCGGCCATCTCGACGGCCGCGCTCGACGGCTCGGACAGCCAGACGGCGTGCCGCGGGGTCGTGGATTCGGTCATCGTTCTCCCTCGATGTCGGAGTCGAACCGGCGTGCGTACGCTCGGTGGACGTTACGTCTACAGTGTGTATACAAGTGGAGGCTACACGTCCACCGTGACCTGGGACACGAGCAGGGTCCGACTCAACAGATAGGCTGAACAGCATGCCGACGCCGCCGATGCCCCTCTTGTCCGAGGGAGGCGCACGCGCGTCAGCCGGCGAGACGGCCTATCGGCATATCAGTGAGGCGATCCTGCGTGGCGAATATGCCGAAGGTGGATTCCTCGACGAATCCACCCTCGCCCGCGCCGTCGGCACCTCACGGACCCCGGTCCGCGAGGCCCTCAACCGGCTCCATGCCGAACGCTATGTCGATCTCGTTCCCCGCCGCGGCGCGCAGGTCAGGGTCATCACGGCCACCGAGATGCAGGAGATCTACGACACCCGGCTCATCATCGAGTCCGCCGCACTCGCCAAGATCTGCCGGCACGAGCGCGGCGCGCCGGCAGCGGCCGCCCAGATCCTCGACGAGATGGAGACGGCCGGTGCCCAGCAGGACTGGTCGAGCTTCGCGCGGCTGGACCAGCGGTTCCACCAGTCGATCGTCGAGCAGGGCGGCAACGCGGTCCTGACCGATCTCTACCTCGCGCTGCGCCCCCGACACATCCGGCTCGCGATCCGCACCATCACCGAGGCACCGCACCGGCGGGCGACGATCGAACGCGAGCACCGCGAGCTGGTCGAGGCGATGAACGCCCATGACGCCGAACGCGCCACGCAGGTGCTCAGTGAGCACCTGCGCTTCGTGCCCGAACTGATCAACGCCCTTCCGGGCTGACGACCCGGTGGTTGACAGCTCACCGCGATGGGGAGGCACGTGATCGCGGTGCGTGGTCGACCACGGGATCATCCACCGCCGCCTCGAGACGGCCGGAGAGATGGTCGGGTGACGGCGACCGCGACCGCCGAAGCACCTCCGATCTCACCAGCCGTCTCGAGTCGACGAGTCAGACCCGGCGTCGCTGACGACTCAGCACGGCCGCACCCGCGAGCACCAGGAGCGCCGCCGAGGCGAGGAGCCCGCCCGAGACCTCCGCTCCCGTGGCAGGCAGTCGTCCACGGACGGCGGCGGGCTTCACCGCCGCCGCAGGCTCGTCGTCCGCGCTCGGAGCCACCGGAGCGTCGACCACGGTCACCGTCGTGCTGACATGTCCCGCCTCACTGACCAAGAGGATCTCGGCCTTCCCGGCCGGGATCGACGCCGGCAGGCCGAGCTCGACACCGGTGTCCGCACCGGCGAGCTGCTCACCGGCGACGAGATCGTTGACCACGATCGTGACCGGCTCGCCGGGCTGGAAGCCCATCCCACCCACCAGCACACCATCGGTGAGCTGCTGCTGGGTGACGGTCTCCGGCGCATCGACCGAGAGATCGGTCAGCACGAAGTCGTCGAGCAGGAACTGGACCCTCGGCGCGGCCATCGGCGTCACCGACATCAGCATCGGCATCTCGGCGAAGAACAACGCCTCGACCGTGTAGTCGCCGGCCTCGATCTCCTCGAAGAACTCCCCCGGAAGCTCCAGGTCCACGGCACCGTCGTCATCTGCCTCCGCATCCGTGATGGCCAGGGGATCCCCCTCCGCGTCGAGCAGGGCCACGAAACCGTAGGACCCAGGCTCGATGCCCTCGATACGCACGTCGAAACCGTGCCGCGCGTGCGTGGCGCGGTCCAGCCAGCGCCCGGCGATATTGCTGGTCAGATCGGTCTCGAACTCCGCATCGACGATCTCCAAGGTCGACTCCCGGAGCACGCCGACGTGGTCGTAGATCCGTACCTCGTGATCGCCGACCTCGAGATAGCCGGGCACCCAGAACTCGACTCGACCGCCCGCGACCCGCACCGTATCGATCTCCTCACCGTCGATCTCGAGGGTGACGGGGAACTCTTCCGGAAGGTTCTCACCGGTGATGACGACATCCTCGAAGAGCAGGTCCAGGAGACTGACGCGCTGGGGCACCTGGAAGCTCGGATCGCGACGCTCCACGACCTGCTCGACCTTGCGCGTAGGGCTTTCGAGGGTCAGGAGCGGGGCCTCGCCGAGACTCTCGGCCTCGGACTGCGCGTTGATGTAGAAGCGCAGCTTGCCGGTCGAGTCGGCCTTGCCATTCGTATAGGTGAACCCGTGCAATGCGGTCACCGATACCGGTTCGTCGGGAGCGAAGCCCTCGGCCTCGATCTGGTAGCCGCGGTGCTGCACGATGCGGTCATTGGTGAAGCCCGGGGTGACCACCACGGGGTCGGCGACGATGGTCAACGTGACCGGGTCGGAGAGCTCACTGCTCGGGGCCCTGACCACCACCTCGTAGGTGCCCGGCGTCCGCGGCAGCGTGCGCCACGTCAGCTGTCCGCCCTCACCCGCGCTCCCGAGCGCCTGCTCCTCCCCGTCGACGAGGATGCGGTACTCACCCGGCTCGGGGTGCGGACCGACCCCGACACTCAGCCCCGCCCCCTCGTTCAAGGACCGGGCCTTCGTCGCCGAGAGCGTGGACTGGGCCAGCGTGACCTGCGGCGGATCCGCCGCGAAGGGCTTGAGACGCTCGGCCTCCGACGCCTCGGACGCCGTGACCTCCTCGACGACCGGCCCGGCTTCCTGCTCGACCTCGGGAACCACCGGGACGTACTCGCCCTCCGCCTCCTCGTCACCGGGGGCGATCTCCTGCTCCACCGGCTCCTCGAGGGGCTGCGGCTGCACGTCCTCCGCCTCCACCACCGGATCGACCACGGTCTCGGCGACGGCCGGAGCCACCCCACCGGCCAGCATCACCGCGAACAGACCGCCCGCGATCGCCGGGCGCGCCCGACGGCGCACATTGGTCCTCATTCTTCAGTTCTCCTCCCAGACCCCACGCCCAGTGCGCGAGATCCCCTGGCCGGAGAGTAGCGGTTCGTGACCGCGCTTGGAGGCGAAATCGGTAAACCGGCGGCGGCTACTCGACCGGCCCGTGGAAACTGTCGGCGATCTCATCGAGGTGCGCGCGCAAGGCCGCGAGCCGGGTGGCATCCCATCCGGCCGGATCCAAGGTCTCGTACCACGTCATCAGCGGCATCGTCCCGTAGCGATGCCCCCAGCCCTCGCCGAACTCCGTCCCGACGACCTGGTCGGCGGTCAGCTGCAAGAAGGTGGTCACCGGACGCCAGGAGATCCCCGGCATCACCCGGGAGTCCAAGGGCTCGGACAGCCAGTCCGGACGCCGCCACAACAGCCGCGCATCCCACCAGACGATCGGATCATCGGCGAACTGCAGGAAGGCATGGGTCGCCACGGTCCCCTCGAACTCCGACTCGCGACCGCCGACGACGAGCTGCGGCAAACGCTCGATCCGCGGACGGATCTGCAACGATCCGGGGTCCCGGCGCCGCTCGGCCTCGCGGCGCAGATTCGACATCGGCGGCGTACCGACCCACAGCGAACCGTCGACGCGCCGCACGAGCTCATCGAGGTTCTCGAAGGCACCGGTGCCCCCGTAGGCGCCGAGGCTCTCCCCCGCCACCAGCAACAACGGCCGCTCATCCTCGGGCACCTGCTCCAGGCGCGCGGTGACGGCATCGATCAGCGCCGTGGCGCTGTCGACCGCCGCGTGCTGCTCCGACACATACGCGACCGGACTCGGCAGATGCGAGTACTGCACCGCCACCGTCGCGGTGTCTCCGGCATGGAAGTACTCCACCGGCTGCACGATCTGCTCGTTGACCCAGCCGGTGCCGGTGGGAGTGACGACCAACAGGACCGACCGCTCGAAGCCGCCCGATCGCTCCAACTCCTCCACTGCGAGGGCCGCGCGACCGTCGAAGCCCGGATCCGAGGCACGTCCCACGAACACCCTGACCGGCTCCATCGGCTCGCGACCGGCGAAACGCTCGAGCTCACCCGTGCTCGGCGCCCGGGTGATGAACCGTCGTCCCTCCCGCCCGAGCGACGCCCAGTCGACGACATCGGAGGCTCGCGGGTCGGCCGGCTCCTCCTCGCCGACCTCGATATCAGCACCCGATCGCGCCTCGTTGATGCCGTCCATGAACCTCGTGTAGGCGAACTCGTTCACCGCGAGCACCGTCACCAGGATCGTCACCAGCACGCTCACCGTCGCGGCGATCGACAGCGGCACGATCCTCGACACCCCTCGGAAGATCCGGTGATAGATCCACCGCAGGCCGGCGATGACGAGACCGCAGACGACGAGCACCGCGATCACGACGACGACAACACCCAGGTACAGGAAGCGATCGGTCACGTCATAGCCGAGGGCGCGCCACTCCTCCTGCCGGCCAGGGACGCTCAACAGCAACAGCAGCGGCAACGCGACGACGCCCGCCCAGCCGATGACCACGCGCCATCGGCGGATCCGCTCGAGTCGCGGACCATCGAACACGGCCGCGGCCAGCCGGCCGAGCCCGGCACCGAGCAGATAGAGGACCACGACACCCAGGCCGCTGATGACCCCCTGGGCCAACCAGGTGCGCGGCAGCAGCGAGGGCGTGAGGGATTGCTGGTAGGCCACGATCGCGAACACGATCCCCGTGCCGCTTCGCCGTCCGAAGAACGCGCTGAGACCTTCGAGGGTCGCCCTCACGGGGCTCAGTGTACGACCGTCCACGCCCCGTCGCGTGACGTGCGCGTAACGCGCCGTAATCTGTTCGTCATCGTCGTCATTCCGGCGACCATGCAGAGAAAGGCCCGCATGAGCAACGATCAGATCGACGCCATCCTCGAGCAGGTGCTCGCACGCAACCCCGGCGAAGACGAATTCCACCAAGCCGTGCGCGAGGTCTTCGACTCGCTGCCGCGCGTCCTCTCCAAGCGCCCCGAGTACACCGAGGCCTCGATCCTGCAGCGACTGTGCGAGCCCGAGCGCCAGATCATCTTCCGTGTGCCGTGGGTCGACGACAACGGCCGCGTGCAGATCAACCGCGGCTTCCGCGTGCAGTTCAACTCCGCCCTCGGCCCCTACAAGGGCGGGCTGCGGTTCCACCCGACGGTGATGCTCGGGACGGTCAAGTTCCTCGGCTTCGAGCAGATCTTCAAGAACGCGCTCACCGGCATGCCCATCGGCGGCGGCAAGGGCGGCAGCGATTTCGATCCCAAGGGCAAGAGCGATGGCGAGATCATGCGCTTCTGCCAGTCCTTCATGACCGAGCTCAGCCAGCATCTCGGCGAGTACACCGACGTCCCGGCGGGCGACATCGGTGTGGGCGGTCGCGAGATCGGCTATCTCTTCGGCCAGTACAAGCGGATGACGAATGCCTACGAGTCCGGTGTCCTCACCGGCAAGGGGCTGACCTGGGGCGGGTCGCTGGTGCGCACCGAGGCCACGGGCTACGGCACGGTCTTCTTCGCCCGGCGGATGCTGGAGCTCGCCGGTCGCTCGCTCGACGGAGCGAAGGTGCTGGTGTCCGGGTCCGGCAATGTCGCCATCTACGCCGCCGAGAAGGTCAAGGAGTTCGGCGGCCTCGTCGTCGGCGCATCCGACTCCGCCGGGTCCATCTACGACCCGGAGGGCATCGACCTCGACCTGTTGCGTGACATCAAGGAGCGTCGCCGCGACCGCATCTCGGCCTATGCCGACGAGCGCCTCGGCGCGCAGTACCGCGACGGCCGGCGCGTCTGGTCCGTCGCCGATGAGACGCCGATCGATGTCGCTCTCCCCTGTGCGACCCAGAACGAGATCTCGGAGTCCGACGCGAAGTCACTGCTGAACGGCGGCGTCACGGCGGTCGCGGAGGGGGCGAACATGCCCACCACTCCCGAGGCCGTCCGCCTGTTCCGCGATGCCGGCGTGCTCTTCGCGCCGGGCAAGGCCGCCAACGCCGGCGGTGTCGCCACTTCGGCCTTGGAGATGCAGCAGAACGCGTCCCGCGACTCGTGGAGCTTCGAGTACACCGAGCAGCGGCTGTCGGACATCATGGACGGCATTCACGAGCGGTGCGCCGAGACCGCCGAGGAGTACGGCACCCCGGGCGACTACGTACTCGGCGCCAATATCGCCGGTTTCACGCGCGTGGCCGATGCCATGCTCGCTCTCGGCGTGATCTAGGAGATCGTGGAGAGGTCCGGCACCGGCTCATCGGGGGGATCGGGAGACTGACGTCGAGACGTCGGCCCGCCGGTGCCGGACCTCGGTACGATCCTACGCGATACCGCCATCTTTGTCTGGCCATTTCCCGAATAACCCCAGAAACTCGTACGCCTGCACGATCTCCGGGGCCATCGGCTAGACGGAGCGGGGGCGAGGGCCGCCCGACATCAGCAAGCGCACGCGTTCGGCGGACGAGACGATGTGGTGACGCACAGCCTCGACCGCCGCCTCGGCATCGTTGTCGATGATGGCCTGCGCGAGCTCGGAGTGGTCCACCCGTATCTCCTGATCGGGAGACAGCGACTGCACGCAGAGGTACCAGACCTTGAGGGCGAGGTTGTAGTGCTGATTGAGCGCCGCCTCCAGGAAGCGATTGTGCGTGAGGCGATAGAACTCGCGGTGGAAGCGCGCGTCCTTGTCGATGCGCTCCTTGCGAGTGCCCCCCACGTTCGCGGCGAATGCCGCCAGCTGGTCGCGCTCACCCATCGTCGCCCGCTCACACACCAGCCGGGCGGCCAGCGCCTCCAGCTCCAGGCGGATCTCCTGGATGAGCTGCTGGTCGTTCAGCCCGATGCCCGAGGCGAAGGTGCCGCGCCGGGGGTAGATCTCCACCAGCTTCTCGTGCTGAAGGCGACGCAAGGCCTCGCGGATCGGCGTCAAGCCGATACCCAGTTCCTCGCTCAGCGCGCGCTCGTTGAGCGGCTCCATCGGCGCGTAGTGCAGCGACACCAGCCGATCGCGAAGGGTCAGGTAGGCCTGCGTGCTCAGGCTCACCTGCGGTGTCGCGTCCGTCCCCGTGTGAGTCACAAACGTCCCGCCTCCGTCACGCGCCGCAGGAACTGCTGCGTAGCCGCCTCCACCGGCGCACCGAAGATCTGCTCCGGCGGCCCCTGTTCGACGATTGTGCCACGACTCAAGAAGCACACGCGGTCGGAGATCTCACGCGCGAAGGACATCTCGTGGGTCGTGAGGATCATCGTCATTCCACCGTGCGCGAGCTCGCGGACCAGATCCAAGACCTCCACCACCAGCTCGGGGTCGAGGGCGGAGGTGATCTCGTCGAGCAGCAGCACACGGGGCTGCATGAGCAGGCTCCGCGCGATCGCGACGCGCTGCTGCTGGCCGCCCGACAACCGGTCGGGGAAGGAGTCGGCCTTGTCGGCCAGTCCGACCCGCTGGAGCATCTCCATGGCGGCCGTCCTGGCGGTCGCCTCGTTCACCTGGCCGTTCTTGACCGGTGCGACCGTGCAGTTCTTGAGCACCGACATGTGCGGGAACAGGTTGAAGCTCTGGAACACCATGCCGACCTGGCGACGCAGCGCCACCAGGTCCACGCCCGGCCCGGACACGACATCGCCGTCGAACAGGATGCGGCCGCCCTGGATCTCCTCCAGGCCGTTGACGCAGCGCAGCAGCGTCGACTTGCCGGAACCGGATGCGCCGATCAGCGTGATGACCTCGTGCTGGCGGACCTCCAGGTCGATATCGCGGAGAACGACATGCTCGCCGTACTTCTTGGTCACCCGGTCCAGCTGGACCAACTGCTGGTCACTCATGCCGACACCTCGCAGAAAAGAGAACGGTAGCGAGATGCCGGCATGACACCCCGTCGATGATTCACTCGCTGGCGCTCACTCATGCGGTCTCCCTCCGGCGGGCCTTGGCGAGCTGATAGTCCACGAATCGGGTCTGCGGGATGGTGCAGGCGATGAACAGCACGCACACGACCACGATCGAGGAGAGGTTGTAGTAGTTGCCGGAGTAGATCTTCGACTGCTGGAAGGCGTCGACGATGCCCACGATATTGACCAGCGCCGTGTCCTTCTGCAACATGACGAAGGCACCGAGCATCGCCGGAGCGAGCCGGCGCGCCACCTGCGGCAGCACGACGAGCCGGTACACCGAGGCCGGCGACATGCCCAGCGAGTAGGCCGCCGAGATCTGGCTGTGGTGGATCGACTCCATGCCCGAACGGAACAGCTCGGCGTTGTAGGCGCTGAAGGTCATCGACAGGGCGATGATCGCGTAGGCGATCGGGTTGGCGTCGCTGATCACGGGCACGCCGGAGAGCGGCAGCCCCAGACAGATCAGATAGATGACGACGATCGCCGGCAGGGAGCGGAATCCGTCGATGTACATCACCGCGAGGACCCGCAGGGGGCGGAAGCTGTCCCCGGGCAGGGAGCGGCCGATCGCGAGCACGAGGCCGAAGAGCATGGCCAGGATCTGCGCCGAGCACGCGATGAGCACGTTGATCGCGAACGCCTTGGTGATGTCCCCCGCACTCAGCTGGATCAGATCCCAGCGGAAGAAGGTCTCCTGGACGGCGAAGTCGTCGGCGCAGACCAGCAGCACCACCGCGGCCAGGATGACGAAGAAGCCGCTGTAGGCCATCGAGCGCAGCGAGTGGTGGCGGGACCGGGCGGCGGCGTGACGCGCGGAGACGATGTCACCGGCGCGGCGCGCGGCGCGGGAGGCCCCGGCGGCCTTGGTCGCCGCCGCGAGCGAAGCGCCGAGCACGCCGACGACGATCAGCAGCACGCCGATCGTCGCCAGCAGCCGGATCGAGCCGGGGGTCTTGCTCGTCGCGACCGACACCGCGAGATAGCTGACGGCGAGCGCGATCACGGTGAGGATCGACGCGGCCGCGATCAGCCGGTCGGTGCGGGGCGGCGGGGCGAGCAGCGTCGCTGAGCTGCTCGCCTCCACCGTCTCCTGGGGGACGGAGGTCATCACGCCGTCCACACCGGCACGTCGTTCGGGTCACCGCCGAGGATCGGGTTCAGCCACTCCTCGAAGATCGCGTCGAGGTCGCCGCTGTCGAGCCAGTCGGCGACGATGCTGTCGACGGTCGCGGTGTTGGGCGAATCCTTCGGCAGCACCACACCGGGCTCGCCGCCCTCCTCGAACTTGGCGATGACCTCGAAGCCGCCGCCGGAGGCCTTCGCCGCCGGCATCAGGGTCGTGAGGTCCTGCAGCACCACATCGACCTGGCCGGCGCGCAGAGCGGTGAACATGTCCTCATTGGACTGGAACTGGCGCACCGGCTGGCTCGGCTGGATCTTCTCCTTGGCGAGCGTCTCCTGGAAGGAGCCGATGAGCACGCCGATCTGGGCGTCGGCGAGATCGCCCTCGTCGAGCTCCTCGCCCTCCTTCACGGCCACGGCCGACGGGATGAGCATGTACGGCTCGGAGAAGTCGACCGCCTCGGCGCGCTCGTCGGTACGGATGACGTTCCAGATGGCGATGTCGAAGTCGCCGCCGCGCCCGGTGACGATCGACTCGAAGGACGTGTTCTTGACGACGACCTTCTCCAGGCCCGCGCGCGAGGCGATATCGGCCGCCATGCAGTACATGTAGCCGCCGTCGATGCTCTCGGGCGTATCGCCCTGGTAGCCGTTCGGCGAGGGCAGCGGGACAGCCACCGTGAGCTGGCCGTCCACCGCCGGCTCGAAGGTCAACGAGTCGTCCTGCGGTGCGACATCGCAGCGGCCGTAGCCGCCGGAGGCCGCGTCGTCGCTGCCGTCGCTGCTGCCGCCGCACGCGGCCAATGACGCGGTCAGCACCAGTCCGCCGGCGAGGGCGGTGAGCTTGTGAAGACGCATGGGGATCTCCTTGTCAGATGAGGTGGTCAGACCCGGGCCAGATCGGCGAGCAGGGTCGGCTTGGTGTTCTCTTCGGTCGCCGCGAAGTCGCCGACCTTGTACTCGCCGCCGAGCACCTCGAGGACATCGAGGCGCTTGCCGCGGAACGAGACGGCGTCGCCGAGCTCGACGGTGGCCGGACCGATGTGCCGGGAGGTCAGCGTGTAATCGGCGCTGGTGTCACGGCTCAGTACCTGGAAGCTCTCGAACCCGGGGCCGTCGAACTCCGGGACTGCGCGGATCTGCAGGTGCGGGTAGAGCGCCAGGTCCTGCCAGGCACTCGGGTCGGCCTCGGCCGTCAGGTCCACCGAGATGTCCAAGTGCACGTCGTCGCCGAGGAAGACCCGGCCGCGGGCCGTGGTGTCGTCGGCATCGAGTCCGGCGTGCGCATAGACCTTCGGGTAGCCCCACTTCTCACGACCGGAGGCGACCGTGAAGTGCTGATCCTCGAACTCGAACAGGAAACTGCCGCCGACGGTGTCGCCGAAGCGGACGGCCAGCAGGATGCCGGCATCGTGGTACGGGTAGCTGGAGTTGTTCCGGAAGTCCGTGACGACGACGGCGAAGCGATCGTCGACCAGCTCGAAGGGCGTGGGCTCGAGGATCTCCTCGAGCTGTTCGCGACGGCCTCGGCAGAAGACAGTGAGCCCCTTCTGGTCCGGGCAGAAGTACGGCAGGTTCGCGGGGCGGTACTTCAGGAACTCGAAGAACGACGTCGGATCGTAGTTCTCTTTCACGGGGGCATTCCTCCAGATCTGCGACACAGCTCACATCGAACTGAAATGTTAGTGCGACGCTAGTGCAATGCCAGTGATGTGGCAAGAACTATTTTCCCGGCCCCGATGGGCAGTGCGCGTCAGATCAGCTGGTGGCGGCGAAAGGCGTTCCAGACACCGCCGTCCATGACGCCCGAGGTCATCTCATCCGCCGCCGCCACGACCTCGGGAGCGGCTCCCGCCATCGCGATCCCGACGCCGCAGATCCGCAGCATCTCCACGTCATTGCGGCTGTCGCCGATGCCGATCGCCTGTGCCGGATCAAGCCCCAGGTGATCGAGGGCGCGGAGGATCGCCGTGCCCTTGTTGACCCCGCGCGGTGAGATCTCGCCGCTCGCGCTGCCGAGATAGGCGATCGTCCCGGTGATGAGGTCCACGGCATCGCGCAGCTCGCCGTGGACCGCTGCCTCCACCCGGCCGAAGTCCTCCTGCGAGTCGCCGATGAACACCGCCTTGGCGACCTCGCCGCGGCCGTGCATCCGGTTGTCGGCGAAGATCCGCGCCACGGCATGCTGCGACGGCGCCGCGGCACCGTGCGCCACCAGCACCTCATCGAGCCGTTCGGCCACGCGCCCGTGCGGCTCGACCCCCTGGTGCGACTGCAGGTAGTAGTCGAGGTCCAGGGCCTTCAGCAGCTCCGTGATCTCCTCGACCAGCCGCTCGGGCATGGTCTGCTCGACGATCAGGTCACCGGCACGCTCGACGAAACCGCCGCCTGCGGTGATCTCACCATCGAAGCCGATCTCGCGGATCCACGGGTACACCTCCGGCGCGCTCCGCCCCGTGGAGATGAACACCAGATGTCCCCGCGCCCGCGCGGAGCGGATGGCCTCGACGGTCGAATCGGCGATCGACTCGTCGTGGTCGACGATCGTGCCGTCGATGTCCAGGAAGGCGATACGTGGCGACGAGGTGAGCAGTGCGATCAATCCTTCGGTGACGACTCCCGGCGACCCGAGCATCGTCTCACCGCGGAGCCGGCCCCCGTTGCCTCAGGACAGCAGCTCGA
Source organism: Aeromicrobium sp. YIM 150415 (assembly GCF_016918125.1). NCBI lineage: Bacteria > Bacillati > Actinomycetota > Actinomycetes > Propionibacteriales > Nocardioidaceae > Aeromicrobium > Aeromicrobium sp. YIM 150415. Next base: position 56,517 of record NZ_JAERWM010000011.1, on the reverse strand, counting down.
GCAGGTACTGGCCGTAACCGCTCTTGACCAGCGGCTCGGCGCGCGCACGCAGCTCATCGGCGCTCAGCCAGCCCTGACGCCAGGCGATCTCCTCGGGGCAGGCGATCTTGAGTCCCTGCCTCTTCTCGATCGTGCGCACGAAGGCACCGGCATCCGCGAGGTCGTCGAAGGTGCCCGTGTCGAGCCAGGCCGTTCCGCGCGGCAGCACCTCGACCTGGAGCTTGCCCTCATCGAGGTAGAGACGATTGAGATCGGTGATCTCCAGCTCCCCGCGGGCCGAGGGGCGCAGGCGCTTGGCCCGCTCGACGACCGAGTTGTCGTAGAAGTACAGCCCCGGCACCGCGTAATTGCTCTTGGGCGACGGCGGCTTCTCCTCCAGGGAGATCGCCCGCCCGGAGTCGTCGAACTCCACGACGCCGTACGCGGTGGGGTCGGACACCCAGTAGCCGAAGACCGCCGCCCCCTCGGTCTCATCGAAGCGGTGCAGGCTCGTGCCGACACCGGCCCCGTAGAAGATGTTGTCGCCGAGCACGAGCGCCGCGCCCTCGGAGCCGATGTGCTCCTCGCCGATGACGAAGGCCTGGGCCAGTCCGTCGGGGCTCGGCTGCTGGGCGAAGGTGATGTTCACGCCCAGATGCGAGCCGTCGCCGAGCAGCCGCTCGAACTGGGCCGCGTCGTGCGGCGTGGTGATGACGAGGATGTCGCGGATGCCCGCCGTCATCAACGTCGACAACGGGTAGTAGATCATCGGCTTGTCGTACACGGGGACGAGCTGCTTGCTCACCCCCAGGGTGATGGGGTGCAGCCGAGATCCGGTGCCCCCGGCCAGGATGATTCCGCGCATGGTGCCGAGCCTACCGGGATCCCGGGGCCGGCACGGGATCGATTGGTAGCGTCAGAGCATGGAGAAGATCGTGGTCACCGGTGGCGCCGGGTTCATCGGATCGAATTTCGTGCACCATCTGGTGCGCGAGACGGACCTGCGGGTCACCGTCCTGGACAAACTGACCTATGCCGGCAGCAGGGAGAGCATCGCCGGACTCCCCGAGGACCAGGTGAACCTCGTCGTCGGCGATATCGCCGATGCCGAGCTCGTCGACGAGCTCGCGGGCACGCACGACGCGATCGTGCACTACGCCGCCGAGTCGCACAATGACAACTCCCTCGACGGACCGCGGCCCTTCCTCGACACCAACATCATCGGTACCTACACACTGCTGGAGGCCGCCCGCAAGCACGATGTCCGGCTGCACCACATCTCCACCGACGAGGTCTACGGCGATCTGGAGTTCGACGACCCCAACCGGTTCACCGAGTCCACGCCCTACAACCCGTCGAGCCCGTACTCCTCCACCAAGGCCGGTTCGGATCTGCTCGTGCGCGCGTGGGTGCGCTCCTTCGGCGTGCGCGCGACCATCTCGAACTGCTCGAACAACTACGGACCCTGGCAGCACATCGAGAAGTTCATTCCCCGCCAGATCACCGGCCTCATCGACGGCATCCGTCCGCGCGTGTACGGCGACGGCGCCAATGTCCGCGACTGGATCCACGCCGAGGACCACTCCAGCGCCGTGCTGACGATCCTGGAGCAGGGACGCATCGGCGAGACGTATCTCATCGGCGCCGACGGCGAGAAGACCAACAAGCAGGTCGTCGAGATGCTGCTGCGACTGTTCGGGCGTGACGCCGACGATTTCGACCATGTCACCGACCGCGCCGGTCACGATCTGCGCTACGCGATCGACTCGACCAAGCTGCGCACCGAGCTGGGGTGGTCGCCGCGCTTCACCGACTTCTCCGATGGACTGGAGCAGACCGTGCAGTGGTACCGCGATCACGAGAGCTGGTGGCGGCCGAAGAAGGCCGCCGTCGAGGCCGGCTACGCGGCGAAGGGACAGTGATGGTCAGCGTCGACACCACCGAGATCCCCGGGCTGCTCGTCGTCCACCTGGACCTGCACGGCGACAACCGCGGCTGGTTCAAGGAGAACTGGCAACGCTCGAAGATGACCGCGCTGGGACTGCCGGACTTCGGGCCCGTGCAGAACAATGTCTCGTTCAATGCCGACGCCGGCACCATCCGTGGCATCCATGCCGAGCCGTGGGACAAGTTCGTGTCCGTGGCCGCGGGACGTGCCTTCGGCGCCTGGGTGGATCTGCGCGAGGGCGAGTCCTTCGGGCGCACCTTCTGGATCGAGCTGAACCCCGAGACCGCGGTGTTCGTGCCGCGCGGAGTGGCCAACTCCTTCCAGGTGCTGGAGGACCGCACGGCCTACTCCTATCTCGTCAACGCGCACTGGCGCGCGGATGCCACCTACACCAATGTCAATCTGCTCGACCCGGCCCTCGCGATCCCGTGGCCCGCGGAGATCGCCGAGATGTCCGAGAAGGACAAGGGACATCCGCTGCTCGCCGATGTCACCCCGATGCCCGCCAAGCAGACGGTCGTGATCGGCGCGAACGGCCAACTGGGGCGCGCGATGCGCAAGGCCAGGCCCGACCTCACCTTCTACGACCGCTCCACCGTCGATCTCGCCGATCCGTCGACCCTCGACGCCGTGCCATGGGACGACGTGCAGACGATCATCAACGCCGCCGCGTACACGAATGTCGACGGCGCCGAGACTCCCGAGGGACGCCGCGACGCCTGGGCGGTGAATGTGACGGGTGTGGCCGCCCTCGCCCGCATCGCCATCGAGCGGGGACTGACGCTGGTGAACGTGTCGAGCGACTACGTCTTCGACGGCACGGTCGAGGAGCACCCGACCGACGAGCCGCTGTCGCCGCTCGGGGTCTACGGCCAGACCAAGGCGGCAGGCGAGGCCGTCACCTCGACGGTGCCGCGGCACTACATCGTGCGCACCAGCTGGGTGATCGGCGACGGCAAGAACTTCGTGGAGACGATGCGGCGGCTCGCGCGCGACGGCGTGAGTCCGTCCGTGGTGGACGACCAGATCGGCCGCCTGACCCACGCCGACGATCTCGCCGCGGGCATCCTCCGTCTGCTGGACGACCGAGCCCCGTTCGGCGTGCACCACGTCACCGGCCCCGGCGAGCCGAGGTCCTGGGCCGACATCGCGCGCGAGGTCTTCGCCGAGGAGGGACGCGACCCCGGCGATGTGACCGGCGTCAGCACCGAGGAGTACGCGGCCGGAAAGCCGACCGCTCCGCGCCCCCGGCACTCGGCACTGCTCCTGCCGTGAACGAGATGGGCCGCATCGATGACACCGATGCGGCCCGTCCGGAGAAGAGGCGGCCCACCGCGCTCTCGTCGCGGCCAGCTCGAGAACGAATGGCCGCGCCAGCGACCAAGCCGGGCGCGGTGGGCGCTGAGGCCACGCTAGCGAGCCACGAGGCGCGCGCCAAATCGAGACAAGCTCTGAGCGGGAAAATCCCACGATGCGAACACGTACGCCGCATATTTATCACCCACATGACAACTTTTCGTGGGGTCCGCGGCGGGCGTCGGAGTCGGCACCGCTGTGCCCTGGGCCCGTGCGATGTCGAGTGACCCGACGATGTGAGGATCAGTCGACGTCATCGTCCACCCAGTCGAAGGTCTTGGTGACGGCCTTCTTCCAGTTGCGGTAGAGCCGGTCGCGCTCTGCCTCGTCCATCGCGGGCTCCCAGCGCTCGTCCTCCTGCCAGTTGCGCTCCAGCTCCTCGGTGCTCTCCCAGAAGCCGACGGCCAGGCCCGCCGCGTAGGCCGCACCGAGGGCGGTCGTCTCCACGACCACCGGGCGCACCACCGGAACCCGCAGGATGTCGGCCTGGAACTGCATCAACGTGTCGTTGGCGGTCATGCCGCCGTCCACCCTCAGCTCCGTCAACGGCACCTCCGCATCGGAGTTGACAGCGTCCAGCACCTCCGCGGTCTGATAGGCCGTGGCCTCCAGGACCGCGCGAGCGATGTGCCCCTTGTTGATGTACCGGGTGAGGCCCACGAGGGCACCACGCGCGTCCGGGCGCCAGTACGGTGCGAACAGGCCCGAGAACGCCGGAACGAAGTAGGCGCCGCCGTTGTCCTCGACGGACTCCGCCAGCTGCTCGATCTCCGGGGCCGAGGAGATGATGCCCAGATTGTCGCGCAGCCACTGCACGAGCGAGCCGGTCACGGCGATCGACCCCTCCAGCGCGTAGTAGGGCTCGTCGTCGCCGAGCTGATAGGCGAGCGTGGTGATGAGCCCGCTATCGGACTTGACGATCTCATGGCCCGTGTTGACGATCAGGAAGTTGCCGGTGCCGTAGGTGTTCTTGGCGCCGCCGCGATCGAAGGCCGCCTGACCGAAGGTGGCGGCCTGCTGATCGCCGAGGATGCCCGCGATCGGGGTCTCACGCAGCAACGACTCCGAGTGCGCGTGCCCGTACACCTCGCTCGAGGACTTGATCTCCGGCAGCATCGACGTGGGGACGCCGAAGACCTCGAGGATGTCCTCGTCCCAGGTGCGGCTCTCCAGATCCATGAACAGGGTGCGTGACGCATTGGTGACATCGGTGACGTGCACGCCCCCGTCGGTGCCGCCGGTGAGATTCCACAGCACCCAGGTGTCGGTGGTCCCGAACAGGAGATCGCCGGCCTCGGCCCGCTCGCGGGCGCCGTCGACATTGTCGAGGATCCACTTGACCTTGGTGCCCGCGAAGTAGGTGGCCAGCGGGAGACCCGTGGTCTCCTTGAAGCGCTCGGTGCCGCCGTCCTCGGCGAGCTCGTCCACGATCTTCTGCGTGCGAGTGTCCTGCCAGACGATCGCGTTGTAGACCGCCTCGCCGGTGTTCTTGTCCCATACGACGGTCGTCTCGCGCTGATTGGTGATGCCGATGGCCTCGACATTGTGGCGGGTGACATTGGCGCGGCTCAGGGCCTGGCCGATGACCTCGCGAGTGTTGTCCCAGATCTCCTTCGGATCGTGCTCGACCCAACCGGCATGGGGGAAGATCTGCTCGTGCTCGATCTGACCGGTGCTGACGACGGCGCCGTCGTGGTCGAAGAGGATGGCGCGGCTGGACGTGGTGCCTTGGTCGATGGCCATCACGTACTGGGTCATGGGTCTCTCCTTGGGGGTCGCGGGTCAGGACAGCAGGGGCAACAGAGGATAGGAGGCGAGGCCCGCGAGCAGGCCGCCGAGCAGGGGTCCGAGGATCGGCACCCAGGCGTAGGCCCAGTCGCTCGTGCCCTTGCCCTTGATGGGCAGCACGGCGTGCGCGATACGCGGACCGAGGTCACGGGCCGGATTGATGGCGTAGCCGGTCGGACCGCCGAGCGAGGCGCCGATACCGACGACGAGGAGCGCGACAGGCATCGCGCCGAGTGCGGCCAGCCCGGCCGGAGCGTCCGAACCGGTGTCGCCCACCCGGCTGAACGCGATCACCACGAAGACGAGGACGAAGGTCGCGATCGTCTCGGTCACCATGTTCCACCGGTACGAACGGATCTCCGGGGCCGTGGAGAACACCGAGAACTTCTTGGTCGTGTCCTCCTCCGCATCGAAGTGCTGCTTGTACGCGAGGAAGACCAGGCAGGCGCCGACGAAGGCGCCGATCAGCTGCGCGGCCACGTAGACCGCGAACTGGACGACGTCGATCTCGCCCGTGACGAGCAGCCCCACCGAGACGGCCGGGTTCAGGTGCGCGCCCGACGCATAGGCGACGCTGACGCCGGCGAAGACACCGAGACCCCAGCCGAAGTTGATCATCAGCCAGCCGCCGTCGAGGCCCTTGGACTTGGCGAGCAGCGCGGTCGCCACCACGCCCCCGCCGAGCAGGACCAGGATGCCGGTGCCGACGGCCTCGGCCAGGAAGATCGTCCCGAGCGAGGGATCATCCATGGCGATCCACCTCCTTCGGGGCAGTGACGCGTCTCACCCCTCCGTCGATCGTAGGAGTTGTCAGCCTCGACGGCTCGCCGAGCGATCTGCGCGCGGGACACTAGACTGCCCGCGTGCCCGCCGACCGCGATCCTCTCGCCCTCGACGAACAGGTGTGCTTCGCCCTCGCCGTGGCAGCGCGCTCGGTGATCGCCGCCTACAAGCCCGCCCTCGAACCCCTCGGGCTGACCCACCCGCAGTACCTCGTGATGCTCGCGCTCTGGCAGAACGACGGCCTCGGCCTGAGCGAGCTCAGCACCACGCTGTCACTCGACCCGGGCACCGCCTCGCCCCTCGTCAAGAGACTCGAGCAGATGGGGCTCGTCGAGCGCGTGCGCTCACCCCACGACCAACGCTCGCTGCAGATCACCCTGACCGCGGACGGACGGGCGCTGCGCTCACGCGCACTCGACGTGCCTCCGGCCATGCTCGAACGACTCGGCATGACCGAGGACGACCTCGACCACGCCAACGCCCTCCTCCACCGCATCATCGCCGCCGCGCACGCGGCGGAGTGAGCCCTAGACGATGGCCTGGTAGACCAGCTGACGCAACCCTTCACGCACGGGGAGCGGTCTGCCGGTGAACGCCTGCGTGAAGAACAGCGCCGTCAGCTCCTCGGCCGGATCCACCCAGAACCGCGTTCCGGCCATGCCGCCCCAGCCGTACGTGCCCGGGCTGCCCGGCCGTCCCGCGGCGGCGGCATCGAGATCGACCGAGAATCCCAGCCCGAAACCGACGCCCCGCATCGTCGACTCCGAGTACACCGGCGGACCGTAGGTCTGAAGATCGACACCGCCGGGGAGGTGATTGCGCGTCATGAAGTCGACGATGCGCGGACCGAGCAGCCGCTGGCCGTCCAGCTCGCCACCGCGCAGGAGCATCTGGGTGAACCGGTGGTAGTCCCGCGCGGAGCTGATCAGTCCACCGCCCCCGCCCGGGTAGGCCGGACGATCCACCGTCTCGGCGAGATGGTCGGCCGGCTCCAGTCCGGACTGGGTAAGCGAGTACAGCCGCGCGAGCCGTGTTACCGCCGACTCCTCGATGCCGAATCGCGTCTCGGTCATCCCCAGCGGCTCGAAGATCCGCGACGCGAGGAAGGACTCCACGCTCTGCCCGCTGAGCACCTCCACTACCCGACCGAGGACGTCCGAGGCCATCGAGTAGGCCCACCTGGAACCCGGCTCGAACAACAGCGGCAGTCCCGCCAGTCGATCGCAGAGGGCGGCCAGATCGAGACCGCCGCTGCCATCGAGGCCGTGGGAACGGTAGAGCGCGTCCACGGGATGCTGGCGGACGAAGCCATAGGTCAGCCCGGAGGTATGGGTCAGCAGGTGGACCATGCGCATCGGCTCGGCGGCCGGCACCGTGGAGGGTCGCAGATCGCTTCCGCCGCTGTAGACCGAGAGGTCGGCGAAGGACGGGATGATGTCGCCGACCGGGTCGCTGAGCTGGAAGGCCCCGTGCTCGTAGAGCATCATCGCCGCCACCGAGACGATGGGCTTGGTCATGGAGTAGATCCGGAACAAGGAGTCGTCGCCGACCGGCACCGAGTCCTCGCGATGCCGGAGTCCGTAGGACGAGGCGTGCGCGATCCTGCCGCCGCGGCTGATGGCCAGCTGCCATCCCGGCAACAGTCCATCGTCGACGTATCGTCGCAGATAGGCGTCGATACGACCGAGCCGACCGGGGTCCAGCCCCACCTCATGTGCCTCGACCTGTGGTTCCATGCCGCTCCTCATCGATGGTCTCCTCGCGCCCGAGTCGCGCTGCTCGACATCAGGCGATCACTCCCTCGGCGCGGAGGGTGCCGAGGGCGCCGTCGCCGAGATCGAGCAGCTCCCTCAGCACCTCGTCGGTGTGCTGGCCGGATGCCGGGCCGGGATGACGGATGCCGCCCGGGGTTCCCGACAGATGCGGCACGACGCCCGGCATGACGACGTCCCGGCCGCCCTCATCGGGCACTCGGACCAGCAGGCCCTCCTCCCAGGCGTCCGCATCCGCGAAAAGATCGGCCATCGAGTTGACCCGTCCGACCGCCACCTGATGGGCACGGAGCGACTCGTACAGATCGTCCAGCTCCCGGCCGGCGATCATCGGTTCGAGAACCGCCTCCAGCTCCTCGCGATGGCGCAGCCGATCCGCATTCGTGCGGAAGCGTTCGTCCTCGGCGACCTCGGGGCGGCCGAGAGCGACCCACAGTCGCTGCCACATACTCGGCGTGCTGATCGGCAGGACGATCCACTGATCGTCCGCGGTGCGGTAGATCCCATTGGGCGCGATGCTGTCGTTGCGGTTCCCGCTCCGCTCCGGCGATCTCCCCGTCGTCTCGTAGGCGGCGACGAGTCCCTCCAGCATGCGCACCATCGCCCCGGCGAGCGATACCTCGACGAGTTGTCCCCTCCCGGAGACACGCGCCTCGTAGAGAGCCAGCAGCACCGCGAAGGCCCCGTGGACGCCGCCGACACCGTCGGCGATCGCATAGCCCGAGAACATCGGCGGGCCGTCGGGGTCTCCCGAGGCGTAGGTGAGACCGGAGTAGGCCTCGGCGACGCGGGCGAAGCCGGGGTCGTCGCGGCGCGTGCCCGAACGGCCGAAGGCGGACAGGTGGTACATGATGAGCCCGGGATTGGCCCGCGACAGTTCCGGATAACCGAGCCCCCACCGTTCGAGGGTCGACATGCGCAGGTTCGTCACGACGACATCCACCTGCCCCGTCAACTCGCGGAACAGCGCCTGCCCCTGGGCGTCACGCAGGTCGATGGCGACGCTGCGCTTGTTGCGGTGGGAGATCTTCGACAGCACCGACCGGCCGTCCTCATCGGAGGAGATGAGCCGCATCGGGTCGCCGCCGCGAGTGTCCTCGACCTTGATGACCTCCGCGCCGAAGTCGGCGAGCAGGCCGCCGGTGAGCGGACCCGCGAGCATGGTGCTCGCGTCGAGCACCCGCACGCCACGCAAGGGGCCCTCGCCTGCCGAGAGAGGCGCACCCTCGGTCATCAGGTGTCCGCCCGCAGCAGCTGAGGGATCGAGTCCACGAGCAGCCGCGTGTACTCGTGCTGGGGAGATCCGCACACCTCGTCGGCGGTCCCCGACTCGACGATCCGTCCCTCGCGCATGACGTGGACCCGATCGCACAGCTGCCGGATCATCGCCAGATCATGGCCGATGAACAGCATGGCTGAATCGGGACGCAGGAGACCGTGCAGCAGCCGCGCCACCGAGGCGGCGGTGGTCACGTCCAGGGCGCTCAGCGCCTCATCGAGGATCAGCAACGAAGGATCGACGATGATCGCGCGGGCGATGGCGACCCGTTGTCGCTGCCCGCCCGACAGCTCCCGCGTCGTCCGCGGCAGGAAACCGGAGTCGAGCCCCACCGACTCGAGGGTCGCGATCACGCGGTCCCGTCGCTCACGCGACCCCAGATCGGTGTGCAGCACCAGCGGCTCCGCGACGATATCGGCCACGCTGTGGCGTGGATTGAGCGCCTGCAGCGGATCCTGGAAGACCGCCTGCACCGTCCGCCGGTAGGCGAGGGGCGGCGGCGCCGGCAGCGTGGAGAGATCGAATCCGCAGATCGTCGCATCGCCGGTGAAAGGCGTCAGTTTCAAGAGCGCACGGGCCACGGTCGACTTGCCCGAGCCGGACTCCCCGACGAGCCCGGTGATCTCGCCGGCGCGCAGATCGAGCGTGGCGTGATCGACCGCGGTGAACGGCTTGGGACGCAGGTCGCCCCACCGTGGGCGACGGGCGAAGGTGACGGTGAGGTCCTCGATCGACCCCAGCAGCTCGGTCGTCATCACATGATCTCCTCGGTGATCCGCGGCGGTTCGAGGATCGCCCGGCCCGGTTCGTTGCGTGGGACCGCGGCCACCAGCGCGGCCGTGTACTCGTGCTGCGGCCGGCGGACGACCGACTCGATGGGGCCGGACTCCACCACATGACCGTGCAGCATGACGACGACCTCGTCGGCGAGCTCGCCGGCGACACCGAGGTCATGGGTCACGAGCAGGACGCCGAACTCACGCTCCTCGCAGAGCCGTCGCAACAGGGCGATGATCTCGGCCTGCACGGTCACGTCCAGGGCCGTCGTGGGCTCGTCGGCGATGAGCAGATCCGGGGACTTGGCCAGCGCGAGAGCGATCATGACGCGCTGGGCCATACCGCCGGAGATCTGGCCGGGCCGCAACCGCGCCACCTCGTCGGGCCGGCGCAGACCGACGGAGGTGAGCAGATCGACGATCTCCTCGTCGACCGCTCTCGGGGTTCCGCCCTGCCGCCGGCCGCCGGCGAGGCGGCGCTGCGCCTCGATGACATCGCGGAGCTGGCGGCCGACCGTCTGCAGCGGATTCAGGGCTGCGGACGGCTCCTGGAAGACCACGCCGACCCGTCCGCGCCAGGCTGCGCGCGTGGCATCGTCGGCATCGACGAGCTCGAGCGGTCGGCAACCGCCGAGGCGCACCCGTGCGGCCGTGCTGGATGCCGGTGGGGTGAGCAGGTCGGCGAGGGCCATCGCCAGCGAAGTCTTGCCGCTGCCGGACTCTCCCACGAGGGCCACGACCTGACCGTGCCGGATCGCGAGGTCGGCGGCATCGACCGCCGTGGTCTCGCCGTATCGCACGGTGATCCCCTCGACCTCCAGCAGCGGGCTCACGGTCCCGCCGGGCACGTCTGACTCGTCGCCGCGGACATGCGCATCGGACGCGCCAAGATCGGTCGGCTCGAGATATCCCGTGGGATTCTCGGCGCTGGCACCGCGACGACGGCGGATCAGCGCGTCGCCGACGATATTGAGCGCCAGCACCGTCAACACGAGCGCGAGACCGGGCGGGATCGCCTGGAACGGCGCCTCACGGATCGCGCGCTGCGCGCTCGACAGCATGATCCCCCAACTCGCCGCCGGTGGTTGAGTGCCGAGACCGAGGAAGCTCAGCGCTGCCTCGATGGCCACCGCATGGGCGAACACCAAGGTGGCCTCGACTCCCATCGGCGCGGCGATATTCGGAGCGATGTGGCGGAACAGCAGTCGGCGCCGGTCGGCGCCGATCACCCGGGCGCCGTCCACATACAATCGGTCGCGCTCCGCCATCGTCAGTCCGCGGGCCAGCCGGGCGATACCCATCGCGAAGGCGATGCCGACGGCGAACATCGAGGTGGTCAGACCGCTGCCGAGGGCCGCGATGAGCGCGATGGCGAGCACGATCGCGGGGATCGCCGAGATGCCCTCGACGATGCGCATGACGATGCGATCGGGCCAGCCGCCGACAAGACCGATCACCATGCCCACGCCGCCGCCGAGCACCACCGCGACCGCGGTCGCCTCGAAACCGGCGATCGTCGACACCCGGGCGCCGTCGATGAGCCGGCTCAGTGTGTCCCGACCGAGATAGTCGGTGCCGAGCCAGTGGTCGCCGCTCGGGCCGGCGAGGGCGTCACCGACCGCGCCGGCCGTCGGGTCGTAGGGCGCGATCCACGGTCCGGCCACAGCGAGCACACCGACGACGATCAGTACGCCCCAGGATGCCTTGACGAGCACCGAACTGCCCCTCATGACGCACGCACCCGAGGATCGACGAGGGCGTAGGCCAGGTCCAGCAGGAACTGGATGACGGCCATCAAGAGGGCCATGAGGACGACGAATCCGAGCACCACGGGCATGTCTCCGTTCCGGATGGCGTTGAGTACGAGCTGACCGAGGCCGGGCAGCGCAAAGACCTGTTCGATCACGACGGCTCCGCCGACGAGCACGGCGGCCTGTCCCGCGATCGTGGTGACCACGGGGACCGCCGCATTACGCAGCGCCGTGCGCCACAGGATCCGCCGGCGCGCCAGCCCCCCGGCGACGGCCGTGCGGATGTACGGCTCGTGCAGGACCCGGACGAATCCCGCCCGAGTCTGCCGGGCGAAGGCCCCGGCGGCCGCCGCCCCGAGCGCGAGCGACGGAAGCGCGATACTGCGCAGCCACTCCCCGGGGTCGGTGCCGAAGGGGACGTAGCCGGTCGCCGGGAACCACGGCGTCTGCATCGCCACATAGGCGACCAGCAGAAGAGCCAGCCAGAAGCTCGGGATGGCCTGCCCGACCGAGGCGGCGCCCGTGAGCAGCGAATCGGTGCTGCGGCCCGCGCGGATGCCCGCGGCGATACCCGCCGGGATGCCGATCAGCAGTCCCACGACGAGCGCCCCGACGGAGATGGCCAAGGTGACCGGGAATCGGCTCATCAGCAGCTCGGTCACCGGGGTGGAGCTCGACCAGGACACGCCGAGATCGCCCTGCACGGCGCCCAGCAGCCAACTTCCGAACTGGACGAGGATCGGACGATCCAGGCCGAGCTCGTGGCGGAAGGCCGCGTAGGCCTCGTCCGTCGCCGTCTCGCCGAGGCGCACCACCGCGGGATCGACCGCGGTCAACTGCAACAGCAGGAAGGTGGTGAAGCTGGCCACGAAGACCAAGGGGATGAGCGCCGCGAGGCGGCTCAGAGCGACACGAAGCACCGTCAGTCCAACGTGATGTCGTAGGGCTTCGGCAGATTGTCCGAGGGCGACAGCTCGGCACCGGACACGTGCTCCGCGGCCACGACCACCGGGATCTGGTGTGCGACCACCATGAGGTAGCCCTGCTCGATCAGGTAGGAGTAGACATCGCGCCAGCCTTCAGCCTGACCTTCCTCCGTCTCAGCGTTCAAGGCGATATCCGCCAGCTCGGCGACATCGCCGCGATCGGTGCCCAGCGGATCGTAGGGGCTGCCCGGCGCGTGCCGCTCGTCGTAGTGGGACTCGGCGGTGAAACCGCGGGCGAGCGTGACGGCCATGGCGGTCGTGCCGTTGCGCATCACATCGGCGAGGGTCCCGGGCTCGACCTGATCGATCGTGACCTCGACACCGATCTCGCCCCACATCTGCTGCACCGACTCGGCCACCTCGGTGATCGCACCGAAGCTCGGGAAGGTCACCGAGAAGCCATCGGCATAGCCGGCCTCGGCCAGCAGGTCGCGTGCCTCCTCGGGATCGTAGGCGAGATCCTCCAGGTCCTCGTCGTAGTAGGGGGTCTCCTCCAGCCAGAAGCTGGGGCTCGGATCGCCCTGCCCGAACTGCAGGCCCTTCATGACCGATTCACGATCGATGGCCAGGTTGAGTGCCCGGCGGACGCGCTCGTCGCCCATCGGCTCGATCAGCGTGCCATCGGTATCCATGATCTGGACGTAGTAGACATTCGCATTCGCCCGCTCGATCAGCTGCAGTGAGCCGTTGTCGAGGGTCGACCGGTCGGCCTCACTGCGCATCTCGATGACGTCGACCTGTCCGTCGAGCACGGCATTGGTAGCGGCCGAGGCGTCCTCGAGCGCACGGATCTCGACGGTGTCGACACCGACTCGGTCGGTATCCCAGTAGTCGGGATTGGCGCGGTACACCTGCACCTCGCCCGCATTGGAGGCCGCGGCATCGTAGGTCCATCCGCCGGCACCGATCGGCGTCGTCTCCGGGTTCGCCTCGAAGGAGGCGGGGCTCATCATCATGCCGGGCAGACGACTGAGCTGGGAGAGCATGTCGGTGGTCGGCTCGGAGAGCGTGAGCCGGACCGTGGCGTCGTCGACGGCCTCGACACCGGCGATATTGCTGTAGAAGGCCGCCGAGGGGCTGGCCTCCATCCCCATCCCGCGCTCGAAGTTGGCGACCACCGCGTCGGTGTCCATCGGCTCGCCGTCGCTGAAGACGACATCCGGACGGACGGTCAGCTCGAAGGTCACCGGGTCGACGATCTCCCACTCCTCGGCGAGGCCGGGCTCGAAGGTTCCGTCGGGCTGGGCGTGGATCAACGTGTCGAAGACCGGGTTCACGTAGTACTCCTGCGCCACCGCGGCCATCTGCGGGTCGAGGGTCTGCAGGTTGGTCGCTGCGCCGATCGTCAAGGTGCCATCACCCGACGACTCGGATCCACCGCCGGAGCACGCGGTCAGCGCGAGGGCGGCGCTCACAGCGCCGACGAGGATGCCGAGGCGACGGGAGGGACGCTGCGGTCGGTGAGTCTTCATGACACTCCTTGATGATGTCTCGGTCACGTGCGGATCAGGCCGGTCCGCGAAGGCAGGGCGGTTGATGGGGTCGTCGTTCGGCGGCGATGGGCGCATCAGATCGTTCCATTCGCGCGCAGAGTGCCGATCTCCTCAGCGGACAGACCCGCGAGATCGGCCAGCACGGCGTCGGTGTGCTGACCGAGTCCGGGTGCTGGCGAGCGGAGCGTGCCCTCGAAGCCGGAGAACAGCCCGGCCGGCGACTGCATCCGACGCAGATGTCCCGAGTCGTCCGGGAACTCCACCACCGAACCACGGGCGCGGATGTGCGGATCGGCGCAGATCTCCTCGGCGGTGTTGACCGGGCCCGCGGCGATACCCGCGTCGACGAGCAACTCCATCAGGGGCTCGAGATCGTACGAGCCGACGAAGGCGTGGACACGATCCTCGATCTGCTGGCGATGCGCTACCCGCTGGGCCATGTCGGTGTAGCCGGCGAGATCGTCGGCACCCATCGCCTTCACCAGACGCCTCCACATCTGCTCGGTGGACGCGGGCAAGGCCAGCCAGCGTCCGTCACGCGTCCGGTACAGGTTGTTGGGGCTGATGTGGGGGTTCTCATTGCCCTGTCGGCCCACGCTATGACCGGTGACGTCGTAGTCGACGATGAAGTCCTCCATCATCCGCAGCAGCGGCTCGTAGAGCGCGAGGTCCACGAGCTGCGGCTCAGCCGTCCGGTCCCGTTGGCGCAATGCCAGCAGGGCGGTGAAGGCCGCGTAGATGCCGGTCACTCCATCGGCGACCGGATAACCCGCGAAGACGGGAGGCCGGTCGGGCTCGCCGGTCCTGTGGGTCAGCCCGGCGAAGGCCTCGGCGACACGGGCGAATCCCGGACGCTCCGCGTACGGTCCGGTACGCCCGAAGGCGCTGACGTGGACCATCACCAGGTCAGGGCGGAAGGCCACCAGGTCGTCGAAGTCGACCCCGAAGCGACGCAGCGTCGCGGGGCGGAAATTGGTCACGACGATGTCCACCGCGGCCGCCAGCCGCCCCACGACCTGCGCGGCGTCCGGCTGGTGCAGGTCTACGGTGACGCTGCGCTTGTTGCGCCCGAGGACCGACCACTGCGCGGAGACGCCCTCCACCAGCGGCGGATAGGAACGGGCCGGGTCACCATGGCGGGGTTCCTCGATCTTGATGACATCGGCACCGAACTCGCCCAGCAGTGAGGCCGCCATGGGCCCGGCCAGGATGGTGGACATGTCGAGGACGGTCACTCCCCGCAGTGGGGCCTCGGTCATGGTCGGTGCCTTTCGATCGCCGTGCGCCCCACGACTGTGAGGCGCGTCACCAGCGACTATCTCGAAGAAGCCCGGCGGGGGGAACTGAGCGGAACCTTCCATATGTGAAAGGTGAAAGTTATCGCCTGACACGCTCCTGCTCGCGCCCTCACCTCCGTGGCCGTGATGACGGCGCAGATCTCCAGCGAGAGGATCTCGCGGTGATACAAGCAGACACTTTCACCGGCGGGCGTCTCCCGGATATCGTGGCGCCGTGCGAGTCGAGCGAGCCCGATACTTCCTCGCGGCCGTCGAGACGGGGTCGCTGCGTGCTGCCGCCGTCCGCTGCGGCATCAGCCAGCCCGCCCTCGGCCAGCAGATCGCGCTACTGGAGGAGGAGCTCGATGTCGTCCTGCTGACCCGCAGCCGGTCGGGTGTGCGGCCGACGCCCAGCGGCCAGGCCCTCCTGCAGCCAATGGCGCGACTCGTCGCGGCCGAACAGGACGTGCACGATGCCGCCACCGAGTCCGGTGGGTCGTATCGGGGACGGGTCGCCATCGGCGCCATCTCGGTGGTCGTCGAGACGGTCATCGCCAGCGTGATCGGCCGGCTGCACGAACAGCATCCGGGCCTGCGATTCACCCTGACGGAGGCCGCCTCGACGGCGATCGAGGCGGGCGTCGCCTCCGGCGAGCTCGACTTCGGGCTCGTGACGATGCTCTCCGAGCCCGCGGCGCCGACCATCGAGCGGACCCTGCTCCTGCAAGCTCCCATCGGCGTCATCGTGCGCGCCGACCACCTGCTCGCCGAGCGCGACAGCGTCGAATGGAGCGATCTGGAGACCTGGCCGATCGTGACCATGCGCGAGGGAACGGTCATGTGGGAGCGGCTGCACGCCGATGTGCCTGAGCCGGACGTGGTGGTGCAGGCGATGTCGGACCGATCGGTCAAGGTGATGGTCGCCCACGGGGCCGGCATCGGCATCCTCGGCCCCTTCGACACGTCGGTCGACGTGCCGGGACTGCGCTGGATCCCCCTGCGCAACACGGCGCCGATCCGCATCGGCCTGATCCAACGCCGCGACAGCCGCCCCTCGCCCTCGGCCTTGACCGTGCGCCGCCTGATCACCGAGCGCGCCGCCGAACTGCTGACGGCGACCGTGAGCGCCCATCGGCTCGGCCACTGAGGTCAGTCTCGCCACACCCCAAACCCCAATGATGCCGATTGACGGCTTGGATTGTTTCACATAGGTAGATACAATCCAAGTATGAAATCCGGTGAAGCTCTCCGAAAGCTCGCCGATGTCACCGCCTCGCAGTGGGGTATGGCGACGACGGCGCAAGCTGATGCGCTCGGAATCACCCGCCTGACCCTGTCTCGCCTGGCCGAGTCGGGTCATCTGGAGCGGCTCGCACACGGTGTCTACCGCGACACGGGTGCGCCGAGCGATGAGTTCGACGACCTTCGGGCTGCCTGGCTCAGCACCGATCCTCGGCTCCCGGCTCACGATCGGCTGGGGGATCTTGCGGCAGGTGTCGTGGTGGCGAGTTCGTCAGCGGCCCTGCTCCACGGCGTCGGAGACCTATGGGCGGATCGTCACGAGTTCGTTACCGTCAGGCGTCGCCAAACCCAACGTGCTGAGATTCACTACCGGCAGCGCCACCTTGAAGACCGTGACATCACCCTGGTCAAGGGGATCCCGGTCATGACGCTCGAACGCACCCTGGCGGACCTGCTGGAGGACGTGAGGGAACTGAGCCTTGTCGCCGATGCGCTGAGTTCGGCGATGAAGAAACGGCGACTGGATCTCGATCGCCTGCGAGAACTGCTCAGTCCGCTGGCTGAGCGCAACGGGTTCAGACGACACGATGGCAATGCCGTGCTAGAGCAGCTTCTTGAAACTGCGGGGCTGGATCTCGAATCCGTCGCGCGTCGGATCTCAGAGGACTCGGTGCTTGGCTCACGGGTCCTCATCAACTACCTGAAGCACGTCACGCGACCATCTGACATCGAGGAGATCCTCTCAAAGGCGCTGACTGATGCCATACCTGATGTCAGCAGAGTCGCTGCGGAACCGATGAACCCGCCCGATCTGACGACCATCTCACAGCAATGGATCGAGCACATCGCCACGCTTCCGGCGGCCGCAACCGCACGCAGCGGGGAGTCCGAGCATGATGTCCGTGCCTGAGCCGTATCCGACACCCCGGGGGGTGGAGGCCGCGATCAAGGATGCCGCGAAGAATGCCGCGGAGGCTGATCCCTCGCTCGACACGAACAAGCGCATCCAGCTGGAGTACTTCAACCGCTTCCTGAGCCGGATCTTCTCTGACGGCGAGGACTCAGAGTGGGTACTGAAGGGAGGAGCGGGCATCCTGGCCCGGATCCCCTCGACACGCTCCACTCGAGACATCGACCTCTATCGTCAGGGATTCAGCCTCGACCAGGCGCTGGAGGACCTGAAGCGCCTGGCGTCGATCGACCTCGGCGATCACTTCCGCTTCGAGTACGTCGGCCACGACGTAGCCATCGCCGTCGACACTCAGCCATACGCCGAGGGGTACCGAGCCTCCTTCACCGTCTTCATCGGCGTCTCCAAGAAGGGCTCGGTACAGGTCGATCTCACGATCGGCACAGGCGTGACCGATGAGGTCTCGGCCGCTCTCCCCGCCACGGCACTCGATCTCCCGCGACTCGTCAGCAGGCCTTACCGCCTGTATCCGGTCGTGGATCAGATCGCCGATAAGGTCTGCGCAACACTGGCCGACTACGGTGGCCGACCCTCCAGTCGCGAGAAGGATCTCGTCGATATCGTCACCCTCGCGACCACGCAAGACATCGATGGCACGGCGCTGAGTCTCGCGGTCGACACCGAACGTCATCGCCGCAGGATGGCGCCCTTCGGAGGATTCATCGTCCCGTCGACCTGGGGAGCCGGTTACAAGAAGCAGAGCAGATCGGTGCCCTACTGCGCCGACTACCGCACGGTTGAGTCGGCTGCGGGCCTCGCCTCTCGGCTGATAGATCCTGCGCTCACCGATGAAGCGAAGGGGAAGACCTGGTCCAGGGACCTGCTGCGATGGCGACCCCGGGGTTCGGTCAGTGGAGGGTGAAGGGTGCCCACGACACGAGGTACACGCCGGCGAGCATCGGCAGTAGCCCGAAGGCCAGCCACGGCACCGACAAGGGCGAATACCCGAGGATCACCCGGGAGACCGCCACCGTCAGCATCCCCGCCAGGGCCGTCATCACCAGCATCAGCACCGCCTCGGGCATCCGCCCGTCCTCGGCGAGGTACTGGCCGACGAGCGGCAACGCCACCACACCGTGCAAGGCGATCGCCAGGAAGCCAATCACCGTCACCCGGCGGCGGACGCGATCGAGGGACTCGAGCTCCTCGGCGACAACGGGCTGGCTCGGCGCATCCTCATGCATGACGGACCTCTCGACGACTATTACTTAGCGTACCAAGCGTCTGCCAGCCGCCCATCGCACAGCTAGGGCGCCCAGGGCGGCGCCCCCCGTGTTCGCGAGCACATCGGTCACCGACGCGGTGCGATCCAGTGGCGTCACGGCCTGCACCACCTCGATCACCACCGACACGAGCGCACCGACGAGCACCACTCCCCACCACCGCCATCCCGGGAACCGCCAGGAGACGAGGAGCCCCAGTGGCACGAAGAGCGCCACATTGGCCGCCACCTCGATGACCGCATAGGCCGACGAGGCCGAGATCCCCGCGACCGCTGCCAGCGCCCGGGTCAGCGGCCAGTCGACCACGCCGAGGCCCGCATCGACATGCGTCGGCCACCAGGCGATGAGCACCAGCGCCGCCAGATACGTCGCCCCCACCACAAGAGGTAGCAGTCGGAAGGCGCGGCGCATGTCCTGAGAGTAGACGGCACATGACTGAGGGCGGGACCAGAACGGCCCCGCCCTCAGCTCAGAGCATCAGCGCAGTGCGCCGCCCTGGGTGCGCGAACGCGCGATCAGGAACCCGCCGCCGAGCAGGAGCAGCAGCGCCCATCCCGCGACACCTCCCGCGACATTCGCCCCGGTGTTCGGCAGGCGATCCCCGCCGTCTCGATCACGGTCACGATCGCGGCCCTCATCACCGCCGCCACCGCCGTTGTCGCCATCGTCGCCGCCACCGTCATCGGCCTGCGTGATGGTGATCGAGGTCCATCCCAGGAGGATCTCCTCCTCGGCATCGGCGTAGACCGCGAGCCGGTGGTCGCCCACCAGCCCGTCGGGCAGCGTGACCTGGATCGTGCGGTTCTCGCTCACCTCGAACGCACCGAGGTACGTCGGCTCGGAGAAGGCCCAGACGCCGACCCGGCTGCCCGGCTCCGCGCCCGGCACGACCAGTTCGATGGTCGAGCCCTCGACGGCGGTGTCGGGACCGGTCACTCCACCGCGGTTGTCGTCGGTGAGGTTGTCCTCCGACGGCGGCTCGGCCGGGATGGTCGCATTCGGGTCGGGATCGGCCGTCACCGTGAACGTCGCCTCGGCACTCGCATCGCCGACGGCGGCCGTGACCGTGTGCTGTCCGATGCTCGCATTGTCCGAGGTGAGCTGGGCGGTGGCGTTGCCCTGCTCGTCAGCCGTCACGCGGGCGGCTTCCTCGCCACCGACGCTGAAGACCACGACATCGCCTTCGAACCAGCCGGTCGAGGCGACCGTGACGCCCGTATCCCGCGCCTGGGACTGCGTGAGCGTCTGCGGCGTCACGGTGACCTTCGGGTCACGCACCGCCGGATCCTCCGTGACGGTGACCGTGGCCGAGTCCTGACCCGCGGCGCTCGACGCCGCGAGTGTCAGCGTGCCCGGCTGGTGCTGGCCCTTGTAGGTGTACGAGAACGCACCCTCGCCATTCGCGGCAACCGTCTCGACAGCACTGCCATCGGCCGTGATCGCGATCTGTGCGTTCGCGCCGAAGTCCTCACCCGAGAACACCACACCATCGGACGCCAACTGCGACACCGTCACCGAACCCGGCGACACACCCACCGACGGCTCGGGCTCCGGATCCGGATCGGCCGTCACCGTGAGATTCGCCTGGTCGGACCAGTCGCCGCTCACGAGCGCAACCGGATAAGTGCCGGGCGCGACGCCCTCGCGCACCAACTCGTAGCTCACCGTGCCATTCGCATCCGAGCCCACGGTCGCCACAGCGGAGCCATCGAAGCGGACCTCGACATCGGCGTTCTCGGGGAATCCCGTGCCGCTGACGGTCACGCCGTCACCGGCGAGCGCCGACTGCGTCACCGAGGTGGGGTCGAGGGACACGGCCGGGTCGTAGACGGGCGCGTCAGCGGTCACCGTGACCGTCGCCGAGTCCTGGCCCGCAGCGCTCGAGGCCGTCAGCGTCAGCGTGCCGGGCTGATGATCACCGGTGTACCGGTAGGAGAACGCACCCTGGTCATCGGCGAGGACCACGATCTCATCGCCCTGACCGTTCGTGATCGTGACATCGGCGTTCGCGCCGAAGTCCTCACCGGAGAACACCACACCATCGGACGCCAACTGCGACACCGTCACCGAACCCGGCGACACACCCACCGACGGCTCAGGCTCCGGATCCGGATCGGCGGTCACCGTGACCGTGGCCGAGTCCTGACCCGCGGCGCTCGACGCCGTGAGCGTCAGCGTGCCCGGCTGGTGCTGGCCCTTGTAGGTGTACGAGAACGCACCCTCGCCATTCGCGGCAACCGTCTCGACAGCACTGCCATCGGCCGTGATCGCGACCTGCGCGTTCGCGCCGAAGTCCTCACCCGAGAACATCACACCATCGGACGCCAACTGCGACACCGTCACCGAACCCGGCGACACACCCACCGACGGCTCAGGCTCAGGCTCCGGATCGGCCGTCACCGTCAGGGTGCTGTCGACGCTGCCATCCGCGGACGAGAGCTCGACGGGATAGGAGCCCGGAGCGAGGGGGCCGTTATAGCCGAAGCTCACGGCTCCATCGGCATCAGCGTCCTTGCTTCCGACCTGCGATCCAGCGACCGTGAGGGTCACCGAGGAATCGGCGATGAAGTCGCCGCCGGTGATCTGGACACCCTCGCTGACCAGCTGGGACTCCGTCACCGAGGAGGGCTGGATGCTGATGGTCGGCTCGATCGGATCGGGATCCCCCCCGCCACCATCCGGCCCCTGCGCCGTCCACTCGAATTCGATACCGCCACAGGTGCCATAGGGCAGGAAGCCCGCGCGGCCCGTACCGCTGGCCGAACCATCGGCGTTCACCGTGCCGGTCAGCTCGTAGTAGGCCCGGACCGATCCGTCGCCGAACTCCCAACTGAGATCGAACGGCTCTCCGGCATTGACCGGAGTGGACGGCATCCCCGCCCACTGCACAGGCCACTGGTACAACCCGTCGAAGCAGTAGCTCTCGGTATCGAAACCGCTCATATTGCCGTTGGCATCGATCTCGAACTCGACCGTCGCAGTGCTGTACGCATCGCTCGTCCCCGTGTACGACCCGGCCGGAGGCGCTTGGGCGGCCGTCGCGGGCGGGGTGAGGGTGAGCGCCACGAGGGCGATGATCATGCCGAGGACGCCGAACCGGCCGAACCGCCGCCGGAGGCGGTCGGCCGTGGTCGTTCGCCGGTGCTGAGACACAGGGGGACCTTTCGTCACGAAACTGAGCGCCGCGTGGGCAACTCACCCCGGGCACCGAACCCGTCCACGCTACGAAGCCAGCCACCTGGCCCGGTACCCGTATTGCTACGGGTATCCGAAGTCCACGCGCCTGTGAGATGATGTCGATGCGGACCATGGCGTCCGCCAGGGAGCATGGGGGACACGTGATCGGTCGTCATGAGGAGAGGATCTTCCTCCTCGGACAGTTGCATGCCGCACCCTCCGTACCGCCCCGCATCATCCTGGTCGACGGCCCGATGGGATCGGGCAAGACCGCTCTCGTGACCTCGGCACTCGCCGAGATCGAGCGTCCCGTACTGCTCGCCCGCGCCGATCGTTTCGCCGGCGCCTCCCCTCTCGCCAGCGCCCGCCCCGTCATCGAGAGCCTGCTGGACGCCGACCTGCAGCAGATGATCGAGGAGCACTCGCTCCGCGGCATCCTGCGCGAGTGCATCACCGTGCTCCGCGAACGAGACGCCATCATCACCATCGACGATGCTCAATGGCTGGACCCGATGTCGAGTCAGTTCTTCGCCGATCTGATCAGCGGCACCGCGCCGCTCACCGTTTTGCTCGCCTATCGACAGGCGATGGCCCCGGTCCGACTCATCGATACCGCGCGCTCTGCCGGAGCGAGCATCGAGCATCTCTCCGTCGGACCGCTGGCCGATCCGGACATCGCGACCCTCTCCGCCGGGGTGAGCACCGAGCAACGGCGGATCATCGTCGAGACCGCGGACGGCAACCCGCTCTTCGCCCGGACGCTGCGCGCCGCCTTCCTCCGTCACCCCGACGCGACCACGCTCGATGAAGTGCTCCCGCTGGGCCGCGGCCCGCGTTCAGAGCTGCTCCGCTCGGTCGTCAGCGCGGATGTCCGGGCGCTCCCCGCCTGTGCCCGCCGCACACTCGAGGCGGTCGCGGTGCTCGGCGCCATCGATCCGGCACGCCTCGCCGCGCTCACTGGAGGCGATGTCGCGGAGGATCTCGTTCTGCTGCGCCGCCACGGGCTGATCGACGACGAGTCGAGCGAGGCCATCCATCCGGTCGTGCGCTCCAGCACCTATCAGTCCGCCACGGAGGACGACCTCGCCGACCTGCATCGGCGCGCCGCCGCACTCGCCGGCACCACCCCGCTCGAGAGCGCCGAGCATCTCTCGCGGCTCCGTTCACATCTCACCGACGACGATCTCTCCGTCCTCCTGGACACCGCCGAGCACGCCCTCGGCACGGATCCCGCGAGCGTCGAACGCTGGCTACGCGCCTCACTGCACCTGCGCGAGCCGCGACGGGATCTGCTGCTGGCCCGTGCGCTGGCGCTGAGCGGCCGGGTCGACGAGGCCGCGCCGCTCCTGGAGCCGCTGCTCGATCTCCCCGGCCACGGCGCTGAGGCGCGGGCACTGCTCGCGCACGCGCTCCGGATGTCGGGCCAGCCGGACGAGGCGCACGAGGTCCTCTCCTCCTATGCCGGCCCCCGCATCCCCGCGCTGCTGCTGGAACTCGCCGCCACCAGTTCACTCACCGATGGTCACGACCCTGCCGATCCGCTGCTGATCGAGCTGTCGGCGGCCCACGGCGAGCCCTATGCCAGCGCGAGTGCGGCACTACGCACCATCGCGCTCCTCAACACGGGCAATATCGGCGCCGCACGTCGCGAGTTCGACGGCGTCCTGGCGGCGATGCTCGCGCGTCCGGCCGAGGAGCTGCGCGAGGTGATGGATGCCGCGGCCTGCGCCGTGTGGTGCGCGTACATGCTCGACGAGCTGCCCCAGGGCATCGAGTTCGGCGAGCGCATGCTGCGGATCGCCCGGCGATTCGGCCGGATGAGCGTGCAACCCCTGCTCTACTGCGCGCTGGCCTTCTGCCTCACCCAGGCTGGCCGCCTGGAGGATGCCGATGCCGCCGCAGACCTGGCGGTCGAGACCGCCGAGCGCTACCGCGTTCCCGATATCGTCGCGATGGCCCGAGTGGCCCAGGCGCTGTCCGCCTTCCTGCAACAGGACATGGAACTGCTTCGAGAACGCCGCGATGCACTACAGGCGAGCCCCTTGCCGGCCGTGCGCTGGTGGCGGCGCACTGCCCAGTCCGCGCTGGCCCGGACGAGTGCGATGCTCGGCGAACCGATCCCTCACGTCCTCGTCACCGACCCTCCGGATGTCACGACGCCCTTGCGCTATGCCGATGCCGCGACGGTCGCTCTCTTCGAGGGCGATACCGAGACGGCTCGCCGCTACTACGAGGAGGGCCGACAGCTCGCCCTGGACTACGGAGTGGCGAGCCAGTCGGCGCTCCTCGGCGTCCTGCTGTCGGGAGTCATCGCGGGCGACGGGCCGGCCTCGGCCGCTCGAGCCATCGACCTCCTGGAGGAGGCGCGCGACAGCTTCGAGCGGCTGGGCATGCCGTGCCACCTGTCCATGGCCGTCGGCAATCTGCAACGACTGCGCGCCAGTGCCACCGGCGAGGCGCTCAACGCGTTGACGCCACGCGAGACCGAGGTGGCCGACCTGCTCGCCGATGGCAAGACCAATCAGGAGATCGCCGATGCCTTGGTGATCAGCCGGCGGACGGCCGAGGAGCACGTGGGCAATGTGCTGCGCAAGCTCGGCCTGTCCTCACGGCACGGGGTGCTGTCCGCGCTACGCGGGCGTTAGAGCTTCTCCTCGTGGCTCGCCCTCCCGCCCGGGCGGTGGGATAGGCACCTGTCCACAGCTCGAAGAGGTGCGTAGCCCACCGCCCCTCGGGCGGAGCGGCGGGGCGAGAGTCAGAGCCCGAGGCCCCGGCCGACGATCTCCTTCATGATCTCGGTCGTGCCGCCGTAGATCGTCTGGATCCGTGAATCCAGGAATGCCTTCGAGATCGGGTACTCCGTCATGTAGCCGTAGCCGCCGTGCAGCTGCAGGCAGCGATCGGCGGTCTTGGTCTGCAGCTCGGTGGTCCACCACTTGCCCATCGCGGCGTCCTGGACGGTCAGCTTCTTCTCGTTGAGCAGCTCGATGGACTTGTCCACGAAGACCTGCGCGATCTGCTGCTCGGTCTCCAGTTCGGCGAGGGCGAAGCGCGTGTTCTGGAACTTGCCGATCGGGCGACCGAAGGCATCGCGGTTCTTGACGTAGTCGAGGGTCATGTCGACCATCTGCCGGCAGGCGGCGGCCGCGACGACGGAGATCGTCAGGCGCTCCTGAGGCAGCTTCTCCATCAGGTAGATGAAGCCCTGCCCCTCCTGGCCGAGCAGGTTCTCCTTCGGAACGCGGACATTGTCGAAGAAGAGCTCGGCGGTGTCCTGCGCCTTGAGCCCGATCTTGTCGAGATTGCGGCCCCGCTCGAAGCCCTCCATGCCGCGCTCGACCACGATGAGCGAGACACCCATCGCGCCCGCATCGGGATCGGTCTTACAGGCCACGATCACCAGATCGGCGAGGATGCCATTGGAGATGAAGGTCTTGGACCCGTTGAGCACATAGTCGTCGCCGTCGAGCTTGGCGGTGGTCTTGATGCCCTGCAGATCCGAGCCGGCGACCGGCTCGGACATCGCGATCGCGGTGATGAGCTCGCCGGTGCAGAACTTCGGCAGCCAGCGCTGCTTCTGCTCCTCGGTCGCGTAGCTGAGCAGATAGGTGGACACCAGATCCGTGTGCAGGGCGAAGCCGACGCCGCTCGCGCCGACACGGGTGAGCTCCTCCTGCACGATCGCGTTGTAACGGAAGTCGTCGACACCTCCGCCGCCGTACTCCTCGGGCATCATGAAGCCGAGGATCCCCAGTTCGCCGGCCTTGAGCCAGAGCTCGCGCGGCACGATCGAGTCGGCCTCCCACTGCTCGTGGTGCGGGACGATCTCCTTCTCGCAGAAGGCGCGCACCATGGCGCGGAAGTCGTCGTGCTCAGCCTCGAAGATGGTGCGTTCCATAGGTCATTCCTCAGTTCTGGACGGCGACGCCGTCGGCGATCAGCGCATCGACATCGTCGATGCCCCACGAGGCGAGCGCCTCGCGGGTGTTCTCCCCCGGCCGCACCGGGGGCGTGGTCAAGGTGGCCGGGGTGGCCGAGAAACGAGGAGCGGGGGCGGGCTGCACGAGCCCCTCATGCTCCACATAGGTGCCGCGCGCACGGTTGTGCGGATGCTCCGGCGCCTCGGCGAGCGGCACCACCGGCGCGACACAGGCGTCGGTGGGGGCGAAGATGTCGTTCCACTCGTCCTGGGTCTTGGTGGCGAAGACCTCCGCGAGCCGCTCACGCAGGTCGGGCCACTGGGTCACGTCGTTGCGATCGGGCAGGTCGGTGACGCCGTGCTGCGCGAGGGTGTCCTCCATCGCGGCCCAGAACTGGGGCTCGAGGCCGCCCACGCTCATCCATCGTCCGTCGGAGGTCTCGTAGACGTCGTAGAAAGGGGCGCCGGTGTCGAGCAGATTGGTGCCCCGATCATGACCCCAGCCGCCGGACTGCTGCATCGAGACGATCATCGACAGCAGATGCGCGACGCCGTCGGTGATCGCGGCGTCGACCACCTGGCCTTCGCCGGTCGAGC
Source organism: Aeromicrobium sp. YIM 150415 (assembly GCF_016918125.1). NCBI lineage: Bacteria > Bacillati > Actinomycetota > Actinomycetes > Propionibacteriales > Nocardioidaceae > Aeromicrobium > Aeromicrobium sp. YIM 150415. The sequence goes on along the minus strand of NZ_JAERWM010000011.1, from coordinate 30,201 downwards.
GCGCATGCGTGAGAGCGGCGAGGACCCCGGCGACCAGGTAGACGGCCCCGCCGCCGAAGTCGCCCAGCAGATTCAACGGCACCTGCGGCGGCCCGCCCGCGCGTCCGATCGGATCGAGGCCTCCCGCGACGGAGATGTAGTTGATGTCGTGTCCGGCCTGCTGAGCGAGGGGACCGTCCTGTCCCCAGCCGGTCATCCGCCCGTACACGAGGCGAGGGTTGCGGGCGTGACAGTCGCCGGGCCCGAGCCCGAGACGCTCGGTGACACCGGGCCGGAATCCCTCGAGCAGGATGTCGGCTCGTTCCACGAGCCGGAGAACCGTCTCGCGCCCCCGGTCGGCCTTGAGGTCGATGGCCGCGCTGGGTCGCCCACGAGCCAGGATGTCCTGCTCGGCCGGCGCGACGCTCAGCGCGCCGCCGCCGGGGCGATCGACGCGGATCACCTCCGCACCCAGGTCCGCGAGCATCATGGCGGCGAAGGGCCCCGGGCCGATGCCGACGAGCTCGACGACACGCACGCCCGCCAGGGGGCCGGAGGTGGTGGGAGTCACGGTCACGATAGTGACACTAACACTGTCACTGTTGCAACGCGGCACGCCTCGGTGGCCCGCAACGCGCGCACTAGGATCTCTCCGTGATCCGCCTGTTGCTCGCCGCCGTCGTCGGAGTAGGAGTCGGGGGTGCCGTCGCGCATGCGCTGACCCACGACCCCCGCTACATCGCCTACTGGACCGTCGCGCTGCCGGTGGGCGTCATCTGCGCCGTCCTCGTCGGCATCGGCGGCTCCTTGCGCGGCCTCGCCGGTCCGCCCCAAGAGCAACTCGATGCCGCGCGCACGGCCGGCCGGCTGACCGCGGCACGCATCGACTCGATCACCCAGACCGGGACGCAGATCAACGACGTGCCCGTCTGCGAGATACACCTGACGGTCGAGGCCCGCGACCGCGGGAACTACCGCACCACCGTGCGACGCCTCGTGCCGATGATCGAGGCACCGCAGTTCCAGCCGGGTACCGCGCTCTCGGTCGTGCGCCTCCGCGAGGACGAGCCCGCCGTGGCGATCGTCCCCGATGGGCTCCCCCACCTGCACGAGCGCGTCGCTCGCCTACCGAAGGCGTCCGGGGTGCCGGTCTGGGCCGGGGAGACGACCTCGGGTCCGCGATCGATCATCTCGACCGGCCGCAAGGGTCGCGGCCGGCGCTGGCTCGCCTACGCCGCATTCGCCCTGGCCGGCCTCGCCGTGGTGGCTGTCCCCGCGCGCACGGAGCTCGCACTCTCAGCCGGCGCACTCGTCTCCGGCGATGATCGCGACAGCTATCTGTACTCCGAGGACCGCGTCGCCGACGCCGTCGCCGAACTTCGCGAGGTAACAGGCGACGACGCGGCGACCGAGGTGCTTTTCTACGACGACATGGTCCGTGCCACCGCGCCGAGCGAGCCCGGCGCCACGACCTACGACGACTACACGATCCGCTACGGACGAGGCAGCCACGACGGCCCGTCGACGATCCAGCCCGACGACACCGCGTCATTCACCCTCGACGAGGTGTCCTGGGCGGCGATACCCTCACTCGCCCGGCGGGCCGCGCAGGAGACCGGCGTGACCGGCGAGGACCCCCACGTGCACGCCGACGTGAGCCGCGCGCTGACCCCGTCGGACGACGGCTCCTCACCCGTGCGCATCTCGATCTACGTCTCCGGGGACTACGGCAGCGGCGCACTCATCGCGGACGCCGACGGCACGGTCATCGAGGTTCGCCGAGCCAACTGAGTGGTGACAGCGGCCATTTTCCATGTCACACTCTCGATGTCACATTGATCGTCCGAGGGAGTACCGATGCTGTCCGAGCTCTCCTACTCGCGTACCGGCGGCGGGGAACCACTCGTCCTGATCCACGGGATCGGGCACCGCTGGCAGGCCTGGGAGCCGGTCATCGAACGCCTCTCCGAGCACTATGACGTCATCGCGATCGACCTGCCGGGCTTCGGTCAGTCGCCGCCGCTGTCGGCTGCCGGCGTGCCCACGCAGATGGAGAACGTCATCGCGGCGATCGCGGAGAACTTCGAGGCCTGGGGCATCGAACGACCGCACGTGGTCGGCAACTCACTCGGCGGCGCGATCGCGCTCTACCTCGGCGATCAGGGCTTGGCTCGCAGCGTGGTCGCCCTGAGCCCGGCCGGCTTCTTCCGCCTCGCCGGCAAGGCCCAGGCGATGGCCGCGCTCATCGTGCTGAAGCTGGCCACCTACAGCCCCGATCCGGTGCTCCGGCTCGTGTCGCGGAGCAGCATCGGCCGCCGGTTGAGCGGCTACCTGCTCTATGCCCATCCCGACCGCTATGACATCGAGCGGACCTTCGGGGACTCCTCGGCCCTCAAGCGCGGCAAGGCGTTCTGGCCGACCTTCTTCCAGGCGGCGCGCTTCCGCTATCGCGGAGGTGTGCGCGTGCCCACCACGATCGCGTGGGGTACCAAGGATCGGCTCCTCAACCCGCGCCAGGCGGTCCGCGCACGACACGAGCTGCCGACGGCGACCCATGTGCCGCTGCCTGGTGCCGGGCACGTCCCGATGGGCGACTGCCCCGAGGAGATCGCCCGCATCATCGAGGAGACCACCGCTCGCGGCGACGAGGCCGCCGGCAGCGTGCCCTTCTCGCACTCGGCCTGAACCGCCGCCCCAGACCGGTCGGTCGTCGCCCGTCGTGGAGGGAGCGGCGGGCGACGGCCGGCCTTCACCCGCCTCGGCAGACGCAAGATGTGACTCCACGGTTGCCCCCGCGACCCGCGAGTCACATCCTCCGTCAACCCGTGGACGGACGATGTGACTCCATGGTTGTCCCCGCAACCGCCGAGTCACATCCTCCGTTCATGTCTCGGGGCACGGGGACCACCCAGTCAATCGCCCTGTCCTCTGTACTCACGGATGAGGAAGGCGATATGGAGTGCCAGCAGACCCACGGCCAGCATGAGTATGGTCCACGAGTTCCACCCACCTTCCCCCCACACGACGGCGGCGATCCCGACCACGGTGAGCAGCATGGCCAAGATGACGAGCGCGATCCGTCCCCTCATCGGTCAGTCGCCTGTGCGCTGGTAATCATGGGGCGCCTCCACAGCCTGCCGGGCGGCTGGAGGTTCCGGCCGATGTGCCGCGTCACTACCTGATCACATGTCGCTGCCGGGCGGGAAGTCCTCGGGCCCCTGGGGTGTTGATCTCGGTGTGGAGACGTACGAGTCGATCGTGATCGGCGCCGGTCAGGCGGGGTTGTCGACGTCGTACCATCTGCGGCGGCGAGGCGTGGAGCACCTCGTCCTCGACGCGAACGCCGAGCCCGGCGGGGCATGGCAGCATCGCTGGCCCGCGCTCACCATGAGTGACGTGCATGGCATCGCCGATCTTCCCGGCATGCGGCGCCTCCCCGATGACGGTGACGATCAGGCCCGCGATGCCGTGCCCCGCTATTTCGCCGAATACGAGCGCCGGTTCGAGCTCCCCGTCCTGCGGCCGGTCGATGTGGACGCGGTGACCGAGGAGGACGGCCTGCTCGTCGTCCACGCCGGCGACCGGCGATGGCGCACCCGGACCATCGCCAATGCCACCGGCACCTGGACACATCCCTTCGTGCCCTACTACTCGGGGATCGAGACCTTCGCGGGACGTCAGCTGCATACCGTCGACTTCACCCGACCAGAGGACTTCGCGGGGCAGCGGGTGCTCGTCGTCGGCGGCGGGCAGTCCGCTGTGCAGTTCCTCGGGCTGCTGCGGCCGGTCACCGACACCTTGTGGGTCACCCGCCGTGAGCCGCAGTGGCGGACCGAACCGTTCACGGTCGAGGCCGGGCGGGCGGCCGTCGCGCTCGTCGAGGAACGGGTCCGCGCGGGCCTGCCACCGGACAGCGTCGCCGAAGTCACCGGCCTGATGCTGCGGTCGCAGGAGGAGGAAGCGCAACGTCTCGGGGCGTTCGAGCGGCACCCGATGTTCAGCCGGATCGAGCCCGACGGCGTGCGCTGGGACGACGGGTCCTTCGAGCCGGTCGATGTCATCTTGTGGGCCACCGGATTCCGGCACGCACTCGACCACCTGGCTCCCTTACGGCTGAAGGGCCCCGAAGGCGGTATCCGCATCGACGGATCGTCCACCACTCCCACGAATGTGGCCGACGATCCCCGGATCCAGTTGGTCGGCTACGGGCCGAGTGCCAGCACGATCGGCGCGAACCGGGCCGGTCGCGTGGCAGCGCGTGGCGTGCTGCGTAGTCTCGGCAGATGACCCTCGACCACGATGCCGTCCTGGCCACCGCCCTGGACCTCGCGCGCGGCGGCGGGGAGCTGGCCCGCCGGTTCGCGGCCGAAGGCGTCGAGGTGGAGGCGAAGGACGGGATCGATCTGGTCACCCGCACCGACCGTGATGTCGAGCGCCGGATGGTGCACCATCTACTCGCACGGTATCCGGACCACGCGATCCTGGGCGCGGAGTCGGGCCATCACGGACCAGAGGACGCGCGAGTTCAGTGGCTCCTCGACCCGCTCGACGGCACGCACAACTACGCGATGGGACTCGATGTCTACGGCGTGTGCCTGACCGTGCTGCTGGACGGTCGAGCCGAGGTGGCCGTGGTCCATGACTCGCCGTCCGGTCGCTCCACCAGCGCCATCCGCGGGCGGGGAGCCTGGCAGGAGGGACGCCGACTCGCGGTGCGCGATGCCGGACCGCTGGCCCATGCCACCGTGTCATGGATCCAGGGCTACGGGATCGACCTCGACGATCCGGCCCGGCGTGCTGCCTTCGACCCTGTGGAACGATCGGTGAAGCGGGTGCTGCGCACCTGGGCCCCCTCACGCGACTGGGCGCTGCTCGCCGAGGGCGGCACCGATGCCGTCGTCGCCTTCCGCAACGAGCCGTGGGACCTGGAGGGTGGCGCGCTCATCGCCCGCGAGGCCGGGGCCGCCGAGCTGCGCACCGACGAGCTGGTCATCGTCGGCGTACCGCCGATCGTCGATGAGCTGGGCGGGATCCTGGATGCCGACGGCATCGACCTATAGGTTAGCCTACCCTCACCGCTTTCACTGGAGGTTACATGCGTCTCGTCAGCCGACCACTGGTCGCCATTCTCGCCGGCTCCACCCTCGCACTCGGCGCCTGCGGCAGCACCGACACATCGGGCGCAGGCGACGGTGCTGAAGATGGCTTCCCCGTCACCGTGACACACGCTCTCGGGGAGACCGTCATCGACAGCAAGCCGGAACGGGTCGTCGCCGTCGGGAGCGCCGCGAATGCCGAGGTGGCACTGGCCCTGGATATCGTCCCCGTCGCCATGCCCCGCACCGACTACGGCGACGAAGACGGCGACGGCGTCCTCCCCTGGGTGACCGAACGACTCGATGACATCGACGCTGACACGCCCATCCTCTTCGACGAGACCGAGGGCATCGACTTCGAGAGCGTCTCAGAGACCGAACCTGATGTGATCCTCGCCGCCACGTCGGGGCTGACCCCGGAGGACTACGAAACGCTCAGCAAGATCGCGCCGGTGGTGGCCTATCCGGACCTTCCCTGGACGGCCTCGTGGCGGGAGACCATCACCATGAACAGCGAGGCCCTCGGCAAGGCCGAGGAAGGGCAGGAGCTGATCGCCGATCTGACCGAGCGGATCGAGAGCTCGGCCGCCGAGTACCCCGAACTCGACGGTGTCAGCGCGGCTTTCATCAACATCAGCGTGGATGATCTCAGCACTGTTCTCGTGGCGGCATCGGCGGACGCCCGTGCTAGCTACCTCGCCGACATCGGCCTCACGACACCGACAGTGGTCGAGCAGAACTCCAAGGACGCTGAGGCTTTCCGCTTCTCGATCAGCGCGGAAGAGATCGACGCTTTCGACGATACGGACATCGTCCTCGGCTACAGCGGTGAGGGAACGAGCCTGCTCGACACCCTTCGCTCGAATCCGCTCTTGAGCCGGATGTCAGCTGCGGAACGCGGCTCGGTCGCCGAAATCGTCGACGGCAGCCCACTTGCCGCGGCCGTGAGCCCCAGCGCGCTCGGCATCCCCTGGTCCATCGATGAGCTTCTGGACCGACTGGCGACGGCAGCACGTCAACTCCCGTAGCTCTCATCTCAGCCGCCACAGCCACGAGCCATGCGAGGAGGCAGCCGAGGGGCACGAGGAGATGTGCTTTCGCGGTTGCCATAGCCACCAGAAAGTCACACCCTTCCCGATGACGGGACGGAGGATGTGACTCGGCGGGTGCTGGGGCAACCGCGAAGTCACATCCTCCGTTCTCAGCTGACGACGAGCGCGGGTCCGCTGGAAGCGCTTGCCATGCAACTAGTTGCATGGTTAAGGTGCTCGCATGGCCCTCGAACACGCGATCCTGGTGTCGCTTCGCGAACAGTCGGCGACCGGCTACGACCTCGCGCGGCGCTTCGACGCCTCGATCGGCTACTTCTGGCGCGCGAGCCACCAGCAGATCTACCGGACCCTGACGCGGATGGCCGGCGACGGCTGGGTCGAGGGCGCCACCGAGCACCGTGACGGGGCCACCGACCGCACCACCTACGCCATCACGACCGCGGGACGGGCCGAGCTCGAACGCTTCTCGGCCACACCGTCACCACGCGAACCCCTGCGCAGCGACTTCGCCGTCAAGCTGCGCGGACTCCTCGACACCGAGGCCGCCATCGCCGACGCGCAGGCTCGTCGCGCCGACCACCAGGCCCGCCTCGACACCTACGAGGCCAGCGCCAAGCGGTACTACCCCGACCCGTCCGCGCTCAGCGAGGACGACCGCGGACCCTACCTGGCGCTACGCGGCGGCATCCTGCTCGAACAGGCCGGGATCGCGTGGTGCGATGAGATCCTGAGTCAGCTCGACCGGAGCGAGCGATGAGCCCTGATACCGATCACCAGCACGATCACACCGAAGGTCATCGCCGTCGCGATCAGCACCGCATGCACCCAGAAGAATCCGGTCGGCGCACTACTCCACGTCTCGCCCGTCCACGCTCGATCGTCGGCCACGATCGCCTTCGCGAAGCGCGGCCAGATCACGATATTGAACACGCCGGCCGCCACCAGCAGCCAGGCACTCGCTCTTCCGATCACCTCCCCAGTGTGACAACGCACCACCACCGCCTCGAAAGGACCGCACCATGAAGGCATTCCGTGAGCTCGTCGAAGCCCAGATCGCCACTGGCGAGATGAGCGGCGTCGAGGAGCTGCTCGCCGACGATGTCGTCTTCCGCAGCCCCGTCGCCTTCAAGCCCTACCCCGGCAAGGCGATCACGGCAGCCATCCTGCAGGGCGTCAGCCGGGTCTTCTCCGACTTCCGCTACGTCAACGAGATCGAGGACGGCCGGCACAGCGCCCTCGTCTTCGAGACGAAGGTCGGCGACACCTCGGTCCACGGCTGTGACTTCATCACGACGAACGACGACGGTCTCATCACCGAGTTCACCGTGATGGTGCGTCCGCTCTCCGCCGCCAACGCCCTCGCCGAGGCCATGGGTGCGCAGTTCGACCGCATCCAGGCCGAGGCCGTCGCGATGGAGGAGACCCGATGACCCGCTACCCGCACCTGCTCGAGCCCCTCGACCTCGGACACACCACGCTGCGCAATCGCGTCGTGATGGGCTCGATGCACACAGGCCTCGAGGACCGCGCCAAGCACCTGCCCGAGCTGGCCGCCTTCTTCGCCGCACGCGCCGAGGGCGGCGTCGCGCTGTCGATCACCGGCGGCTTCGCGCCCAACCGGCGCGGCTGGCTGCTGCCCTTCGGCTCGGAGATGGTCAGCCGTCGCCACGCCGACCGGCACCGCGTCGTCACCGATGCCGTGCACGAGCACGACGGCAAGATCGCGTTGCAGATCCTGCACGCCGGACGTTACGGCTACTCGCCGATCAAGAAGGGCGTCTCGTCGATCAAGAGCCCGATCACCCCCTTCAAGGTCTCGCCCATGAGCACGCGCGAGGTCGACCGCACCGTGACGGACTTCGCCCGGTCGGCCCAGCTGGCCAAGCGCGCCGGGTACGACGGCGTCGAGATCATGGGCTCCGAGGGTTACCTCATCAACCAGTTCCTCGCCGCGCGCACCAATGACCGCACCGACGCCTGGGGCGGCAACGCGGCGGCACGCATGCGCTTCCCGATCGAGGTGGTGCGCCGCACCCGCGAGCTGGTCGGCGACGACTTCATCGTGCAGTACCGGATCAGCCTGCTCGATCTGGTCGACGACGCCCAGTCCTGGGAGGAGACCATCGAGCTCGCACTGGCTCTCCAGGACGCCGGAGTCAGTCTCCTCAACACCGGTATCGGCTGGCACGAGGCCCGCATCCCGACCATCGTCACGTCCGTGCCGCGAGCGGCCTTCGCCTGGGTGACCGGCAAGCTCAAGGCCGCGGTCGACGTCCCGGTGATCGCCTCCAACCGGATCAACGACCCGACCGTCGCCGAGGAGATCATCGCCTCCGGACAGGCCGATCTGGTCTCGATGGCCCGGCCGCTGCTCGCCGACCCGGACTTCGTCGTCAAGGCCGCGGCGGACCGCGCCGACGAGATCAACACCTGCATCGCCTGCAACCAGGCCTGCCTCGACCACACCTTCTCCAACAAGCGCGCGAGCTGCCTGGTCAACCCGCGCGCCTGCCACGAGACCACGCTCGTCCTCACTCCCACCCGCACCGTCAAACGGGTCGCGGTCGTCGGCGCGGGACCGGCAGGCCTCGCCGCGGCGACCGAGCTGGCGGACCGCGGTCACGAGGTAGAACTCTTCGAGGCCGAGGACGCGATCGGCGGACAGTTCCGCATCGCCATGGCGATCCCCGGCAAGGAGGAGTTCGCCGAGACCCTCCGCTACTACACGGTCAAGCTGGAGAAGACCGGTGTGAAGGTCCACCTGAACCGCCGCGCCACCGTCACCGATCTCGCCGACTTCGACGAGGTCGTCATCGCGACCGGTGTCGAGCCGCGCATTCCCGACCTGCCGGGGGTCGACCACGCCAAGGTCCTGACCTATCAGCAGGTGGTCCGCGAGGGCGCCACCGTCGGCGATCGGGTCGCGGTGATGGGCGCCGGTGGTATCGGCTTCGATGTCTGCGAGTTCCTGCTCCACGACCCCGACGAGAGCCTCGACCACTGGAACGAGCGATGGGGCGTCGTCGACCCCGACGTCGAGCGCGGCGGTCTCGGCACCAAGACCCTCGCACCGCCCCGTCGCCAGGTCACCCTGCTGCAACGCAAGACCACGTCGCTCGGCAAGGGCCTCGGCAAGACGACCGGCTGGGTGCACCGCACCACCCTGCGCGACTCGGGTGTGGAGATGGTGCGCGGGGCGAGCTACGACCGTATCGACGACGACGGCCTGCACATCACCGTCGGCGACGACGACGCCCGACAGCAGCGGGTGCTCGATGTCGACACGATCGTGCTGTGCACGGGACAGGAGTCCGTGCGCGAGCTGGTCGATCCCCTGGAGACGGCCGGCGCGACGGTGCATGTCATCGGGGGAGCCGACGTGGCGGCCGAACTCGACGCCAAGCGGGCCATCAAGCAGGCGACCGAACTGGCCGCGCGGATCTGAGCCGGGAGGTCAGGCGGCGTCCGCCTCGGCGGGCGGAGGCTCCGGGGCGCACTCGACGGGCGGGTTGCCGAGCACCGCTCCGATGAGGAAATCGCGCCCGACCTCGACGGATTCGCGCACTACCGTGCGTGACCCGTCCGCCTCGATCCGATACCCGGTCCGGTGTCGGACGGTGATCGTCTCCTCCACCACGGCACGCATCGTGCGTTCGCGCAACGAGCCGTCGCACATCACCTCCCAGCGATCCTCCTCATCCATCACCAGATCGATCACATGCCGGTTGACGGTGATCTCGTCGTACTCCCGTTCCCACACGACCTGACCTGGCCGAGCTGTCTGCGGCCCGCCCGCCACCTCGCGATCATCGGTCCGCGTCGTCTCCGTCTCACGCCGGACATCGCGAGCCCGGTAGACGTCCTCGGTCCCGCCGGTGAATCGATCGCCCACCTGGGGCGGCGTATCGGTCCAGTCCGGCAGCTCGGCCGGACCCGAGGGCGCAGAAGGATCGGGGTCCGGAGTCTCGGGCGTCGGCGGCGCCACGGAAGCGGCAGTGCCGTCCATCTCCTCGGCTGCGGTCGAGGGGGCGGGATCCCTGATCTCCGCCACCTGCGGCAACGGCTCACCGAGCTGTCCGTCCATGGCCGGCGGTGTCTCAGCGCGGGCCTCGGGCAGGGCAGCAGGCCCCGCGCCGAGCACTCCACCGGCGATCACACCCGCGGTCACGACGCCGATCAGCGGCAGCGTCACCAGTCCGGCGAAGCTCGCGGCCACGCCGCCGGAGGCCGCGAGTCCCAGTCCACCGAGGCCCACACCGGCCGCGGGCATCAGCCAGGAGTCGAGCTGCTGATCGAGGCGGACCAGTTCGGCTCGAACCTCCCGGCAGGCCGGGCACTCCCGCAGATGGCGCCTCACCCGCTCGCTCTGACGGCGGCTGCTCGTCCCACGCACGTCCTCGGGCAGCAGACCCAGCGCCACGCGGCACCCAGGCGCAGCATCATCGATGGGACGGAGGCACTCGGTCAGGTAGGCCGTTCGCAAACCTCGTCGCGCGCGGTAGGCCACAGCGGAGACGCGAGCGGCGGAAACACCCTCCGTCCGCGCGACCTCGCCGACCGCGCGTCCTTCGACCTCGATCTGCCACAGGACACGCCGCCACCGTGACGGCAGCGAACGGTAGGCGCGGGTCACGGTGGTCGACTCGAACCACGGCCCGGCATGATCGGGGACCGGCGCGAGACGTTCGGCCAGCTCTTCCTCCCCGCGGGTACGGGCGGCCTGCCGGTGACGGTCGATCGCCTTGTTCACGACGACCCGGCGCACATAGGCGCGCACGTCGGTCGTCGGCCCTCTTCCGTCGCGCAACTGCAGGTAGATCGCGAAGAAGGCCTCGGCGACGATGTCGTCCTCGTCGCCGAAAGCATGCTCGCGAGCCACCTGCTCGGCGAATCCCCGGTAGCGCTCGAAGAGCACGCGGAACGCCTCGGCATCGCCGGCGCGCACCGCCTCGGCGAGCGCGTCATCGTCCCACGACATCCCCGTCGTGTCCCCTCCCACGGATCCAGCGTGCCATGGCCGAGAGTGCCCGTCACTGGCTCACTCTGACGATCAACGCCCCCTCCTGACCGACCACCGCCGCTGCCGACGGTGTCTCAGGCGACTCCCTCGGAGGCCTCCTCAGGATCCGTCACAGCACACTCCACGACCGGATTGCCGGGCAGCATTCTCACCCCGGACCACCGATCGATCTCCTCGGACTCGCTCACCGGGGTGCGGGTTCCATCGACCTCGATCCGATACCCCTCGCGGTGTCGGATCGTGATGAACTCCTCCAGATACCCGACGGCCTGCCGTTCGCGAACCGAACCATCGCAGACGTCCTCCCACCGCTCGACCTCGTCCTCCACCACCAGAACGACCATGGTGCGCTCGACGGCCACCTCGTCGTATTCGCGCTCCCACACCGTGGAACCGCCGGGTGCGTCGGCCTGCGGCGCAAGCTCCCGCTCCTCGCCTCGCTCGGTCTCAGTGGTGTGCTCGACACGCTCCACCACCATGACGTCCCGGCCTCCGATCAGGACCCGATCGCCCACGCTCGGCGGACGCTCAGTCCAATCGGGCTCATCCAACCGCTCCGTCTCATCGACCGGTACCGCCTCGGCATCGGGACTCGGGGCCGGTGCGGGCACCCTCTGCTCGGGAGCAGAGCCGTCCGGCCCCGCCACGGCGGGTCGCCGGGACTCGCTGAGAGCCGCCGGGGGCGTGTCGTGATTCGTCCCGCGGGAGACGTCCGGGCTCCGCTCGGCGCTGCCGGCGAGGAGTCCACCCGCGACGATCACCGCCGTCACGGCACCGACCAAGGGGAGCGTCACGAACCCCACGAACCCCGCCGACACACCGCCGGCCACCGCCAGACCCACACCACCGGCACCCGCCCCCGCGGCTGCCGGGAACAGCCAGCCATCCAGCTGCTGATCGAGACGGACGAGCTCGGCACGGGCCTCCTGACACTGCCCGCACTCGCGCAGGTGACGCTCGATCCGCTCACGCTGTCGCCGGGTGGCGACTCCACGCACGTCATCGGGCAGCAGCCGCCGCATGTCCCGGCATCCGGGCTCCTGGGTCACTCCCAGGCACTCGGTCAGATAAGCCACCCGCAGCCCCCGCCGAGCGCGGTAAGCCACGGCCGAGAGGCGCGCCGCCGACACACCCTCGACGTGGGCGACCTCGCCCACCGCGCGACCTTCGACCTCGACCTGCCACAGCACGCGCCGCCACCGGTCGGGCAACGATCGGTAAGCCCGCGCGATCGTCCTCGACTCGAACCAGGGATCAGCGGGGTCCGGCTCGGGATCACGGCGGTCGTCGACATCGTCATCGGCCGACACCCGGCCGGCCCGGCGATGCCGGTCGATCGACTCGTTCACCACGACCCGTCGCAGGTACGCACCGACGTCATCGGTGGGGCCGCCACCCGCCCGCAGCCGCACGTACACGGCGAGGAAGGCCTCGGCGACGACATCGCCCACGTCCGCGGCAGGCACGAGGGATCGCGCCACCTGCTCGGCACGAGGACGATGCCGTGCGTACAGCGTGCTGAACGCCTCCCCATCGCCGGCACGTACCGCATCGGTCAGCGCGCCGTCCTCAGGCGACTCAACCTCTCCGGTCACCGCACCAGGATCACATACAGGTGATAGACGCGGCGAGGGGCGGTGACCGGTCTCCCGGCACCGCCCCTCGTAGCCCTGTCGTCAGAACCAGTGTTTGCGTCCGCCGACAGCCCGCCCGGTGGCACCGAGGATCCAGAGGATGACCCCGACGACCAGGAGGATGCCGCCGATCGTGTACAGGATCGGGACGTTCAGGACAGCACCCAGGATGGCCAGAATGGCTCCGAGGATGATCATGTGGCGTACTCCTTCATCGGGTCACGACGGTTCCCGTCGCTCGGACCACGCTAGTGATTGCTGAGCAATCCGCATTCCGAGTGAAGTGGCGGCCCATGTGACCTCGTCCATACTGGTCACGTGGCTGAGATCGTGGTGCTGCTGCGCGCCGTCAACGTCGGCGGCGCGAAACTGCCGATGGCCCGGCTGCGGGAGATCGCCGCCGAGCTCGGTGCCTCGGACATCTCCACCCACATCGCCTCGGGCAATCTGCTCTGCACGCCCGGTGGCGGAGTCGCCGAATTCGCACGGGGGCTGGAGCGACGCATCGCCGACGAGTTCGGCTTCTCCCGCGAGGCGATCGTGCGAACCCCCGCCGAGCTGACGGCTGCGCTCGACGCCTACCCCTTCGACCCCGCGGACGAACGCCGCGCCCACATCCACTTCCTCTACTCCGACCCGACCGGTGACGCCGAGTTCACGCCCGCTCAACTCGGCGACGATGAAGCCCGGTTGATCGGCCGCGACCTGCACCTACGATTCGGCGCCGGTGCCGGACAGACCAAGCTCACGACCGCCGTGCTCCAGCGCGCGCTCGGCGCCCCCGGAACGGCACGCAACCTGCGCACCGTCCGTGCACTCATCGAAAAGGCCCAAGGCACATGAGCGCGGGCTGGGAATCGCGTCGGTGGCTCGTGCTCACCGGTGCCGGGGTGTCGACCGACTCCGGCATCCCGGACTATCGCGGTCCCGATGCCCCGCCGCGTACTCCCATGACCTATCAGGAGTTCATCGGCTCGGCGTCGGCTCGGCAGCGGTACTGGGCTCGCGCCCACATCGGCTGGACACACATGCGCGCCGCCGAGCCGAATTCGACCCACCACGACCTCGCCCTCCGCCAGCGCGACGGCCAGCTGCTCGGCCTCATCACCCAGAATGTGGACGGCCTGCACCAGCGGGCAGGCTCGATCGGGACCATCGACCTGCACGGGCGCCTGGACCGGGTGCTCTGTCTCGACTGCGGCGAGACGACCCTCCGCGACCAGCTGCACCGCCGGCTGCACGACACCAACCCCGGATGGACCACACGCACGGTCGAGGTGGCTCCCGACGGCGATGTCGTCATCGACGACACCGGTTCCTTCGTGGTGACACCCTGCCTCCGCTGCGGTGGCCGGCTCAAACCCGATGTGGTGTTCTTCGGCGAGACCGTGCCCAGGACACGAGTACAGCGGTGTTTCGATCTCGTCGAGCGGGCGCGCGAGGAGGACGCGGTGCTGCTCGTGCTCGGATCCTCGTTGCAGGTGATGAGCGGCCTGCGCTTCGTCAAACGCGCGGCGAAGGAAGGGGTCGACATCGTCATCGTGAACCGGGGGCCGACGAGGGGCGACGACCTCGCCGCCCTCAAGCTCGACGCCGGCGTCGCCGAGACACTCACCGCGCTGCCCCATCGCCTCAACGCCTGACCCCGGCCGGCGGCGGTACGCCATCAACCCTTCGAGCCTGGCCGCGGTATCTGGTCAACCTCATAGCCACCGCGTGAGGTTGACCAGATACCGCCGGCAACAACGAGAAGGGTGAGGGGCTACCTCCCCCGTGGGGTTCAGGACAGCTGGCGCAGGCGGATGGTCTCGGGCAGCTCGGCCAGGGCGGTCAGCACGTCGGGCTTGACCTCCGAGGAGACATCGGTGACGACATAGCCCAGCTCGCCGCGGGTGGCCAACTGCTGGCCCTCGATGTTGACGCCGTGATCCCCGAGGATCGCATTGATCGAGGCGAGCACGCCCGGAGCGTTGCTGTGCACATGCGCGAGGCGATGCTTGTCCGGATCGGTCGGCGGGTTGAGCTCGGGGAAGGTGACGCTCAACGAGGTGGACCCGAAGGCCGCGTACGAGCGCAGCTTGGACGCCACGAAACGGCCGATGTCCTGCTGCGCCTCCTCGGTGGAGCCACCGACGTGCGGCGTGAGGATCACATTCGGCAGGCCACGCAGGTCGCTCTCGAAGGGATCGCCCTGGCGCTTGGGCTCGACGGGGAAGACATCGATCGCAGCACCGGCGATGTGACCGGACTCGATGTGCTGGCGCAGTGCGGCGGTGTCGACCGCGATCCCCCGCGACAGATTGAGGAACAGCGAGCGCGGCTTCATCCGGCGCATCTCTGCGTCACCGAACAGGCCGGCATTGCCGGGGCGGCCGTCGACGTGCAGCGTGACGACATCGGCGGTCTCGAGCAGCTCCTCCAGCGTCGAGCAGCGCTTGGCGTTGCCGAGGGCGAGCTTGTCGTCGATATCGTAGAAGATCACCGAGAGGCCGAGCGCCTCCGCGATCACCGAGAGCTGGCTGCCGATATTGCCGTAGCCGACGATGCCGAGCGTGCGGCCGCGGATCTCGTGGCTGCCGGCGGCCGACTTGTTCCACACGCCGGCATGCATCGCCGTGGACTTCTCGTGCAGGCGGCGCGCGAGGGAGATGATCTCGGCGATCGCCAGCTCGACGACGCTGCGCGTGTTGGAGTACGGCGCGTTGAAGACCGCGACGCCGTGCCGGCTGGCCGAGGCGAGGTCGATCTGATTGGTCCCGATGCAGAAGGCGCCGATCGCCATCAGCTCGGGAGCGTTCTGCAGCACCCGGTCAGTGATGTAGGTCGTGGAGCGGATGCCCAGCAGGTGCACCCCCTGGATCGCCTCGATCAGCTCGTCCTCGCCGAGGGCGCGGTCGAGGGTCTCGACCTGGTAGCCCTTGCCGCGCAGGAAGTCGGCTCCGTCGGCGTGGATGTTCTCCAGGAGCAGGACGCGCACATCGGCGTCATCCAAGGTGCGGAGCGGTTCGGTGGCCGCAGCGTTCATCGTCATCATCGTCATTTCAGTCATGCCTCCGGTCAGCAGTCAACGGGCTGACGCGGGGCCCAGGCGAACGGTCCCGGTGTCGAACAGTCTCGTCGCTCCCTGGTGGTCACCCACCTCAACGCCAGTCGCGACCAGACGGCTCCCATGGTACTGGTGCCACCGACCGCGTCACCCGCATGCTCACCTTCCGGACGATCCTCGGCGGTGGCGGTACCTCATCAACGTCACCCCGCCACCGGCGGTAACTGGTCAACGTTACCGAGGCTCGATTCGGTTGACGATGTACCGCTACGGCGGACGACCCGGGACAGACGCCGACCGAGATCGCGCCATCGACCGGTGAACACCGGAGCCGGTCCCTCATAGCCGTGACGGCACATGGCGCGATAGACGGCGACCACTCCGGCCACGGGCGAGGTCTCCCGCGTCAGCTGCACATAGTCGATCCCGAGGCGACGCAGATCGGCATACCGTTGAAGATCGACGAGGTACTGCCGGCGGTCCTGCTGATGATGGCCGCCTTCGTACTCGGCCACGGTGTGCCAGCGCAGGAAGCCCAGGTCGCTGATGGCGACCAATGCGCCCGCCGCATCGTGGATCGAGACATTGACCTCGGGTTCCGGCAGTCCCGCGGCCACGAAACGCAGCCGCCAGCTGGTCTCCTCGGGCGATCGGGAGTCGGCGCGCAGGTGCCGGGCGATCCATCTGGCCTCACGCGAGCCCGCGCGCCATCGCTCCGCCGATGCCGTCTCGACCAGGCCCTGGACCGACATCGATCCTCGTGCGACGAGCCAGTCCCCCGCTCGCGCGGCCTCGAGCACCGTCGCCTCGGCACAGTAGGCGATGAACGCGGCCGTCGGACTGACGCCGAGCGCTCCTGTCGCGGGCATGGCATCGGTGCGATGCAGGAAGACGCCGTCCAGGTGGGCGTGATGGTCGCGGGCGATCACGAAGTGGAGCGGGAACCATGCCGAGCCATCGTCGTAGCCGAGAAGACGAAGGAGGGTGGCGCCGGTCGGCTGCGCGTCCTCGGGGAGTGCCGCGCTCGCGGCGCCCACCCACGCCTCGTGGCCGGGCTGCCACCCCGCCCAGGCCCAGACCCCGGGGAAGAGCCGTCGC
This sequence comes from Aeromicrobium sp. YIM 150415, assembly GCF_016918125.1. Taxonomy (NCBI): domain Bacteria; kingdom Bacillati; phylum Actinomycetota; class Actinomycetes; order Propionibacteriales; family Nocardioidaceae; genus Aeromicrobium; species Aeromicrobium sp. YIM 150415. The sequence continues at coordinate 13,276 of NZ_JAERWM010000011.1, read as the reverse complement.
CAGCAGGCGCTCTGCAGTTGACGGTCAGACAAGCCGTGCCGGCGCGCGTGGTCGCGGGTGAAGTGGCCCTGCCGGAGGGCGTCGGGAACATGGGGTCGTCGAGGCATGTCACGAGACGATCACAGCGAAGCGCCCCGGACGACCCTTCTCTCGACTTCTGTGGACGGCCGCGGTCGGCCCCTCACGCTGTGGAAAGGTAGGCCAGCAACCGAATCAGCCCTCGATAGCGTTGACCAGCTACCGCCACTCGCGAGGTGAGGTTGAAGGCCTACCGCCACCTCGCACGTAGCGTTGACCAGCTACCGCCACCGGATCAGGAGGCGGTGAAGGCGGCGAGGGCCTCGGGCGGGATCTCCTGGTCGAGATTGGCGAGGCGCACCTGGCCCTGGGCGATGAGCCGGCTATCGCCGTCGACCGAGTCCAGATGCCACAGCTGCTGCGAGCGGCCGCGGTGGATCGGCGTCGCCGTGGTGGTGATCGTGTCGCCGACCTTGGCTTGACGCAGGAAGTCGGTCGAGTTGTTGGTGCCGACGACGACGCCCTTCGTCCCGAGCCACACCTGGCCGGCGATGCTGGCGGTCGACTCGTGGACGGCACAGTAGATGCCCCCGTGCGGGATGCCGAAGGGCTGGAGGTGCCGTTCGGTGATCGTGAAGCGCACGACGACCTTGTCAGGTCCGACCTCCAGGTGCTCGACACCGAGCACCCCGTCCAATCCGGGGATCTCACTCATGAGGGCGACTCTAACCGGCCGCCTCCGCGCCGAGTACGGAACGGCGGCTGTCACACCCGGCGACTAGTCTCAAGAGCATGGATGACGTGCTGGAGATCACCGGATCGGTCACACTCGACGAGGTGGAGGCCTTCCGCCCCGGGTCGATCCTCAGTGTCAAGCTCGTGGATCCCGAGGGGGAGGTCCTCGCCGCCACCGCCTCCGTGATCGATGAGCTTCCCGCCACCTTCGCTCTGCACGCCGATCCCGCCCAGGTGGCACGGCCCGATCGCCTGTTCCTGTGGGCGCTCCTCCGCGACGGCGACACGGGGTGGGGCACCCTCGAGCTCGCCCGCGTCACCGACGACCACCCGGCGATCGTGTTGTCCCGGGTCCCGTCCGGCGGCGCGCAGTGACCGCATGAGCCGGGGCGCCGCATGAGGCCGGGTCCCAGCACACAAGCCACGCACCTCGATCCGGCGGAGGTCCGCAGCGTCGAGGCCGGTCCCGTCCTCGGGCGCATCGCCCGGGTCCTGCGTCCCTACCGAGCGCAGATCGGTGCCGTCGCCGCGCTGGTGGTCATCGCGGCGATCCTCACCTCGATCGTTCCCTTCCTCACCCGGGCGGTCTTCGACAACGCGCTGTTCCCGGGCGACGGGTCGGGCCCGCACCTGTCCCTGCTGGGCTGGCTCGTCGCGGCCATGTGCGCACTCCCGCTGCTGACCGCCCTGCTCGGCATCGCGCAGAACTGGCTGACCTCCACCATCGGCAACTCGGCCATGGCCGATCTGCGCGGCGACCTGTTCGCGCATCTGCAGAAGATGGAGCTGGCCTTCTTCACCGCCACCAAGACGGGGGCCATCCAGTCCCGGCTCGCCAACGACGTCGCCGGCGTCCGCACGGTGCTCACCGACACTGCCACCTCGATCCTGCAGAACTCGGTGACCGTCGCCGCCGCGTTCATCTCGATGGTCATCCTGTCGTGGGAACTGACCCTGCTGACGCTCATCCTCATGCCGTTGTTCGTCTGGCTGCAGCTCAAGGTCGGACGGCGCCGCCAGCAGCTCGCGCGCAAGACGCAGGAGTCGCTCTCGGAGATGACGGCCATCACCGAGGAGGCCCTCAGCGTCTCGGGCATCCTGCTGTCCAAGGTCTTCGATCGCGGCGATGCCGAGGTGGAGCGGTACCGGGAGGCCAATCGCCAGCAGACGCGGCTGCAGGTGCAGCAGGCGATGACCGGTCGCGCGTTCTTCGCCACCGTGCAGACCTTCTTCGCCATCACTCCGGCGCTGCTCTATCTCGCGGCGGGTTTCATGATCGCCGGCGGCACCGGGGGTCTCACCGCCGGGACCCTCGTCGCCTTCACCACCGTCCAGGCGCGGTTGCAGATGCCGCTGCTGTCCCTCATGCGCGTGACCCTGGACGTGCAGACCTCGCTCGCGCTGTTCCGGCGGATCTTCGAGTACCTCGACCTGCGCCCGGCGATCATCGACCGCGACGATGCTCACCCGTTGGAGCACGTCGAGGGCCGCGTGGAGTTCCGCGACGTGTGGTTCCGCTACCCCGAGGCCCGCCAGCTCTCCGGTGATCGTGGCGGGGATCGCTTCGGCGACAGCGGGGTGCGGATCGAGCACGAGGACGATGCCGAGGACCGCTGGGCCCTCGCTGGCGTCTCCTTCACCGTGGAGCCCGGCCAACTCGCGGCGATCGTCGGTCCGTCGGGATCGGGCAAGACCACCATGACCTATCTTCTCCCCCGCTTCTACGACGTGACCGAGGGCGCCGTGCTGATCGACGGCCAGGACGTCCGCGAGGTCACCCAGGCCTCCCTGGGCGGCACGGTGGGCATGGTGACCCAGGAGCCGTACCTCTTCCACGGCACGATCCGCGACAACATCGCCTACGCCCGCCCGGGCGCCACGGCGGAGCAGATCGAGCAGGCGGCCCGCGATGCCAACATCCACGCTCGGATCATGTCCTTCCCCGAGGGTTACGAGACCATCACCGGCGAGCGCGGCTACCGGCTCTCCGGTGGCGAGAAGCAGCGGCTGGCGATCGCCCGGGTGCTGCTGATGGACCCTAAGATCCTCATCCTCGACGAGGCCACCTCCGCGCTGGACACCGAGACCGAACGACTCGTCCAGGAGGCCCTCGACCGCGCCACCCACCAGCGCACGACCATCGCCATAGCGCACCGGCTCTCCACGATCCAGAACGCCGATGTCATCTACGGGCTGCAGGACGGCCGGCTGGTGGAGCGCGGGACCCATGCGGAGCTGCTCGAATCCGAGGGGCTGTACGCACGGCTGTATCGCGAGCAGTTCACCCACGTACGACGTCGGGAGCCGGACGACCGCCGCGCCGACATCCCGTTATGAGCCGACCCAGAAGCGCTGCTCGCCCTCGTGGTTCAGCCCCTCCTCGGCGACACCGCCGTTCGCGATGACGACCCGCCGCGACCACTCGTTGTCCGGCGCGACGGTGAGCAGGACGCGGTCGACCCCGAGCGAACGGGCGACGACGAGGCCCTGGGCGAGCATGCGCGTCGCATGCCCCTGGCGCTGCCACGGTTGGACCACGTGATAGCCGATGTGACCACCGCCCTCGTCCTCGGTGAGCCGGTGACGCACGACGAGGCTGCCGAGATAGTGCTCGCCGGACACGAACCAGAACAGCGTCGACGGAACTCCCCATCGTTCGCGCACCCCGACGCGATCGGCCACGAAGGCCTCGAAGTCGGTGCTCGCAGCGGCCAGCCAGGAGGTGTCGGCTCCGCGTGACCGCATGTCGGCCTGCTCACCGGTCAGATAGGACACCCGGACGGCCGTCGTGGGCTCGACCAGTCGCGGCGTCTCGGACAAGGAGATCACGTCACCCTCCGGTCCCCGCGCCGGCGAAGTGCGCCGCGAGCCGGCGGTGCCGGTGCCGGAAGAGGAAGGGCACGATCGTGCGCGGCACACGAGCCGGCACGGGAAGCCGCGGCTCGATCGTCAGCTCATCGGTGACGAGCGTCCGTCTCTCACCGACCCTCGCGAGCTGGCGACGGTGTTCCCATACGCGTGCCACCAGCATCGACGAGCGCTCGTGGAATCCGTGCGGCGGATCGAGCTCGGCGATCGTCAGGTCGTCATAGTCGATGGGCACGATCCCGCCGAGCCGGAGCCACGCCTTGCCCAGCGGGACCCCCACCGGCACGGTCGCCACGGTCGCATCGCGGTGATCGCGGGGCATCCCCATCGAGAGGATCGGCGCGAGCTCGTCGTTGATGCCCGCCGGAGACGTCACCCGTTCCCACACCTGCTCGAGGGGAGCGTTCACGGTGACCGCGAGCCGCACGACGATGCGTTGAGCCATGGACCGACGCTACCGCGCCCGTGACGCTTGCGGGAGCCGGTCGAGTCGCGTTCGATAAGGACATGAAGCCTCGAAGTCCCCGTCCATCCCTCGAGAGTCGGTGAGGGATGGATCTCGGAACCCTCGCCAATGTCGGCTTGGTCGCGCTCTTCATCCTCATCGGCGGTGTCTTCGCCGGCACCGAGATCGCCTTCGTCTCCCTGCGTGAGAGCCAGATCGACCAGCTCGATCGCCGTGGTGGACGGGGCGCACGCGTCGCCGCGGTCGCGCGCGACCCGAACCGCTTTCTCGCGGCAGTGCAGATCGGCGTCACCGTCGCCGGGTTCTTCTCCGCCGCCTACGGTGCGTCGACCATCGCCCCGGATGTTGCCCCCTATCTGGAGGATCTCGGCCTCTCCGCCGGGGTATCCGGCAGTGTCGCGCTCATCGCCCTCACCCTGCTCATCGCCTATCTGTCGCTGGTCTTCGGCGAGCTGGTCCCCAAGCGGTTCGCGTTGCAGAAGTCGACCGGTCTCGCACTGATCACGGGACCGCCGCTGGATCGCTTCGCGCGGCTCATGCGACCGGTCATCTGGCTGCTCTCGATCTCGACCAATGCGGTGGTCCGGCTGCTCGGCGGCGATCCGCGAGCCACCAACGAGGAGATGACCGAGGAGGAGCTGCGGGAGCTCGTCATCACGCACGAGGGGCTGCCCGATGACGAGCGCCGCATCCTGCACGACGTGTTCAGCGCCGCCGATCGCTCCGTCGCGGAGGTGATGCAGCCCCGCCCCGATGTCGCCTTCCTGTCCCGCGACTCCACCCTCGACGAGACGGTCGCCACGATCGCCGAGCAGCCGTACTCGCGCTATCCGGTGACCGGCGAGGACTTCGACGACGTCATCGGCTTCGTGCACGTCCGCGACCTGTTCGCCGCCCAGCAGCGGCCGGGGGCCGAGGAGGTGCTGATCGGCGATCTCGTGCGCGAGATCGTGGTCGTCCCGGCCACCAATCCGCTGCTGCCCACCATGTCGATGATGCGTCAGAGCCGCGTGCACATCGCGGTCGTCATCGACGAGTACGGCGGCACCGACGGCATCGTCACCCTGGAGGATCTCGTCGAGGAGCTGGTCGGCGAGATCGAGGACGAGCACGACGACGAGGACGCCGATATCGAGGGCGATCGCACCGTCGAGGGCGCGCTCAATATCGAGGACTTCGCCGACGAGACCGGAGTCGAGCTCCCCGACAGCGGCGACTACGAGACGGTCGCCGGCTACGTGCTCGTGCAGCTGGGACGCGCCGCCGAGGTGGGTGACACGGTGACGGCCGGCGAGCACGTCATCGAGGTCGTCGAAGTGGACGGGCACCGCATCGCCCGTGTCCGCGTCACCCGCTGACCACGACGCTACCGCTCGACTTTTGCCGGGCTATGGCCCCTGAGAGTGGGTCAGAAGGGCCATAACCCGGCAAAAGCTGGACCCGGAGGGTCCTAGAGGGCGAGGCCGACGTACTTGGTCTCGAGGTACTCCTCGATGCCCTCGTCGCCGCCCTCGCGACCGAAGCCCGAGGCCTTCATACCGCCGAAGGGCGCGGCGGGATTCGACACGACCCCCTGGTTCACACCGACCATCCCGGTCTCCAGGCGCTCCGAGACGAGCATCGCGCGGGAGAGGTTCTCGGTGAACAGATAGGACACGAGACCGTACTCGGTGTCATTGGCCATCGCGACGGCCTCGTCATCGTCGGTGAAGGTGAAGATCGGCGCCACCGGGCCGAAGATCTCCTCCGACCAGATCTTGGTCTCGCGCGTCAGCTCGGCAAGCACGGTCGGCGGGTAGAACCAGCCCGCGCCGCCGGGGACCTCGCCGCCGGTCAGCACCTGGGCGCCCTTGGTCTTGGCGTCCTCGACCAGCTCGGAGACCTTGTCGCGCTGCTTCTCCTCCACGAGGGGCCCGACGTCGATCGAGTCTCCGGTGCCGTCGCCCACCGAGAGCGAGGACATGCGCTCGGCGAGACGGCGGCCGAACTCGTCGGCGACCGACTCGTGGACCAGGAACCGGTTGGCCGCGGTGCATGCCTCGCCGATATTGCGCATCTTGGCGAGCATGGCGCCGTCGACGGCCTTGTCGAGGTCGGCGTCCTCGAAGACGAGGAAGGGGGCATTGCCGCCGAGCTCCATCGAGACCCGCAGGACTCCCTCGGCGCTCTGCTCGATGAGCGACCGGCCGACCTCGGTGGACCCGGTGAAGGTGAGCTTGCGCAGCCGAGGATCTCGGATGATGGGCTCCATCACCTGTCCGGTGCTTGACGTGGTGACGACATTGAGCACCCCTCCGGGCAGCCCGGCCTCCTCCAGCACAGAGGCGAGCCAGAGCATCGTCAGCGGCGTCAGGCTCGCGGGCTTGACGACCATCGTGCATCCGGCCGCGATCGCCGGACCGATCTTGCGGGTGCCCATCGCGAGGGGGAAGTTCCAGGGGGTGATCATCAGGCACGGGCCCACCGGCTGCTTCATGGTGAGCAGCCGGGTGGCGCCGTTGGGGGCGACCGAGTAGCGGCCGGCGATCCGCACCGACTCCTCGGCGAACCACCGGAAGAACTCGGCCCCGTAGGCGATCTCGGCGCGGCTCTCCTTCAGCGGCTTGCCCATCTCCAGGGTCATCAGCAGAGCGAGCTCCTCGGTGCGCTCGGTGATGAGCTCGAAGGCCTTGCGGAGGATCTCGCCGCGATCACGGGGTGCGGTGGCGGCCCAGTCGGCCTGCGCGGCGACCGCGGCGTCGAGTGCCGCGCGCCCGTCGGCGACCGAGGCATCGGCGACGCGGGTGAGCGCGTCGCCGGTCGCGGGATTCTCGACCGCGAGGGTGGCACCGTTCTCGGCGTCGCGCCACGTGCCGCCGATGTAGAGCTGGGTGGGAGTCGTGGGCAGCGAAGCAGTCATATTCGCCACTGTAGGACCTTCCCGGGGGTGGGCGCAGCGCACTCCGCAGAACATCATTCTTGACTTATATAACTGATGACTGATCTACTGTCGATGTGCACGCACTCGATATCCTCGGCGACCCGGTCCGCCGCCGGCTGCTGGAACTCCTCGCCGATGGCGAGCGGCCGGCAGGCGAGCTCACCGAGGTCGTCCGAGCCGAGTTCGGCATCACCCAGCCGGCCGTCTCCCGCCACCTGCGCGTGCTGCGGGAGCACGGCTTCGCGACCAGCCGGGCCGAGGGCACCCGCCGCCTCTACGCGGTCGAGGCCGACGCGCTACGGGAGGCCGACGACTGGATCGACCGCTTCCGCCACTTCTGAGGGCCGCGCTTCGCGGCCCTCGAAACCGAGATCGCCCGGGGCAAGCGCGCCCGGCGAGAGGAGTCCTCATGACACCCGACGACCAGATCGACGCCGTCCGGCGCGGCGTCACCGTGACCGAGAGCAGCGATGCGATGCGCACCGTGGTCCAGATCAGCCAGTCCTTCGCTACCACGGTCGAGGACCTCTGGGACGCCTGCACCGACACCGAGCGGCTTCCCCGCTGGTTCGCCCCGGTGTCGGGCGACCTTGAACTCGACGGGCGCTATCAGATCCAGGGCAATGCCAGCGGCACGATCACCGCCTGCGATCCGCCGAACGGCTTCAGCCTCACCTGGGAGTTCGCCGGCGCCATCTCCTGGGTCGAGGTCGCGATCGAGGCCGATGGCGGCGACCGAGCGCGACTCACCCTCACTCACACCGCCGGTGGCGAGGACCGCTCCTTCTGGGACACCTACGGTCCAGGAGCCACCGGCGTCGGCTGGGATCTGTCTTTCCTCGGCCTGGCGATGCACCTGCGAGACGGATCGAGTCCGGCCCAGGACGCAGCGACTGCCGACCCCGCGGCCCTGGCTCCCTTCATGCGGGCCAGCAGCACCCGATGGGCCGATGCCGCCGTTGAGGCGGGCACGAGCGAGGAGCAGGCCCGAGGGGCCGAGCAGCGCACCACGGCCTTCTACCTCGGCGAGTCCTGACGCGTCTGAACCAAGATGTTCAGGCCGGGCGGTCGCGGCGGTTGCGGTAGATCTCCCGGACGCGGACGACCACGAACCAGCACACCACCACGAGCACGGCGAGGATCACGAGCCGCTGGAACCAATCGGCATACGGCTCGATGCGATGCCACTGCTCGCCGAGCGAGTAGCCGGCGACCACGAAGATCGAGTTCCAGATCAGGCTGCCGATCGTCGTCAGAACGAAGAACAGCCAGAACCGCATCCGCTCCACACCGGCGGGCAGCGAGATGAGGCTGCGGAAGATGGGCACCATCCGCCCGAAGAACACCGCCTTGGTGCCGTGCTTGGCGAACCAGCGCTCGGTCATCTCCAGGTCGCTGAGCTTGAGCAGCGGCGTGTGCACGAACACCCAGGCCGTACGTTCCCTCCCGAACATCCGGCCGAGCCAGTACAGCAGGCACGCGCCGATGACCGATCCCGCCGTCGTGGCGAAGAGCGCTCCCGCGAGCGAGAACGTGCCCATGCTGGCGGCGAAACCCGCCATCGGCAGCACGATCTCGCTCGGGATGGGCGGGAAGAGGTTGTCCAGACCGACTGCGATCGCGGCTCCGAAGAGGCCGAGACGATCCATCAGATCGACCATGAAGCCGGCGAGGCCGTCCACATCCTCCACCCCCGGAGTGTTCGAGGACGCCGCCAGCGCAGTGCTCAGATTCACTCGCTGAGCATAGACAGCACGACTGAGAAAGCGATGAAGGGCCGAGCCGAGCCCGCTTATTGCCAACATACTTTTGCAAAGTTATCTTTGTAAAATGCGTGAGCGGCGGATCGAGGACGTAGACACCCTCAAGGCCCTGGCCCATCCGTTGCGATTGGAGGCCCTCGGGGAGCTGCGGGCGCACGGCCCGGCGACGGCGAGCGAACTGGCCCGGGCCCTGGGCGAGTCGAGCGGATCCCTGTCCTATCACCTACGCCAGCTCGCGCGTTACGGCTTCGTCACCGACGACGCCTCTCGCGACAGCCGCGAGCGCCGCTGGCGAGCAGTCCACGAGACCACGTCATTGCTGTCCTCGCTCCGCGATACCGATGAGGGACATGCCGCGATGAACGTCGTCGCCGGAGTCCAACGTTCGCATCTCCTCGCCCAGCTGGAGGCGGCCGAGAGCGACCCCACGGCACTGTTCGATCAATCGGACTACCGGCTGCGGCTCGACCGCGCCGAGCTGGACGACCTCCTGCGCGACCTGCACGAGGTCGTCGGGCGCTACGCCGATCGCGGCGGTGAGCACGAGATGGCACTCCACCTGGTCGCCGTGCGCCCGACTCCGCGATGAGCGTCCGCTCCCGGTTCCTCGTCCTCCTGGCCCTGCGCTGGTCGGCGACCGGGCTCATCATCCCGGTCGCCCTGCTGCTGCCGCTCTCACGGGGTCTGAGCGTCACCGAGGTCGGCGCCGTGACCGCCGCCCAGGGAATCGTCGTCCTGGTGATGGAGGTGCCGAGCGGGGTGCTCACCGACTCGTGGGGGCGGCGGCCGGTCTTCGTGCTCTCGGGTGTCGTCGCGATCATCGCCTACGGCCTCCAACTCGCCGCCCACTCGGTCATCGCCTTCGCCGTCGCCTGGGCCGTCTCCGGGCTCTTCCGCGCCCTCGACAGCGGGCCGCTGGAAGCCTGGTTCGTGGACGCCGAGAACGCCCGCGGTGCAGCCGACAGAGTTCCCAGCTCCCTGGCCTCGGCGGGCGGTGTCATCAGCGGATCGATCGCCGCCGGCTCACTGGCGAGCGCCGGCCTGCTCTGGCTCGCCCCCTGGGCACCCGCCACCACCCTCGCCGTGCCCTATGCCGCGGCGATGGTGCTCGTCACGGCACAGGTACTCACCGCCTGCCTGGTGATGGAACGCGCGCCCCTCACCCGCGCCGCTCCCCCGACAGGCTGGCGGGAGGCCCTCGGCGGCGGCCTGCGACTCGTCGCGGGACCGGCCCTCCGGACGCTGGCGGTCGCGATGCTCTTCGTGGCCGTCGGGGTGAGCGCGCTGGAGCTGCTGATGCCGGTCCGCCTGGACGAGTTCAGTGCGGACCCCGCGACGGCAGGCACCGCGATGGGGGTGGTGACGGCGGTCGCCTGGGGCCTCGGTTCCCTCGGCGCCCTGGTGGCCTCACAAGTGCTGCGACATCGGCGAGCGGCGGCCGTCGCCGTCGTCCTGATCCTCGTCGAGGGCCTCGGACTGGTGACGATGGCACTCGCCACGGGACCGACCGTGCTCATCATCGGCTTCTGGATCGCCTACCTCGTCCACACCGCCTTCGGCGCCGCGTACAACTCGCTCGTACACGCGCGGGTCGACGACGCGCACCGTGGGACGGCCCTGTCCGTCACCTCGATGGCCTTCCTGGGGTCGGCCGCCGGAGCCGGCATCGTCCTCGGCGCGCTGTCGGACGCCATGTCGCCGTCGCTCGCCCTGCTCGTGGGTGGCGCCGCGCTGGTCGCGGCAGCGGCCCTGGTGGGGAGGGGCGGGCAGGCTCAGTCGTCGACGAGGGCGTCGGCGTAGCGCTCGATCGCCGCACCGTACTCCGGCAGCGTCGGTGCAAGGGCGTGCAGCGCCACACGCAGGGCCTCGCCGCCGCGCCCTTGGTCATGCAGGGCGAGCGCGAGAAAAGCGTCACGGGCGCCGCCGACCACCGGCGAAGGCTCCAGCCGGGTGAGCACGCCGACCGCCTCGTCCGTCCGGCCCAGGACCCGCAGCGAGCTCGCCAACTGCACCGATGCTCGTTGCTCCCGTTCGACGTCGAGGCCGCCGGTGAGCGCCTGCCGGTAGAGCGGCACCGCATCGGCGGGTCGGTCGAGGAAGTCGTGCACCGAGGCGAGCTCGTACAACGCGATCGGATCGCCCTCCGGCCGCCGCGCCACCAGCATCTCCATCATCGTGAGGGTGGCTCCTGGGTCGTCTCGCTCAGCCATCGCCCAGAACTCGGTGACCTCGCGCTCCCACCTGTCCACACCCATGAACCCATCGTGGCGCAGCACCTCTGGGCCCGCCACCGAGGAACTGTCTCGGGGTGCGCCCTGAACGGTCCCTGAAATACCCCGTAATCGACTGTCATTCCAGTCTCTCGCCATCGAAGGTGGTGCCATGCGTGCCTCCATGAAGTTTCTCGTCGTCGTCCTCGGCCTGGGCGTGCTCGCGATCGGAGCCTTCGCGGCCTGGATCGCCATCGCCTTCGTTCGAGCCCCTCTCGACACGGTGGGCGACGTCGACTTCGACCGAGCCCTGGCCATTCCCCCGCTGGCCGAATCCCGTGTCGACGGGGACGTCCGCACCTTCGATCTGCGCTTACAGAGCGGCACGAGCGATCTCGGTGCCGATCACCTGACTCCCACCTGGGGAGTCAATGGGGAGCTGCTCGGCCCCACCCTGCGCGCCGAACGAGGCGAGACCGTCGCAATGCGGGTCCGCAACGACCTCCCCGAAACCTCCACACTCCACTGGCACGGCATGCACCTGCCCGCCGAGATGGACGGCGGTCCCCATCAGCTGATCGAACCCGGGAACGTATGGTCGCCGACCTGGACGATCGATCAACCGGCGTCGACCCTCTGGTACCACCCTCATCTGCACGGGGCGACGGCCGACCACGTCTACCGGGGGCTCGCGGGCATGTTCATCATCGACGACCCGCTGGAGGCCGAGCTCGATCTCCCGCGCGACTACGGCGTCGACGACCTTCCGCTCATCGTGCAGGACAAGAACCTCGACGATGACAGCGAACTCGACATGAGCGAGTCCTTCTTCGCGTCGGCGGGGGTGATCGGTGAGACGATCGTCGTCAACGGCACGCCCGGGCCCTACGCCGATGTGACCACCGAGGCGGTCCGGTTGCGTCTGCTCAACGGCGCGAATGCGAGACCCTTCACCTTCACCTTCGCCGATGGGCGGGACTTCGACCTCATCGGCACCGACGGCGGGCTGTTGGAGGCCCCTGTCGCGATGGACGCACTCCAGCTCTCACCGGGCGAACGTGGCGAGATCGTCGTGCGCTTCGAGCCGGGTGAACGCGTCGTGCTGCGCAGCGACCCCAGCGACACCGGCAACGTCTTCGCGGGCGGACAGGACCGCTTGGACATCATCGAGTTCCGGGCGGCCGAGCAGCTCGACCCCTCGCCGAGGGTCCCCGACCAGCTCGCGGAGGTGCCGCGCCTCGACCCGGAGGATGCCTCCGAGGAACGGTCGTTCCGGCTCTCCGACTCCACCATCAACGGCCTCGAGATGGACATGGAACGGGTGGACGAGGTGGTGGAGGCGGGGGCGACCGAGATCTGGACCGTCACCAATACCGACGGCGGATCGCATAACTTCCATGTGCACGACGTGCAGTTCCAGGTGCTCGACATCGACGGTCGCGAGCCCCCGTCCCACCTACGTGGCTGGAAGGACACCGTCTGGCTACGGCAGAGCGAACCGGTCCGGCTCATCATGCGCTTCGGTCACCACACGAGCACCGAGTGGCCGTACATGTTCCACTGCCACACCCTGCGACACGAGGACGACGGCATGATGGGGCAGTTCATGGTCGTCGAGCCCGGCCAGTCACCTGGTCCGATCCCCCATGCCGAGGGACACGAGCATGAGCACTGAGGGCTCTCAGACCAGGGCGGCGATCTCCTCCAGATCGGCGAAGTCACACCAGCGGCACTCGACTCCCAGATGATCGGCGCTGAGGGTGTCGAACAGGGCTCCGCCGCGCTCGCACCACGGGCAGCGCGCGGCCTCACCCGCTGTCTCGAGGATCTCGATCGTCAGCATCGCGTTCGTCATGATGACCTCCTGCTCTCAGGGTAGGAGCGCCCACTGACAGAACCACGATTCGCTCGGCGCGTGTCGCCGCTGACACCAGAATCAACCCCATGTCGTGGTGGCGGGGCGGTGGCTTACGCACCCCTCGATGGTGGCTGGTTCTAGTGGTCGAAGCAACGGGTGGTCAGGCTGCCTGGGTGAGGAGCCTGTTCAGCCGGGTGGCTGGGGTGTCGAGGTCAAGGGTAGGTCGGGGACGTGCGTTCAGGCTGTCCTGGGCGTTGCGGAGGTCCTCGGCGGTGAAGGTCGAGAGGTCGGCACCTTTGGGGAACCAGTGTCGTAGGAGCCGGTTGGTGTTCTCGTTCGATCCGCGTTGCCAGGGTGAGCGGGGATCGCAGAAGTAGACCCGCATGTCCAGAGCGGTCTGGATTCGGGCGTACTCGGCGAGTTCGGAGCCACGGTCCC